>VBAP01000071.1:21565-29136 GCA_005882335.1 Candidatus Segetimicrobium genomatis
ACGGCTTCGATATCCGCACCCACTCCTGGCCGCTCGATCGCGTCCACGGCCTGCGCCCACTGGGCGACGCGCTCCACCTCGGCCGCACCGCCGGCCCGGAGGGGAACTCTATCGCCTGGCTGGACACCGAAACCACGGGCCTCGCCGGCGGGACCGGTACCTACGTCTTCCTCATCGGCATCGCGGCCGCCGGGGACGGCTGCGTGTGTCTCACCCAGTACTTCCTCCGTGATCTCGGCGCAGAGCCGGACATGCTCGAGCGTGTCGGCGATCACCTCCGCCGCTTCGACGCCCTGGTGACCTTCAACGGCACCCGCTTCGACCTGCCCCTGCTGCAGACGCGCTTTCTCCTGTGCCGCATGCGCGCGGACATCGAGGCCGAGTCACACCTGGACGTCATGAACCTGGCGCGCCGGCTCTGGTACCGGAGACTGGGCGGTTACAGCATGGCCTTGCTGGAGCAGATGATCCTGAAAGTCGAACGGTTCATCGACGTGCCGGGCTGGGTGATCCCGTCGCTCTACGTGCAGTTCCTCCACACCGGCGATTTCGACGTCCTCGAGCCGGTCTTCGCCCACAACGCGCAGGACATTCTCTCGCTGGTGGCATTGCACGGCCTCGCCGGCGAACTCCTCGCCCGGCCCGATCGCACCCCCGTCGTGGTGGACTGGTTCGGATTGGGCCGACTATTAGACGTCCGCGGGAAGGTGGAGACCGCCGCCGGCTGCTATCGGCTGGCGCTGGAAGACGAACGCGATCCTTCGGTGCGTCGACGCGCCGCAACCGCCCTGGCACGCCACTATCGTCTGACCGGGCAGCCGGAGCAACTGCTCGACCTATGGGATCGTGAAGCGCACACCGGCATCGTCCCGCGCTGGCTGGCGCTGGAGCGCCTGGCAATGGTCTGGGAATGGGAGCTGCACGACCCGCGACGCGCTCTGGCACTGGCGGAAAAGGCACTAGCTGCGCTGAACGGCGATACACCAGTTCACTATCAAAGGCTCATCCACAGAAGAGACCGCCTGCTGCAGAAAGCGAGTAAACTGTCATTGTGACCCTTATTCCGTCATTGCCAGGGGCGTAGCCCCGTGGCAATCCCATAGACGGAGATCGCCACGCCCCTTCGGGGCTCGCGATGACATGAGGAAGTCATGAGCGAACCCTTTGCCGCCAAATACATCCGCAACATCGACGCCAACCGGACGATCAAGGATGAGCTGACCACCGCCATCCGCAGCCAGTCCGCGCGGCGGCGCATCTCTGTCACGGACTTGGTCAACCCGCGCCAGGCCTTCTTCCGTTGGACGAAACCGGAGATCCAGCCTTCGCCCGAACGCGCGCAGACCATGCTGGCCGGCACCGGATTCCACGCCCTCTTCGGGATGGCGATCTCCACCGAAGAGTTCGTGGAGCAGTTCGTCGAGTTCGAGGGCATCGTCGGCAAGATCGATATCTACGAAGACGTCCCGGTCGAGCTAAAAACGACGTCTTCCATCCCCCAGGGCGCCGATGCCGCGCGCCCCAGCTACGTCGACCAGCTCGGCATGTACTGCGCCATGACCGGCGCACTCCGGGGCCGGCTCATCGTGTACGGCCGTGAGCGCTTCGGCCGGCCACCACAACTGCGCGCGTTCCGGCTCGCGTTCACCAGCCTGGACCCGATCAAAGCGGAGATGTTCCGCCGCCGGGACACGCTGCGTCGGGCGTTAGAGACTCAGGTTCCCTCCGGCCTTCCCCGGTGCGAGTGGTTCGATCGTGGCTGCGACTACCGCGACATCTGCGGATGCGAAGCGGCAGAACCGCTCACGCGCGTAGTGCAGCCCGGCACGTTCACGCTGGAGCCGGATCCCGAACTAGAGTCGGTCTTCTCAAAGCAGTCGAATGTCGCCGCCCTAGACAAACCCACCGGATTCAGACTCAACGATCTCGTCTTTCCTCGAAAGGCGGCGTACGAGCGGCTCCAGGTTCCCGAAGACGAAGAAGACGAAGTCGACGACGCGGTCGAGGGCAGACTGCGCGACCTGGAGCGCCGCGGCCTCCGCGGAAGTCTATACAAAGCACTCCACTTCGGTATCCCCGGGGCGTTTCGAAACGAGCCGGTGAAACTGCGCTCGCTCCTCGATCGGGTCGGCACTTACAAGGGAACGCCCACGCTGCTGCGGGTCTCACGGCTGCGGGAGATGGTCGAGCGCGACCGGCTGCCCTACGCGATGAGCCACTACTTCGATCGCCTGGCCTTCGAGTGCGCGCTGGCCGGCCACGACTACGGCCGGGTGGTGCTCTTCTACGAATATCTCGGCGACAAATTCATGGTGTACGACGTCGGGTTCAAGGAGATGAATGAGGTGTTCAAGGAGGCAGACGGCCGCCTCGGCCTCCTCGAATCCGGTGCCTCGCCCGACAAACTCCCGCCCTGCCCGTCGTGGATGTACAAGAACTGCGAGTTTGCGCCGCACTGCGGATGCGGAGGCGTCCCCGCGTGACGCCTCCCAGGCGTCATCGCGAGGCCCGCCAGGGCCGTGGCGATCCTTTGGGCTGTCATTGCGAGGGGCGCAGCCCCGTGGCAATCTCCATCTAAGAGGAGATCGCTTCGCTCCGCTCGCGATGACAGACGTTACAGTCGCCGGGCGGACTCGGCGAGCCGGCGCAGCGCCTTCGCATCCGGCGTCGCGCCCACCATATCGAGCGCCATCAACGCCGCGCCGATCGCCGGCGGGAACTCCGGCTCGCGGATCACCGCCCGGCGTGCGCGCTTCCTCATCGCCGCGCGCATGGGGTCGAGCACGGCGAGTCCAATTTCAAACACGCCTCCCACCGGAAACACGGGAAACGGCTCCTCCAGCATCTCCAGGCGCCCCGCGGCCGCCACGACCAGCCCACCGAGCTCCCGGCCGGCCTGTGCCAGGATGCCTCGTGCGACGCGATCCCCGCGACGCGCCGCCCTGGCCACAACCGGCACCAGGGAAGCCAGCAGGGTGCGACCGCCGCCTTCCCCGTACACCCGCCGGCGAATCTTCGGCCACGCTCCCAGCCGCGCGATGAGCATTGGCAGCAGCGCCGTCGCCGGTGCGCGGCCTTCTGCGCTCCGCAGGGCGGCCTGCAATGCCGCCTGACCGATCCTCACACCGCCGCCGAGATCGTCGATCAAATATCCGTATCCGCCGGCGCGGGTGCTGTGGCCTTTCGCATTCCGTCCGTAGGCGACCGATCCCGTCCCGGCGATCACCATCACGCCGGGTCTCCCGGCCGACGCGCCGAAGTACGCGATCTCGGCGTCCCACGTTGCGTGGACGACCGGCGCGCGTGCAATCCCGCGGATCATCCGGGCCGCGGTGTGCGACACGCCGGAGCGCGGTTCCACGCCGGTCAGCCCGGCGACAACCGCGCGCAGGAGGAAACGGCTTCTGGATGCACGGCGCGCGGAGAACACTGCGTCACGCAGGGCGCGCCGGGTCCGAACGCGTCCCGAGGGGATGTACAAGTGATCAATCGGCCCGCCGCGTCCGACGCCCAGGATCCGGCCGGCCGAGTCGACGAGGACGCAGGTCGTCGACGACGCGCCACCGTCGATGCCGGCCACGACCACATCGGTCACCGCCGGAACTCCTTCGTGGCGTCAACGAAACTTTTTGTGAGCAACAACGGATCGGTGATCGCCCGTCCCACCACGACCGCGAACGCCCCCGCGCGCAGGGCCTCGCGCACCTCCGCCGGCACGCGATAACGCCCTTCCGCTATGACCGGCACCCGCAGCGCGGCCGCCAGTTTCCGCACCAGATCCAGGTCCGGATCCTCGGGCGCCGGCCCGCCCCCCGCGTATCCCGACAACGTCGTTGCGACGATGTCGGCGCCAAGCGTCGCGGCCCGCATACCATCTTCCAGCGTGGCGACATCCGCCATCACCGGCCGGCCGAGGAGTTGCTTGATCCGGGGGATCAGTTGGTCCAGCCGCTCGTCACCCGGGCGGGGCCGCGCGGTCGCATCGATGGCGATGATGTCCGCGCCGGCTTCCGCGATGATCTTCGCGTCCGCGAACGTGGGCGTGATGTACACGGGGGATTCCGAACTCCACACCTTGCGCAAGCCGATCAGGGGGACGTCCACGCCCCGGCGCACTTCGCGGAGATCCGCCTCGCCGTTGATCCGCAGCCCCACGGCCCCTCCGGCCACGGCCGCCCGCGCCATCGCCGCGATCACGACCGGATCGTGCAGGGGGTGACCGGCCCGCGCCTGGCAGGAGACGATCAACCCACCCCGCAGCCGTTCCTGCCATCCTGCGCTCATCCCCGTCGTCACCCCTTGACCGCGCCCGCGGTGAGGCCGCGGATGAACTGCTGGGACAGCAAGGCGTAGAGTGTCACCACCGGCAGCGCCGCCAGCGTGAGACCGGCGAACAGCGCGCCCCAGTCGGTCGAGTACTGGCCGAAGAAGGTGGTCATCCCCAGCGGCAGCGTCTTCAACCGGTCCGTCTGGATAAACACCAGCGGAAAGAAGAAGTCGTTCCAAATCGGAATGAGGTTGTACACGGCCACGATGACCAGAGCCGGCCGCACCAGGGGGACCATGATCCGCTGAAAGATCAACCACTCCCCAGCGCCGTCGATGCGCGCGGCGCTGTCGAGATCCGCAGGAAGCGTCCGGAAGAAACCGGTGAGAATGAAGACCGCGCTGGGCAGGCCGGAGGCGGCGTAGGTCAGGATCAGCGCCCACAGCGTGTCCAGGAGATGCAAATTTCGCATCAGGATGAACAGCGGAATGATCCCGAGGCGTATGGGCAGCATGAGCCCGCTGAGGAAGTACAGATACAGCAGGTCGTTTCCCCCGAAGCGGAACCGGCCCAGCGCGTACCCGGCCATCGCGCCCAGGATCATGACGATGACGATGGACGCGATCGTGACGAGGATGCTGTTGCGAAAGTAGAGGGCGAACTTCGCTTCGACCCACACCCGGGCGAAGTTCTCCCACCGCCACACCCCGGGCAGCCCGAAGGGATTCTGGAAGATCTCGCGTGTGCTCTTGAACGCCGACAGCCCCATGATGACCATCGGCGCCAGCACCAGGAACGCGTTCAACAGCAGCACAGCCTGGGCCGCGACGCGACCGGACATCGGGCGGTTCACGCCAGCTCCACCTCGCGCCGCCGCAGCAGCACCGCGCCGACCGCCGACACCGTCAGCAGCAGGGCAAACATCAGCACCGCGATGGCCGAGCCGATGCCGATGTCCTGCAGCCCGGTGTCCACTTCCCCGAACGCCGTGCGATAGAAGAGCAGGCTGAGCACGTCGGTGGCCCGGTTCGGAGCCCCCGACACGCCCTGCATGATGTAGGGAAGCTCGAACCAGTTGAATGACCCGATGAACGTCAGCAGGACAATGATGGTCACGGCCGGCGCCAACAGGGGGAAGATGATGCGGCGGATGACGTCCCACTCCCCCGCGCCGTCGATGCGGGCGGCCTCCACATATTCCTCTGGGACCGCATTAATGCCGGCCAGGAAGACGATGGTCGGGAACCCTAGCCAGCGCCAGGCATTCACCACGATCAGCGTGAGCAGCGAGGTCGACGCGTCACCCAGCCACGGACGGGCCAGCGCGCCGGCGTGAGCCAGGGTCAGGAACTTGTTGACGAGGCCGAAGATGGGGTTGAGAAACAGCGCCCACAAGAATCCCACGATGACCAGTGAGAGCATCACCGGCAGAAAGAAGACGACGCGGTACCCTCGTGTCCCCCAGGGGCTGCGGGCCAGCAGCACGGCCAGCCCCAGCGCAGTGACGTTCTGGATGAGCATCGTCACGACGAAGACCAGGACGTTGTGCCAGAACGCGTTGACCAGCAATCCAGAGTATGGGAAGGTCGCAAACAGACGCGCGAAGTTCGCCAGCCCGATGAAACCGCGGCGGCCGATGCCCTCCCAGGCGTACATGCTGAACGCCAGCGCCGAGAGGATGGGATACGTAATGAACGCGGCGAACACGACGGTGGCAGGTCCCAAAAAGAAGACCAGCCACATCCGGCGGCTGGTCCGCATGCTCACCCGCGGCTGCCGGCCCGCCTCACCTCGCTACCTCCCCTGGAACGGCTCGAACCAGGCGCTGAGACCTTTCGTAACCTCGTCGCCGACCTGCTCTGGAGTCTTCGAGCCGGCCATCATGCCCTGCAGCGCGCTCTGCAGCAGCGTCGACCCGGTCGGCGCCTGCCAGCGGAATCCCACCAGCATGATGTACGGCGTGGACTTGCGGCTGAGCTCCTGGACGCGCTTCAGGATAGGGTCCCGGACCTCGACCCCCGGCACGGCCGACAGCTGCGCCAGCATGTCCGTGAACATCTGGCCGAACTCTCTGGTGGCCGTAAACTGGATGAACTTCAGCGCGGCGTCCATGTACGGCGTCTTGGCGTTGACTCCGTAGTTGCCGTCGTTGTACGACGAGACCCACGGGGTCGTCCCGGCCTTCGATGGTGGGGCGACGAAGATGTCGAAATCCAGATCCTTGTTCTGCGCCTTGAAGAAACCGATCTCCCACGAACCGCCGATGAACATGGCGGCCTGTTCGTTGATGAACTGCTGCTGCATCGTCGTATAATCCACGCCCATGAAGTTGGGGTGCATGTAGGGACGCAGGTCCAGCATCTTCGCCAGCGCGTTGGTGTACGCCGTGTCTTTGAACGAGGTCTGTCCTCGCGTCACCGCATCGTAGAAGGCCGTGCCGCCGTAGAAGTTGGGCGCGACGACGCCCGACATGACTTCCAGCGTCCAGCCTTCTTTTCCGCCGTTGGCCAGCGGCAGGACCCCGTGGTCTTTGAGGGTCTTCAGAACTGTGAGGAACTCATCCCAGGTCTTGGGCACCGAGAGGTTGTTCTGCGCGAAGATCTTCTTGTTGTAGTAGATGACGAGCGACTGGGTGGCAAACGGCACACCGTAGAGTTTGCCGTCCTTGCGCCCGCGCGCGCCGTCGAGGAGTTGCCGCGAGAACGTCTTCAGTTCGGGCAGTTTGTCGAAATCCAACTGCGCGATGTACCCTGGGGCCGCGAATGTCTCCAGCCCGCCGTACGCCCGCAGGTGAATGATGTCGGGACCCTTCCCGGCCGTCAGGGCCGAGGAAAGAATGGTATTGTACTCGGTGGCCTTAAAGGGAACGAACTCGACCTGGATGCCGGGATTGCGCTGCTGGAACGCCTGGATGATCTTGTCGTAGGCCCACTTGTCCTCGACCCGCCAGCTCCAGAAGGTGAGCTTCACCGGCTGCTGGCCGGTGGCCGCGGCCGGGTAGAAGCCGGCAACCAACAGACATACCAAAAGCCCAACGAGTGCTCGCCGCCTCACCAGAACACCCCCTAAGCCTGTGTGGATACCCTACGGCTTCGCTCCGGCGGAGGGCACTCCTCCGGGGGTATCGTGAGGATGCTCCCCTCTGTCATTGCGAGGGCCGAAGGCCCGAAGCAATCTCAGACAACGAGGAATCTTGCCGCGGGTTGGAAAAACTTCAATGAAGAGGTAAAACCATGGAAATCTTCCGCCCCGAGGATGTTCCTGCCGAGCAGCCCGAGAATATGCCGGGCGTGAAGATCCGGTG
>VBAP01000124.1 GCA_005882335.1 Candidatus Segetimicrobium genomatis
CGTGATGGTCCTGGTGTCCGTCCTCCCGGCGCCTCTCTTCAAGAGGTCACTAGCTAAGGTGGATCAAGACCGTCGGCAAGCCGAAAGCGCGGTGGCGAATCCGCCTTAGGCGCGCTCCACGAGCTTGCCCTGGACGACGTCGACCTTGATCAAGGTCTTGATGCGGATGCCGAGTTCCTTCTCCATACGGGCCTTCTCGCGGGTCTTCTCGAACACGATGAGGACGTCCGCGATCTCGGCGCCGAGGGTCCGCAACGCTTTCACGATCGCTAAGAGGGTCCCGCCGGTCGAGATCACGTCGTCGACGAAGACGACGCGGTCGCCGCGGCGGATGTTGTTGATGAACATGTCCGTCTTCGAGTACCCGGTCGTCTGCTTCAGCGAGACCTCTCCCGGCAGGCCGTACTGACGCTTCCGCACGAAGACGTAGGGTTTGTGGACCCGCATCGCCAGGCCCGCGGCGAGCGGGAAGCCCATCGACTCCGCCGTGACGATCTTGTCGCATCGGTTCCACTCGCCGATCCGCACGAGCTCGGAGAGGACTTCGTCGAGGACCTCCGGCCGGCCGAGCGGGATCCCGTCGGTGATCGGATGGACGAAGTAGTCGTAATCGCCGAAGCGCACGATCGGGGACTCGGCGAGGCTCGCGCGCAGGCGATCGAGGGCCATCTCAGACCCTCGAGACGAGAGCCCGCGCGACCCCCGCGGCCTTCTCGAGGATTTCCGCCTCGCCCCGGACCCGACGACCTCGCATCAACACGACGCCATCGCAGATCATCGTGTCCACGATGTTCCCGTGGGCCGAGTAGACCCAATTGCTGATGTCATCGTGGCGGGGCGTGAGCTCGGGTCGCCGCGGATCGACGAGGATGATGTCCGCGAGGCGGTCGACGCCGATGAGGCCGGCATCGATACCGAGGGCTCGCGCGCCTCCGAAGTTCGCGAGCTGGAACGCCTCGATCGCCGGCATGACAGTCGGATCGTGGTGCGCATATTTCTGGAGGAGCGCCGCGACCTTCATCGTCTCGAACATGTCGAGGTTGTTGTTGCTCGCAGCGCCGTCGGTCCCGAGGCCCATGACGACCGCGGCCTCTTTCATCGCCGCGTAGGGCATCGCCTGTCCGGTCGAGAGCTTCATGTTCGACGTCGGGCAGTGGGCCACCCGCGTGCCGGTGCGCGCGAGCAGCTCGATCTCGGAGGGGTCGAGCCAGCAGCCGTGGGCCGCGATGACGTCCTTCGCGAGGAACCCGAGGCCGTCCAGGTACTTCGCCGGTCGAACGCCCGTCTGCGTGACGCAGTCGTCGACCTCCCGCTTCGTCTCGGAGAGATGGATGTGAATGAGGGAGCCGGTCTTGTCCGCGATTTCGCGGATCCGGAGGAGCGAGTCTTTCGACACCGTGTAGATCGTATGGGGCCCGAGCACCGGCGTGATCCGGTCCGTCTTCAACGCCTCGATCCGACGGTTCACCTCGTCCGCGGTCCGCAGCTGATTCGCGGCCCGTTCCGGATCGTTGAGGTCCACGATGCCTTCGGCCAGGAACGCGCGGAGGCCCATCTCCTTCACCGCCTTCGCCGCGGCGTCCATGTGGAAGTACATGTCGTTGAAGGTCGTCGTGCCGGTCTTGATCATCTCGAGGCACGCGAGCTTCGTGCCCCAGTACACGTCGTCGGCGGTGAGCTTCGCTTCGGCCGGCCAGATCTTTGTCTCCAGCCACGTCGACAGCTCGAGGTCGTCGCCCCAGCCGCGGAACAGGGTCATTGCGGCGTGTGTGTGGAGGTTCACGAATCCGGGGAGCGCGATCTTCCCCTTCCCGTCGATCACCATGTCCGCTTCGCGCTTCCGGCCGATTTCGACGATCCGGCTTCCTTCGATGTACACTTGGGTGACGTCGCCTTCGACCTGCACATCCCGGATGAGGATGCTCATCGGATTCGCTCCAACGCGTTCGCGACGACCGTCCGCGTCAGGTCCGCGTTCTGGCGCTGCGTCTCACGGATCTTCTCGAACGTCAGCGGCTCATCCACGATTCCGTTGCAGAAGTTGTCGACAGTGCACAGGGAGGCGTAAGGGATTCCGAGCTCGGATGCAAGCGTGGCCTCCGAGGCCATCGTCATGCCGACGATGTGCCCCATTTTCGCGAAGTGGGCGACCTCGGCTCGCGTCTCGAGTCGCGGGCCGGTCGTCTGCACGTAGGTCCCGCCGTTGTGGACCGTCGCCTTCGCGTCTTTCGCGGCCGCGACGAACGCCGCGCGAACGGCTTCGTCGAGCCCCGGCGTGGCGTGGACGACGCGATCGTCGTAATACGTCGGGATGTCCCAATATCCGATGAAATCGTCCGGGACGACGAACGTCCCCGGATGGATCATCTTCTTGAGCGAGCCCGTGGACGACGTCGCGAGGATGTGCGTCGCCCCGAGTTCTTTCATCGCCCAGAGGTTCGCGCGGTGGTTTAGCTTGTGCGGCGGAATTCGATGGTCCTTCCCGTGGCGCGGGAGGAAGACGACGGTCACCTCGCCACGTTTTCCCATTCGCGGGGGATCGCTGGGCGCGCCGTGCGGCGTGACGAGGAACTTCGCCTGTTCATCCTCGAGTTCGAATGCGTCGCCCAGAGCCGAACCGCCGATGATCCCGATAACCGCAGGCGACATGTACGCCGGACGAAAAGCCGTCGCGCGATAAAGCTTCCGTCCCGCCCCTTCCGCCTTTGAACGGAACCGAGGACGGTCCGCCCCCAAAGGTTCTTCCCTTCATCGGACCCTTTGCATGGGGTTGCTTGCTACCTCATCGGCACGAGTCGGCGACTTGCTTGTTCAGTGTCGGCGGGCTCATCGTTCTGCTCACTTTCATTTCCATCACGGCGTCTGCAGCGGCGAGCATGACATGGACCACGCAGGCCGACTTCCAGTCGGGCAATCTCTCCCATCTCGATGCGACATCGTCCCCGGGGCAGTTGTTGTTGGAGAGGGCCTCGAATGTCGCCTCACCGTGGGTCAGGTCCTTCGCGAACCCCGTGCTCGGACCCGGTGTGGGATGGGAATCGGGCTGGGTCGACCCGGGGAGCGTCCTATACGAGGCCGGCGTCTACAAGATGTGGTACCAGGGTTGCGTCGGCACCCAGTGTAACCTCGGATATGCCACGAGTTCGGACGGCATCAGCTGGACTCGGTTCGCCGGCAACCCGGTCCTCACGGCGAACGCCACCGGCTGGGACCAGACGCTCGGCGATCCGGTCGTGGTCCACGATGGGAACGTGTACGGGATGTGGTACACCGGGAACGGTCCCCTCGCGATCCAGATTGGATATGCCACCTCGCCAGATGGGACCACCTGGACACGCTACGGCAGCGCCCCGGTCTTCCGGGGCCTTCAGTCCTGGGACAGCGCGGCAACGAGCACGCCCGCGGTCGTCAAAGTCGGCCTGGAGTGGGTCCTCTACTTCTCCGGCCACTCCGGGGATCTCGTGTACAAGGTGGGACGGGCCACCTCGCCGGACGGGATCAACTGGACCGAGGATCCTCTGAATCCCCTGATGGTCCCCGACGCGTCGTGGGAATCGAGCCGCGTCCATCCGGGTGCCGTCGTGGCCGGCCCCGCGGGGTTCGAGATGTTTTACACGGGGAACGGTTTGGACTACGATCAGGTCGGTCGTGCGATGTCGCCGGACGGTCGGGTGTGGACGAAAGACCCCGCGAACCCCGTCTTCTCGCCGGGAAGCTCAGGCGCTTGGGACGGCGCCGGGGTTGCCCGTCCGAAGATTGTCGCCGCTGCCGGCGCCAGGCGCATGTACTACGGCGGGGCCGGGGGCCCGTCGAACTGGAGAATCGGTTTCGCGGTGTATTCTCCGGGTTCCGCTCCGCCCTCGTATGTGAGCTCCGGATACTTCGTCTCGACGATCGTGGATTCCTCGTCTCGCAACACCCTGTGGAACTCGATTGACTGGCGGGGAGCGGTCTCCGACAGCACCGGCATCGGAGTTTCGGTTCAGGTCGGGAACACGTCCTTCCCCGACTACTCGTGGTCCAGCCCCTCGGCGCCGGTCTTTGTTCAGGGTCCGACGCTGTTACGCCTGCCACCCGCTCGGTTTGCGCTCGTCCTCGCGGCGTTGGTGACGCTGAATGCGTCCGTGACTCCGGTGCTGGATCAGATTACGCTGACCTACTCGCTGCCTCCTCCCCCGCCGCCATCGCTGTGGACCGTCTCGGTCGCGGGCGTTCCTTTGATCGTCCTCGTGATTCTCCTCCTCCCCTCGGCAGTGGTCGGAGCGATCCTCGTGTTGTTCCTGCGATACGCGAGGTCCTCTCCGGCGGTCGTTGCGACCTCGGTGCGCTGCACGACCTGCGGGAGCGTGAATCAGCCGGCGAACAAGTTCTGTTTCCGGTGTGGCCGACCCATGTTGGTGCCACTCTCCCCGCCTCCTCCCCCGAGCTAGCGGGCATCACTGGCCGAGGAATCCGGGAGGCACGGCCATCCGGACAAATAACTCTCAGGTGCGATAGTCGATAGGATACGTATAAAAACCGACCTTCGGATGGCAAGGCGGTTCCATGTGGCGGCTTCCGTGGCCGCTCCTGCTCGCTTTCAAGGAGGACGAGCTTCTCAAGGACCTTCTCTTCGGGAAGAAGAAGGACCT
The DNA here is from genome assembly GCA_005882335.1 of Candidatus Segetimicrobium genomatis. Classification (GTDB taxonomy): domain Bacteria; phylum Sysuimicrobiota; class Sysuimicrobiia; order Sysuimicrobiales; family Kaftiobacteriaceae; genus Telluricultor. The sequence continues at coordinate 4,632 of VBAP01000124.1, forward strand.
CGAGGAAGGCCGCGCCTACCTGATGAAGGAGAAGAAGCCGGAGAAGGCCCTCGCGGCGTTCCAGCAGGCGGTCGATGCCGGCTGGCGTCCGATGTACATCACGCGCCAGCATCCGAACCATATCGTCCGGCGTCGCGGCGACAAAGACATCCGCGTCGTCTGGCTCTCGACGACGTTGGGCAAGGACTACATCGATCCGCACAACCTGAACAGCCTGAGCAACTTGATCGCGAACTTCGTGACCGACGGACCCCGCGCGGTGATCCTACTCGACGGGATCGAGTACCTCATGATCAACAACGACTTCGCGCGCATCCTGCACTTCCTCGAGTACGTGAACGAGCAGATCGCCTTGCATCGGGCGGCGATGATCCTCAGCGTCGATGAGCGGGCCTTCGACGCGAAGGAACTCGCGTACATCGAGCGGAACACGGTCACGCTGGAGTAGTCAGACTTTATACGGAGACGGGACATCGCTTCGTCCCTCCATGTTCGAGATCGAGGCGCGAGGCGGTC
>VBAP01000072.1 GCA_005882335.1 Candidatus Segetimicrobium genomatis
CGAGCCGACGAAGTCGGCGTGGGGGTTCCCGTTGTTTTCGTATCAGCGCTCATGCAGCCACGCCTGTAGCTGTACGAGCGGCAGCGTGTTCAGTACGTTCGTCGCCTCGATCCAGGCGCGGCGCGCGATACCGATCCCGAATTCCATGTACTTCAGTTGATACCGGTTGTGAGCGTCGGTGCTGATCACCAGTTTTGCGCCGCGCTCCTTCGCAGTTTTCGCCTGCACGTCGTTGAGGTCCAGCCGCTGAGGAGATGCGTTGATCTCCAGCGCAGTTCCCGTGCGGAGGGCCGCGTCAATGAGTTGCTCGAGATCGACATCGTATGCCTCACGCTGTCCCAGGAGCCGGCCGGTGGGATGGCCCAAGATGTCGGTGTGCCTGTTTTCCATCGCCTTGACGATCCGGGCCGTCATCTCGTGACGCGGCATCCGGAGCCGCGAGTGCACCGAGCACACCACGACATCGAGATCGCGGAGCGCATCATCCGGATAGTCCAGGCCGCCGTCCGGGAGAATGTCGCACTCCGTACCCATCAGGACGGCGATGCCGACCTTATCGGACGCTTTCTTCGCCGCCCTGGCATGCTCACGCAGCTCGTCCACCGTGACCCCGCCGACAAACTTCAGGGACTGGGAATGATCGGTAATCGCAATATACTCGTAGCCGTTCGCTTTGGCCGCTTCCGCCATCGCTTCGACCGAGTCCGAGCCGTCACTCCACCGGGTATGCATCTGCAAATCGCCACGCATGTCCGCTACCTCAATTAACTTCGGCAGTCCTCGCCGCTCGGCCAACTCGATCTCGCCTTGATCCTCGCGAATCTCCGGGGGAATCCACGGCAGCCCAACCGCCGCGTAGACGTCCTCCTCAGTCCGGCCGGCGATGCGGCGGTCGTCTTGGACATGGAACACGCCGTACTCGTTGATCTTCAGCCCCTTCTTGACCGCCTTCTCCCGAAGCTTGACGTTGTGGTCTTTGCTGCCGGTAAAGTATTGCAGCGCGGCGCCGAACGATTCGGGCTCCACGACCCGCACGTCCGCCTGGATGCCGACGTCCAGCACCACGCTGGAGCGCGTCGGTCCCTTTGCGAGGACCTGCTTCACCTTGCCGAAAGCTGTGAACACCTCCATCACCGGCTCGGGATTTGCACTCGTCACGAGAATATCAATGTCGCCGATCGACTCCTTCATGCGCCGGAGACTGCCGGCCACGCTGACCTGCTTGACCTCCGTCACGCCCCGCAGGGCGGCGACGAGCTCCTGGGCGTGCGGCAGGACCTGGCCGATCGGCAGCCGCTCCTTGGTGCGGCGCAACAACGCGATCCCTTTCAGAATATTCTCCTCGGTCCGCTCGCCCATCCGGGGGAGGTTGCGGACCTTTCCGGCCTTGCAGGCCTGCTCCAGTTCGTCGATGGTCTTGACGCCCAGGCGCTCGTAGAGGAGCATGGCCGTCTTCGGCCCCACTTCCGGCACGGACATCAGCGCCGTGATGCCGGGCGGCAGAGACGCGCGGAGCTCCTCGTAGTACTTACTCGTCCCGGTGCGGAGGAACTCCTGGATCTTCTCGGCGGTGCCTTTGCCGATGCCGGGGATCTCTTCGAGTTCGCCGCGGGCGGCGATCGCGGCGACGTCTTCTGTCAGACCTTCCAGCGCCCGGGCGGCGCGGCGGTAGGCGGTGATGCGGAAGGGCGACTCACCTTTGATCTCCAGCATGTCGGCGATGTCGTTGAACATCGCCGCAATAGCGCGATTTTGCATCAGCCCCGACCTAGCGGGCGCTTCCGCTCGGGCTACCTTACCCAGCGCGCAGTTGGAAGAGTTGAAAAGTTGGAGAGTTGGAGAGACCAAACATTCCAACTCTTCAACTTTCCAACTCTTCAACTCTCTGTTAGAAGCGCATCTCCTGAGCCCCAAATGGGTGAATGCTGTCCGGAAGGACCCGCGCCAGCGACTGGGCACCCCGTTGCTGTACCCGCAATGCCAGCGGCGCCAGCGCCGATTTCCGGGCATCGTCCTCAGCCCGCCTGCCGACCGGCGAGGCCAGCAGCAACCCCAGCAGCGCGGCCGACAACAGCGTGCCCTTCGCGGCGCCGGCGAGGAGACCAAGCACACGCTTGGGACCAGACAACCCATAGGAGTCGGCGATGATGGCGGCGACGGTGCCAATGAGGACATACACACTGACCAGTAGTGCGCCGTAGGCTACGGCGTTCGCCCATGCCGGAACGAGGTGTGTTCCTTCTGAAATGAGGGAGGCCACCGGCCGGTACCAGATGGAGGCCGCCAGATAGGCGATGATGACCCCCACCGCGCCGAGGAATGCGGCGATGACCCCCCGCCGCAGCCCGTGCAATGCCGCGAAGAGCACAACCGAGACGATAGCCCAATCAATCCAGGTCACGGGTCGATTCTATCACCGACGTATTTTTGCGCGCAACCGCCGCGTCAGCGTCTCCGTGATACGGCGCACCGCGGCATCGACCTCCTCCGCGGAGAGGGTGCGCTCGCTGGAGCGGAACGAGAGGGCATAGGCGAGGTTGTGGTGGCCCGCGGGCACCGGCGGGCCGGTGTACACATCGAACAACTCTACCGAAGCCAGCAGGCTCCCGCCCGCCTCGGCGATGAGGCGCTCAACCTCCGCCGCGGGAACATCGTCGGCGATGATGGCCGCGAGATCACGCCGCACGGCGGGAAATCGTGGCAGAGGGACAAACTGTGGGAGAAAATTCGCTCGCGGCAGCAACACCTCCAGGTCAAGTTCAGCAACGTGCACACTCGATGGAAGATCATACGCCGCGGCCACCTCGGGATGTAGCTCGCCGAGCGTGCCGACCGTCCGGCCATCGAGCGACATGGTCGCCCCGCGGGCCGGATGCAACCATGGCACGGGCGCGGCGGCGAACACCGCCCCGCCGACACGCAGCTCGTGGAGCAGCGACTCCACCGCGCCTTTCAGGTGGAAGTACGATGCCACCGCCACCTCCGGCGGCACGTTCCACGCACCCCGGAGCACGCGGCCCGTCATCAAGAGGGCGAGCCGGCGGCGTTCCGCGACCGACGTTCCTGACGGATGGAAGGTACGGCCCAGTTCGAAGATCTGCGCGTCGGTGACGCGGCGACTGACGTTCACGCGGGCTACCTGCAGGAGGCCGGGAAGCAATGTGGTGCGCAGGTGCGTGTGATCCTTGATCAGGGGGTTGCGCAGGGGGACCATCGACCGCCAGGGATGATCGGCCGGCAGCCGCAGGCCGTCCAGCACCGCAGGGGTCGTCAGGGAAACCGTCAGGGCTTCGGTGAGCCCAGCGCGGATCAGCACCCCGCGGACGATGCGCTCTGCCTCCAGCACCGGCGCCCGCGAGGCCAGGGCAGTCTCCTCCACCGGCATGTGTTCCGGAATGCGCTCGTAGCCGTAGTGACGAGCGACGTCTTCGACCAGATCCTCCACGCGCTCGACATCACGCCTGAACGATGGAACGGTTACCACGAGATTCGCATGGCCCTCCTGGACCTCGCACCCCAGGCTGCGCAAGATCGCCACGCCATCGGCCTGCGCGACGGCCGTCCCCAGGAGCCTCGCCACGCTGGGCCAGGCCATTTGCACCTGATGCTTCGGCTGGGGCGACGGGTAGACGTCGAGCGTCCCGGACAGGACGCGGCCGCCGGCCACCTCCTGGATCAGCTGCTGGGCGCGCAGCGACGCGGAGAGCACGGCCCCGGTGTCAATCCCCCGCTCGAACCTGGCACCGCTCTCCGTACGCACCCCCAAACGCTTGCCGGTGCGCCGGATCAACGGCGGGTGCCAGCTGGCAGCCTCGAGCAGCACACGGCGGGTCGACGCGCGGATCTCGGTGTTTGCCCCTCCAATGATCCCGGCAATCCCTGCAGCGCGGCCGGCGTCGGCCACCACCAGCGTCTGCGGGTCGAGGGAACGGTCGACTCCGTCCAAGGTGGTGAGGCGCTCGCCGGGCGCAGCCAGGCGCACGACGAGTCTGCCGTCTTGCACCAGATCGTAGTCGAACGCGTGCATCGGCTGGCCCAACTCCAGCATCACGTAGTTGGTGACGTCGACCACGTTATTGATGCTGCGGACGCCGCAGGCTTCCAGCCGGCGCGCCATCCATTCCGGCGAAGGGCCGACCTTGACGTCAACGATGAGCGCGGCAGTAAACCGTGGACACAGCGCGGGTTCACGTACCTCGACACGGACAAAATCGGACGCCGTCGTGGAATCGGTGCGCGGATTCCCCGCAGGCGGCCGCGCCGCGATGCGCGTCGCGGCAGCGAGCTCCCTGGCCACACCCAGGTGGCACATCAGGTCGCCCCGGTTTGCGGCAACCTCCAGATCAAACGCGGCGTCATCCCGGACGCGCTCGATGCTGTCCACCCCGATGCCCAGCATCGGCAGCCGCTCGCCCAGTTCGTCGATGCCATGGCCAATGTCGACGTACTCCTTCAACCAGGACAGCAGCACTTTCACTCAGTCACCCCTCCACATCTGTCATCGCGAGCGCCGCGAAGCGATCTCGTTGTTGCACAGGAGATTGCTTCGTCGCGGAGCCTACCCTGAGCGCAGCGACAGGGCTCCTCGCCATGACAGACAGTCGCGTTCCCGCGTTTCCCCGTTCCCGCGTTCCCGTCTGTCAGAACTGCTCCAGCAGGCGCAAATCGTTATCCCAAAATAGTCGGATATCAGGAATGCCATAGCGCACCATGGCCGGTCGGTCCACGCCGAGCCCGAAGGCAAAGGCAGTGTATCGCGCGGGGTCGATGCCGGCCATCTCCAGCACCCGGGGATGGAACATCCCGGAGCCGGCCAGTTCCAGCCAGCGGCCGTTGAACCATATCGCCAACTCAGCGCTGGGTTCTGTGAACGGGAAATAGCTCGGCACGAACCGGTACACGGCCTCTGACCCAAACATCCGGCGCACGAATGCGGCCAGCACGCCCTTGAGGTCGGCCATGGTGATGCGCTCCCCTACCATGAAACCATCCGCCTGATGGAAGACGGGCATATGCGTGGCATCGGGGGCATCACGCCGGTAGCAGCGACCGGTGCTCAGGACCCTCATGGGCGGCGTGCGGCCGACCATGACGTGAGCGTCGACGACGGTCGTGTGGGTCCGCAGCAGCAGGTCATCGGCGAGATAGAACGAGTCTTGGGTGTCTCGCGCCGGGTGGTCGCGCCCCATGTTCAGCCGCTCGAAATTGAACTCGTCGGTCTCCACCTCGGTGCCGTCGACAATCTCAAACCCCATACCAAAGAAGATGCGCTCGATCTCCTCCAGCGTGCGGGTGAGGATATGCTGCCGGCCTAGGGATATTCGCCGGCCAGGCAGGGTGACGTCGATGGCTTCTGCGGCCAGGCCAGTCCCAGGCGCCGCCGCCTGCAGTTCCTCTCTACGCCGGGTAACCGCTCTCTCGAGGCGGTCCCTGAGCTCGTTCAGCTGCCGGCCGGCCTGCGGACGCTGTGCCGCGGGCAGGGAGGGTACCTGGTCAAAGAGCTGCGCCACAAGACCCCGACGACCCAGGTAGGCCCGGCGTGCCTCCTCCAGGGCATCGAGAGATGCGGCATCGAGGATCGCCCGCTGTGCCTCGCGCGCAATCTTGTCGAGGTCTTTGGGTTTCGATGTCGTCATGGCAGACAGAGCAGTCTGTCATCGCGAGCCCCGAAGGGGCGTGGCGATTTCCTAACCTGCGAGACTGCTTCGGGGCTGCGCCCTCGCAATGACAGAACAGCTTCTCCCCCCAAACAAAATGGCCGCCCCGTCCCAGGACGAAAGCGGCGCTTCCGTGGTACCACCCTGCTTCCGGCCCCCGACAGAAGTTGGAAAGTTGGAGAGTCGAAGAGTTGGATCCAACTTTTCAACGTTCCAACTCTCCAACTTCGCCGTTTGGGCCGGCGCTTGATCCCCAGTAACGGTGGGGCCGGACCGCCTACTGACGCTTCAGCGGTCAGCTCAGGAGTGAACTTCTCCCGTCACCCCCAGGGAGGCTCCCCAGCCTGCGACCTCCCCTCTCTGCGAGGACCGGACGGGATACTCTCTCCGTCGTTGCCGGGTGATTCAGTTCAACGAGATGGACGACAACAAGACTGGTCCGATCGAGGCAAACCGCCGGTATGCGAGGTAGGCCCAGATGGACCCGGTGGACTGGAACAGGCGCCAAAAGATATCAGGTGTCAACGGTTGCACCGCACCACACCCTCCAGCCACTTTTTCCTGCGTCGTTCGCACGAAGTATAACATAAAACCAGGATTGCGGACTACGCTAATCCCTTTTTCCACGCTCGCCGTACCTCATACAGCAGCAGTCCGGCCGCAACGGCGACGTTAAGTGATTCAGCGCGCCCATATGATGGAATCCGGACCGTAGCCTGTGCGATGTTCCGCCACGCCGGATCGGGCCCTTCGCCTTCATTGCCGAGCACCACGGCGACCGGGGCTCGATAGTCGGCATCCTCGTAGTCGATCGCTCCTGCCTGGTCTGCGACAAGGATACGCACACCGCGCCGCCGCAGCAGTCCGATGGCTTCCTCTCCTGTGGCAATGACGACGGGAAGGTGGAAGAGCGACCCCATCGTGGCCCGGACGGCCTTGGGATTGTGCGGATCCACCGTACCACGCGTGGCCAGGACGGCCGTCGCTCCGGCCGCATCCGCGATGCGGATGATCGTGCCGAGATTCCCCGGATCCTGGATCCGGTCGGCCACCACCAGGAACAGCTCGGGGACGTTGAGTAGGTCGGATAGTGCCGCACGCGGTCGCTCCACGACCGCGACCACACCCTGGGATGTCTCCACCTGGCTGCAGGCGGCCACGACGTGAGGAGCGGCCGTCACCAGCCGCACGCCCAGCCGGCGCGCGCGCTCAAGCATGGCCTCTCCCCGCGGTCCGGCAACGGCCAGCGGATCGTAGAGAAGCAACTCCACCGGCGCTCCGGCCTCCAACACTTCCTCAACCATCCGCGTCCCCTCCACCACCATGCGGCCTTCCGCCTCGCGAGCGTCGCGCTCTGCAAGGGCGCGGATGCGCTTCACGAGGGGGTTCTTGGTGCTTGTGATCTCGGGGCGCTGAGGCATCGCGGGAAACCGAAACTACGGGATTAGGGATTGGGGATTAGGGATTAGGGATTAGTAAATGCATGGACTCTGGTCTGATGACAAATCCCTAATCCCTACTCCCTAATCCCGCAGTTGGAGGTTACAAGCTCGACTCTAATTTCGCTAGGGCCTGCTTCTCGCCGAAGACCACCAGCACGTCGCCGGACCGGAGTTCGGTCTCCCCGCCCGGCACGACGACGATCTGACTGTCCCGCTTCAGCAGCAGGATACTCACCCCATAACGAGACCGCAGATCAAGATCGCCGAGGCTCTTTCCGTTGACCCGCGGGCCGATGCTGACCTCTTCCACCAGCAGGTTCGGCGAGAGCTCCAGCAGGTCGACGACATGGCCGCTGGCCAGACTGCGGGCGACCCGGATCGCCATGTCACGCTCCGGGCGGATTACCAGGTCGGCGCCGACCTTCTCCAGTACGCGGGCCTGAAGTTCGCCCGACGCCTTGCTCACGACCTTCCGGCAGCCCATTTCCTTCAGGAGCAGTGTCGTCAGGATGCTCTCCTGCACGCCGGCACCGATGGCCACGACGACGGCGTCGAAATTCGTGATCCCCACGGCGCGCAGCGCCTCAGGATCTGTCGAGTCCAGCTGCACCGAATGCGTGGAAGAGTCTTGAACGCTGCGCAGCGAGTCCTCGTCCCTATCGATCGCCAGCACGTGATGCCCCATTTCGTACAGTGTGCGCACCACGGCACTGCCGAACCGCCCGATCCCGATCACAGCAAAGTCCATGCGTGTCGCCTCCACATGCTCACATTCTACCCAATATACAGGCGTTCCTCAGGAAGCCGGTAATCCGCCGGCCGCTGCCGCCGGGCTAATGCGAATGCCATGGTGAGCAGGCCGACGCGGCCGGTGAAAATCGAGGCGATCACCACAATGCGTCCCGCCGCCCCGAGCCCCGGCGTGATGCCGGTGGACAGCCCGACGGTACCGAATCCCGACGCAATCTCAAACAGCGCGGCAAGGAACTTCACTCCTTCAAGCAGGGACAGGACCGTCGCCATCGTCACCACGAAGGCCACCGACAACAAGGCGATGGTCACCGCTTTGTACACGACGATCGGCGGCAGACGCCGCCGGAACAGTTCGGGATCGGGCCGGCCCCGCAGCATGGACAGGATCACGGCCATCGGAGCGACGAAGGTCGTGGTCTTGATGCCGCCGCCGGTGCCGCCCGGCGAGGCGCCGATGAACATCAGCGCGATGATCAGCATCAGCGTGGGCTCGCGCAGGCTGCCCGTCTCGATGGTGTTGAACCCAGCCGTGCGAGGGGTGACACTCTGGAAGAACGCCGCCAGCAGACGGCCGCCCCAGGGCATCGCACCCAGCGTGGCCGTGTTGGACGATTCCAGCAGTAGAATGAGGGCGGTTCCCAAGACGATCAGAACGGCTGTCGTGGTGAGTACGACTCGGACGTGCAGGCTGTATCGCCGGGGTCGAAGCAGGTCGGTAAGCACCGTGAAGCCCAGCCCGCCGGTGATGAGCAGCCCGGCCACGGTCAGATTGACCGTCAGGTCTGTCACATACCGGGTGAGGCTGCGAAAGTCGCCCATCAGGTCAAACCCGGCGTTGTTGAATGCCGAGATACTGTGAAACACGCCGTAGTACACCCCCCGCGTCAGGCCGAATTCGGGAATCCATCGCGACGCCAGGATCAGCGCCCCGACCGTCTCGATCCCCAGCGTGAGCAGCACGACGCTGCGAGTAAAGCGCACGATCCCCCCGACGGTGTAGAGGTTGTGCGCCTCTTGCAGGACGAGCCGATCCCGCAGCCCGATACGCCGTCCGATGATCATCGCCATGAGCGTGGCCACGGTCATGTACCCAAGCCCGCCGAGTTGAATGAGGAGCATGATCACGAGCTGACCAAACAGGGAGTAATACGTCGCGGTGTCGACGACGACGAGCCCGGTCACACACGTGGCCGAGGTGGCCGTGAACAACGCCGTGAGGAGTGGGACCGGCCGGCCCGCCGCCGAGGCGACCGGGAGCGAGAGCAGGAACGTCCCGGCGAGGATGATCGTCGCAAACCCGAGGACGATGGTCTGCGCGGGGTTGAGCTCGAGCCGGGCGAGTGCTGACCGTTTGGGGAGGACCAGCACCCGCACCCTGGCCATCTCAATCTCCTCAATCTACCCGATTTACCCAATCTACCCAATCCACCGATCTACCCGTTGAAGGCAGGCTGATCAGGTTAGATTGGGAAGATCGGGAAGATTGGGTAGATCGTCATTTGAGGTTTTGTTTGGCCTTGGCGACCAGTTCGGCGAATGCGGCGCTGTCTCGCACCGCCAGATCCGCCAGCACTTTGCGGTTTACGCTCACCCCGGCCTTGTGGAGTCCACTGATCAGCCGGCTGTACGAGACGCCGTTGGTGCGGGCCGCGGCGTTGATCCGCGCGATCCACAACCGCCGGAAATCCCGCTTCCGGTTGCGCCGGTCGCGGTAGGCTGCGGCCAGCGCCCGGACGACGAACTGGTTGGCCAGCTTGAACCAGCGGCTCTTGGCCCCGTAAAATCCTTTCGCCAGCTTCAGAATCTTCTTGTGTCGGCGGCGTACCGTCACGCCGCGTTTCACCCGTGCCATAACTCACCTCAACACGATATTACGAATTGTGGATTTGAGAATTGTGGATTGCGAACTGAAGGCAGTAGTCCAATTCGCAATTCACAATCCACAATTCGCAATTTCCTCTTATCGGTAGGGGAGCAACGCCTCAATCTTCCGGCGGTTGTCCCCGTGAACGACCACCTCGCGCTTCAGCGAGCGCCGCCGCCGAGGCGATTTCACGACTTTGAAGTGCCCGGCCATTTGCCGGCCGCGGATCAGCTTCCCACGCGCCGTGACCGTGATGCGCTTCGCTGTGCCCTGGTGCGTCTTGGTCTTTCCCATCGTCGGACTCCGACTTCACCCTTTCTTGGGTGTCAGGATCATGATCATGTTACGCCCCTCCATCAGGGCCGGCCGCTCCACCATGCCCACGTCGGCCACGATATCCGCCAGCCGCTTCAGCAGCTGCTCTCCCGCCCTCGGATAGGCCATCTCTCGACCGCGGAACCACACCGATGCGCGAACCTTGTTGCCGTCCTTCAGAAATTCGTAGACGTGGCGGGCTTTGACCTGGAAATCGTGCTCCCCGATCTTCGGGCTCAGCCGCATCCCCTTGATGTCGCTGGCGCGGCGATGGCTACCCCGCCCCTTCTTCTGCTGTTCGTACTTGTACTTGCCGTAGTCAATGATCCGGCACACCGGCGGCACCGATGTCGGCGCCACCTCGACGAGGTCGAGCTCGGCCTCCGCCGCTTTCACCAGCGCGTCACGGACGCCCATGATACCCAGTTGCTCGCCGTTGGGTCCGATGACCCGAACCTCGCGTGCTCGGATCTTTTCGTTTACGCGTGGCTCGCGTTCGATGCTCCTGTCCCTCCCGCCGCTATCCCGGCTGCCGTCGCTCCCGCATGTCGATACGCACTGAGAAAAAACAACGGGAATGGCCACAGCCATCCCCGGCAGAGTCTCCTAGCCCCTCCCTGCGGACCGGCGCGATTTGCTGCATCGGCCGGTGAGAAGCAGATGGCTTCTACTTGGGTCGAACACAACGGTCGCAGTATAACATAGGCCCTCTGACCACGCAACACGAGTCAGCGACCGGCCTCGCTCATGTCTTCCTTGAGGATTTCGAGCGTCGCCTGCAGTGTCTTGATGCGCAACTTACGGTCGCCGACCAGTCCTTCCTTGTCGTCGGCTCCCGCAAACCGTTCCAGGATGGCCCGATCGTCGAGATCGCCCTCGATCGGCTCCACATCGCCGAGCATCAGCGCCAAATCACGCTCGTACCGATCGATCGTGCGGCGGATGTGACCGATGGAACGGAAGGGAGGGGCGGCGACGTTCCAGGAGCGGCGCTCGCGCACTCTCCCGCCCCGGAGCCGCGTCATCCGCACCAGCGTTCCCATCGGACTGCTCTGACATTCGACGGTGTTCATGAGTGAACGGATGAGATGCATCCCCCGGCCGACCTCCGCCTCAGGCCGGTAGGGGTGGTCGAGGATGGCGATGTCAAAGCCTTCTCCATCGTCTTCCACCTCGATGGTGATCCCGTGCGGCTGGACGGCGTACCGCAGCGTGATCCACGGCGTATTGGCGTGGATAATCACGTTCGTGTACGCTTCAGACATCGCCACGCCCACGTCAAAGGCCTGGGCCTCGGTGAACCCGGCCGCAAGCGCAGTCACCCGAAGCAGCGCGCGGGCCAGACCGACGTAGCGCGGCTGGGCCGGTAACAGGTGTTCCTCGAACCAGGTGCCATCCGCGCCGGTGCGCCGCCTCGTCTGGGGTCTCCGCGGCACTGCAGATCTACTCAATCAACACCTCTGGCAAGACGAATGACACTGGCCCCACTCACCCTGGATCCCTCTCCCTCCAGGGAGAGGGAAATTTGGTTGGGCGCTGCCGCGCCCCCACTTTGTGGGGCGTTAGTTCCGCCTCCTGGGCGGAAACCCTTGCGGGACTGTTAGACGTTGAAGCGTTGGAACGTTGAAGCGTTGAAACGTGACTGCTAGTCGTTTGGCTCAAAGGCTTACCGTTCCAACGTTTCAACGCGGCTGCACGAACGCAGTTGCGGTTCGTCGAATCGCCTCAAGGGCCATGTCGACGTCATGAGCGGTGATGTGCCGGTGGGTCACCATCCGGATCGTGGAGGGACCGGTGGGAAGCGTCAAGACGCCTTCCTGCTTCAGGCGGTCGGTAAACTCCGGCGCGGTCAGGCGCGCATTGACCGCGACAAGGACGATGTTCGTGCGTACGCGGGACAGATCGACCGACAGCGGGGCGGTGCGCGAGATGCCTTCAGCCAGCCGCCTGGCATTGGCATGGTCCGTGGCCAGACGGTCGACCATCGTGCGCAGCGCGACGATCCCGGCCGCAGCGATCACGCCGGCCTGCCGCATCCCGCCGCCGACCATCTTGCGAAAACGGCGTGCCCGCTCGATGAAGTCGGCCTTCCCTAGCAGCACCGACCCGACCGGCGCCGACAGGCCCTTGCTGACGCAGAACATGACCGAGTCCGCGTAGCGCACCAGCTGTCCGGCGGGGACGCCGACGGCGACCGCAGCGTTGAAGATACGCGCGCCGTCCACGTGGACCGCCAAGCCCAACTCATGCGCCGTCAGGCCGACGGCATCCATCTCCTGCGGGCCGAAGGGGATGCCGCCGGCGCGGTTGTGGGTATTCTCCAGGCACAACAGCCTCGGGATGGGGAAGTGCACGTTGGGCGGCCGGACAGCCTCGCGGACCTGGTCGGGAGCGATGTAGCCGAGCCGGCCCGGAATCGGTCGGGGGATCACCCCGGCGACCGCGGAGATCGACCCAACTTCGTAGTAGTACGTGTGCGCCTCGGCTTCGACCAGCACCTCATCGCCTTTCTGCGTATGGGTCATCACCGCAACGAGGTTGGCCATCGTCCCACTGGGCACGAACAGTCCGCGCTCCTTGCCCAGCATCTCCGCGGCAAGGCCCTCAAGTTCGTGTACCGTCGGATCCTCGCCCAACACATCGTCACCCACCCTGGCGCGGGCCATCGCCTCGCGCATCTCCTCGGTGGGCTGCGTGACCGTGTCGCTACGCAGATCGATGATGGTCATGCAACACCCCAATTGCGAATTTCGGATTGCGGATTTTTGATCACGAATTCACATACAGTAGTTCAATCCGCATTCCGCAATTCGCAATCCGCAATGTGCTTTTTCATCCGACCCTGGCGTGCGCCAGCGCGGTGGCGCATGGACAGTCGCGCGTCGAAGGAACGGCCGTCACCAATCGCAGGACCAGTTCCCGCAGCCGCGCCGTATTTTCCCGGAACCGCACCAGCACCTCTTGCGCCGTGACCGGCCGGGCCTGGGTGTCACCCTCCACGCCCACATCGTAATCGGTGATCAACGAGATGTTCACGTAGCAGAGCTCGAGCTCTCGGGCCAGGGCACACTCAGGGTACTGGGTCATGTTGATAACCTCCCACCCCTGCGAGCGAAACCACCGGCTTTCCGACCGCGTGGAAAAGCGCGGCCCCTGGATGACCACAACAGTCCCGCCGTCATGGACCGGCCAGTCCATCTGGCGGGCCGTGTGCACGGCGACCTTCCGGAGCGTGGGACAAAATGGATCAGCCATGGAGACGTGCGTGACCACCGGGCCGTCGTAAAATGTGTCCTTTCGCCCGGAGGTGCGGTCGACGTACTGGTCGCAGATCACGAGGTCGCCCGGCCGGATCTCCGGCTGCAGGCTGCCGACCGCACATGGTCCCACCACCCGGGTCACACCCAGCGACTTCAAGGCATGGATATTCGCCCGATAGTTGATCGCGTGCGGCGGCAGGACATGCTGCCGGCCGTGCCGGGGCAGGAACGCCACCTGCCGCCCGGCTACCTCCCCGACAGTCACGACATCGCTGGGCGGCCCATACGGCGTCTCCACCCGCAATTCCCGGGCCTCTTCCAGCAGTTCGTAAAAGCCCGACCCCCCGATGACGCCGATCTCGGCCTCTGCCATTCGATCTCCCACGCCAGGTTGTAAGTAGGCGAGCGGTAGAAAAGTTCTTCGCCGTGGGGAACGCTCCTTGTGGTGCTGGGCATGGACATCATCGACGCGCGGGCGGGGAAACGCGATGCGCACCGGCGCCATTCTTGGAAACGTGGTGATGCGAATGGGAAGGGGAAATGGAGAGGGAGGGTTGAGGAGTGTGCGATGCACCTCTGTCACGTCAGCGAGTCCTTGGAGGAGATTGCTTCGGCGCTTCGCGCCTCGCAATGACAACCAAAGGACAGCGCGGTAGCGCGATCGCGTCTAGGCATCAGTTGACCGCGCGACCGCTCGACCGCTCGACCGCCCGACCGCGCGACCGCTCGACCGCCCGACCGCCCGACCGCGTCAGTAGGCCGTTTCAAAGAGCGCGACGATATCAGGATAGGTCGTCGCCCGGGGGTTGACCAGAATGTTGCCACTCTTCATGGCATCCTCGGCCATGCGCGGGATGCCCTCACGGGTGACGCCCACATCGCGCAACCGCTCGGGAATACCGACATCATGCGAGAGGCGCCGTACCGCCTCGACCGCGGCCTCCGCAGCTTCGCGGGAAGGAAGCCCGGCAACGCGCTCTCCCATCGCCTGAGCCACCTGGGGATAGGTGTCAAAGCAGGCAATCAGGTTCCAGGCCATCACATACGGCAGGAGGATGGCATTGGCGACGCCGTGCGGGACGTCAAAGTGGGCGCCCAACGGATGGGACATGGCATGCACGTTGCCCAGCCGCGTGCGGGTGAATGCCAGCGCCGCCATGGTCGACGCGAGCAACATCGTGGTCCGGGCTCCCGCGTCCTTCCCATTCGCATACGCAGTGCGCAGGGAGCGGCCGATGAGTCGCATCGCCTCCGCCGCCAGGGCCTTGGCTATGGGGTTGTGCACCGTGTTTACGTAACACTCGATCGCGTGGGTGAGCGCGTCCATCCCTGTCGCCGCGGTCAACGGCTGCGGCATCGAGAGCGTCAACTCAGGATCACACAAGCCCACCTGAGGGACAATGTGTGGGCTGCCGACGGTCATCTTGAATTTCCGCTGCCGGTCGGTGATAACGGAGAAGATGGTGACCTCGCTCCCTGTACCCGCGGTCGTGGGAATCGCCACGACCGGGACGCCCGGGCCGGGGACCTTTCCGACGCCCTCGTAGTCGAGCGCCGTCCCGCCGTGCGCGGCCAGCACGGCGACGACCTTGCCAACATCCATCGCGCTGCCGCCGCCCACCGCGACGACAAACGCCGCGCGGGATCGCCGGAACATGTCGTGGGCAGCGTGGACCGTCTCAACGCTCGGGTTCGGTTCGACCTGTGTAAATGCATCCCCGGTCACACCGGCGTCCTTCAACAGCGATGCGACGCGGTCGAGGATACCGGCCTTGGCGATGCCCGGATCGGACACGATCAGTACGCGGGTGCCCATGCCGGTCACGAGCTCGGGCAGCCTGGCCAGTGCACCGACTCCAAACGTCAACTGCGCCGGCGCCTCGAACGTGAAGATATCAGGCCCACTCACACGCGCGCCCTCCTATGAGGAAATTACGGTCATGCGTCGCGTTCCCGCGCTCCGCCCCGAGCCGGCGGAGCCGGCGTGGGGGTTCCCTCGCTCCGCCCCGAGTCGGCGCCGCCGACGTGGGGGTTCCCGCGTTCACGTCTGTCTTCCTTCTGCGCCGCCTTCAGTCTCGCGATATACAACCGGGCCGCCTGCTCCATAGATTCCGACGCCGCGGCGTCCGGCTCGACGAACTTCCAGCGGTCGGCCTCAGCATACTGACGCTCCTCCTCAATCTCCTGCGTGGTGGGAGGTTTGCCGGCCCGCGACCGGATCGCTCCCAGCAGCACTCCCAGCTGGTGGGCGATCGCCGGCATCCGGCGCGCCGAAATTTCGACAACAAACAACCCCAGCGCAGTACCGGCAAACAGCGGCCAGGAGTTCGCCGCCGAACGGGTCGTTCGCAGTGGGGCCACCGCCGCCGCCGGGTCATCCAGGAGACGTCCGCCGGTGGTTTCGGCGATGTGGGCCAGCAGCGCGCGGTTGACTGTGAGATCCCGCAGTTCCGGGGAGTACGGCACCACGAATCCTGCGGTCCGGACCCGCACGCGGCCGGCCGTGTCTCGGGCGGTTACCGCCAGCGCGTATGCGCCCGGCGCCGTCAGTTGCATACGCGCTTCATATCGGCCAGGCGCGGTCTGGACGAGCGGGATCTGCGTGCTGACTGGACCGCTGATACCAGCCTGGACGTCCAGTCCATCCAACGGAGTTCCATCCGCGGTCACCGCGTCGGCAATCACCGTGGCGGCATCACCCTGGTGGTCCACGGCCACCTGGAGGTCGTCCGTCTCGCCGCGGCTGGCCCAGCGGACCAGACGGGACCAGAAGCGGCCGGCATCCGTCCATGCCATCCACTCGGCGGCCCAGCGAGCCGTAGCATCGGACGTGAACGCCACGGCTCGACCGATGCCAAACTGCCACGTGGCCAGCACCGGATCATCCTGCGTAGACACCAGGTGCACCGCAGACGCCGGCTTGGGTGCCGTGGCGACATACCCGCGCAGGGCCGGCAGCGCGAAGTCATCGACCAGGCCGGCACGGACTGCTTGGGGGGTGAATCGCTCCTCGACGAGGTAGGCGCGCGACGCGATCAGCGCCTCCGCGGTGAGAATCTGGGGAATCGTGTACAGGTCCCGCGTCGCATAGGATCGCCCTCCCCCCCAGCGGGCCACGTGCTGCATCAACTCGAGATCCGCATCGGCGCCGATGGCTACTGCCGATGTGGTGATCTTGTCCGCCGCCATCCGCCGGAGGAGGGTCTGAAAGTCCCCGGGGTCTGTCTGGCCGTCGGAGAGCACAATCACGTGGCGCACCTTCGCCGGGGAGCGCCGTAGGTAGTCAAACGCCAAGCGGATCGCCGGGTACATATTCGTACCGCCCCCCGCCTGCATGCGCGACACCTGCTCTATGACCCGGTCCCGGTTACGCGCCTCGGTGGGCACCGCCAACCAGCGGGCCTCCTGGTCGAACGAAATGACGCCGAGGAGATCGCGTTCTCCGAGCAGGTCGATCACCGACTGCGCCGTCTCCTTGGCGAGTTCGACCTTCGCGATCTGGGTGCCGAATGCGCCCATGCTGCCGGACGTGTCGATGATGAGGATGATCGCCATCGACGGAATCGCAAGACGGTGCCGCACGTCCATCGAGACCGGCAGCACCTCCTCCAGTGGCGTCCCGGCGTAGCCGCCCACGCCGTAGCTATTCGGCCCGCCGACGGCGATCAATCCTCCGCCCAGGCGTCCCACGTAGTCACGCAGCGCCGCGGTCTGCGCCGGGGATAGCCGGATCGCCGGGACGTCGTCGAGAATAACCGCGGCGGTTTCGCGCAATCCCGCCGCGGTCACCGGCAGCGCCTCTGGTGGCAGGTTGCGCACGCGCACTCCCTGTGCGGTCAGCAAGCGGGCCAGGACCCCCGGCTGGCGTGCCACGTACCAGACCACCGGCCTCCCCCGCACCATGACCGTAGCCTCGGCCCGGTTGTTCGCGCCGGTGCCGTCAGGATCACGGTGACGATCGTCCGACCCGGAGGTACTTCGATCGTGCGCCGGTCGACGATCGTGCTGCCCGCGGTGATCGTCAGCCGGACTGAAGCAGCTGTTGTCGCCATCACCGCCACCTTGACCGCAAACTGCTCGCCGGCCACAACCTCCTGCGGCGCCTCGACGTCGTCGACCAGCACCTCGGCCGCCCCGCCCGCCGCCAGGGGAACCGCCGAGACCTCGACACCGTCGCTGCGGGCGAGCGCCAGGGCTTCGGCGAGGCCGCCGCGGTTGTCGTTGCCGTCGGTCAAGAGGACGATGCGCCTCGCTCCGTCCTCTGGGAGCGCGGCCAGCGCAGCTCGGATCGCCTGCCCGAGATCCGTGCCGGTGGCAACCGGCTGCGTCGCGAACGCCAGTCGCGGTTGTGGATTCGGCAACTCCTCTGTGATTGCGCTGGCGCCGAATGTGACCAGCCCGACGCGGTCTCCCGGCCGTCGATGCCCTGCGGCCGAGCGAACGAACTCCTGCGCCGCCTGTCTCTGCTCAGCGGGAACGCTGTCTGACAGGTCAACGGCAAACACCACGGTCAGATCCCCGCCTCGCGTCCAGAGGTAGGGGGAGGCAAGCGCGGTGACAATGAGGGTGACGACGAGCAGCCGCAACGCCAGGGCGCCGCGTGGCGCCACCCGGCGGCGCGCCAGGGCCGCGACCACCGGGAGGAGGACGAGCAGGAACAACGCCGCGGGCGTGCCCACTCCAACCGCGTTCACCGACGCACCACCGAGGGTCCGGCGCCCAGCCGAGACACCGATGGCCTGAACCGAGGTGACCCGCGGAATCCTGTGACGTCGGCCCTCGGCAGTCCGCGCAGCCACAGCGCCCACTCCGCCAGCAGCAGCATGAGCGCAAGCGCAAGCAGGACCCGCGCGAGTTCGAGCGGGCGCTGCACCCATCGAGACGGCGTGGAGGAATCGCTCTCGGCCGCGGGGCGGACCGGCGCAATCTCAGACTCCGATGGGGCGGGGTTCACCGCGATGCGTCGGGTGTGACCATCGAATTGCAATGTGTACATGCCGGCACGCTCCAGCGCCGGAACCACAAACTGGCCGTCGCGCGCCCGCAGCGCTGTCGACCGTCCATCTGGACCGGTCAGGATCGCCTCCGGATGCGACCCCGCCGGGACGATCAGGGCGTCGCCGGCCTCGTACGCGTCGCCGGCGCCGCTTAACCACGACAGCGCGTTGTTCAGCAGGATCGGAAACGCGATCTGCAGCGGCAGGTCGGATTCTTGGAGGCCAAATCCCAGCACAACGGCCCGGATGCCCGCCGAGTCGTAGGCCCAGATCAACGGAACCTCGCCCTCGGCCAGCACTTCCCCACCCCGCGGCCGCAACGCCAGCGCCGATGCAATCGTCAGGTCGTGCAGGTCGACATACCGCATCACGGGATGCGTGCGCGACCAACGCAGCACCTGCGGGGCCCGCACTGCGCCGTCCACGGCGAGCGGCAGGTTCAGTGCCGTGGTGCCCACGAGCAGGTAATTTCCCGGCGGCAGGTCGACCGGCGGCGTGCGGTTGAGCACAACGACATCGCTTGCCGCAATCGTCTGCGCGCCCGGCGCCGCAGCCGGCAGAACGGACGCTCCGATCGCCCGCAGGGCTTCGACCAGCGCACGGTCTTGCTCTCCGATGATCAGCGCACGCACCGGGGGCGCCCCGAGGACCGCGTAGCCGGTGTCGTCGATCGCGAGCGAATCGTGCGGAGTAATGTGGGCCCGCAGGACACCTTCGCCTGCGACGCGCACCGGCACGCCGACGGTCGCGCCTGCAGGCACCTGTACGGTGCGTTCGAGCACCAGCCGGTCGTCCAGCGACACAGTCAGCGGGACCCGTTCGGTTAGCCGGCCCGCGTTGTGCACCTGCACGACGGCCACGTAGCCGCCGGGCGTGCGGTCCCCCCGCACTCCGGCGATACCGATGTTCCGCCCCGTCTCCCCCACGATAAAGTACTGCACGCCGGGCACGGGCGCCGCGGCCCGGTCGGTAAACACCACCACCCGCACGCCGCGGCCGCCGGCTCGTTGCGCGACGGCCATCGCCACGGCCTGCTCCAACCGCGCTGGCGCGTCCGTCGGACGAAGCCGCAGGAGCGCAGCGCGGGCGGTGCCGCGGTCTGCGAATCCCGTGACGGCATGAGGCTGCGGTCCCGCCTCCACGACCATCACCGGGCCGGCGCTGCGCGCGACTTCGGCCAGCGCCGCCGCCCTGGCGGCCTCAAACCGCGACGGCACGACGTCGGTGGCCTGCATGCTCGCCGACGTGTCCATCACCAGCGCGGTTGCCAGACCACTGGCGGCTGGCAGCGCCAGCTGCGGCCGGGCCAGTGCCAGCACGACAAGAGACGCCGCAAGCAGCTGCAGCAAGAGGAGCAGACTGCGCTCCAGCCGGCGGACCGGCATGTGGGCCAGGAGGTCCTGGCGGGCACGCTGCCACAGCAGCACCGAACTGATCGGCACGTCTTGCCGGCGCGCCCGCAACATGTACAGGAGGACGATCACGGGTAGCACGCCGAGGAGCCACAACGCGGCCGGGAGCCCCAAAGTCATTGCAGCAGGCCTCCAAGACGCAGGTACCGCAGGATCAGGTCCTCGAAGGGAACCGTCGTCGTCGCCCGCACATAGTCGATCTGATGCCGCAGGCAGAACTCCTCCAGCCCGCTCAGAAAGGCATCGCGCGCCCGTGCGTACGCCTCGAGGGCCGGACCGTCCACACTGACCTCCATCGCCTGCTGCGTCTCGGCGTCCACCAGCCGCGCGTCGCCCCGAACGGCCGGCACGAGCTCGTCGTCGCTGAGGACGTGGATGACGAAGGGGTCAAAGTGATGATACCGGGCCAGCTTGAGCCCCTCTTCATAGCCATCCGGATAGAGGAGGTCACTGATGATGAGCAGCAGACCCCGCCGCTTCGTCTTGTGCACGTACTCCCACATCGCCTCGCGAAGGCTGCTCCTGCCCTCGGCCGGCGTGGGCAGCCCGTGGAGGAATTCGAACAACCGGAAGATGTGCCCCCGCCCTCGCTGTGGAGGGAGCAGACGCTCCACGCGGGTTGCAAACGCAACCGCGCCGACTCTGTCGAGGTTCACCAGTCCAATGTAGCCCACCGCGGCGGCGATCCGGGCGGCGTAGTCAAGTTTGCGCGGCGAGCCCCATGCCATCGAGCCGCTCGTATCGACGAACAGGTGGACGTTGATGTCCTCCTCCTCGCTGAACAGCTTGATGAACAGGCGGTCCAGACGCGAGTAGATGCTCCAATCGATATGCCGGTAGTCGTCGCCGATCTGGTAGCTGCGGTAGTCCGCGAACTCCACCCCTCGACCCAGGGTGCGGCTGCGTCGCTCTCCGCGCAGACCTGCGCGAACGAGGCGGCGGGAGCGCAGACTCAGGGTATCTAACTTCCGAAGGAATTGAGGATCCAATAGGGTGGTGGACATTCGGATCACTGCGGGATTTGGGATTGGGGATTAGGGATTAGTAAATGCATCTCTCAAGTCGGCAGTTCTTCATCGCCAATCCCCACTCCCTAATCCCTAATCCCGCCTTTCGCTTCCGTCAGTTCGGGCGTCTCCTCCAGAGCGTTCTGGATGATCGCATCGGGGTTGATGCCTTCGGCTTCACCTTCGAAATTGAGGATGATGCGATGCCGCAGCGCCGGCAGGGACAGCACTTTTAGATCACTGAATGCCGCGTTCGCACGCCCGGCGATCAGCGCACGCACCTTGGCAGCCAGAATGAGCGCCTGCGCCCCGCGGGGGCTACTGCCGTAGCGGACATAGCGCCTGGCCATGGACGCGGCGGCGGGCGTATCGGGATGCGTGGCCTGAATCAGCCGCGCCACGTAGTCCTTCACGTGTGAGGCGACCTCGACCTCGCGCGCAAGGCGAAGCATGTCGAGAATCTGTCCCGCGGTGGCGGCGACTTCCGCCTGCGGCACCGCGGCGGCCGTGGTGCGGTCAATGATCTCGACGAGGTCCGGCGCGCTCGGGAACTCCACCCGCAGTTTGAACAGGAATCGGTCGAGCTGCGCTTCCGGCAGTGGATAGGTCCCCTCCATTTCGATCGGGTTCTGGGTAGCCAGCACGAAGAATGGCTCCGTCAGCGTGTACGAAGTACCGGCCGCGGTCACGGCGTGCTCCTGCATCGCCTCGAGCAGCGCAGACTGCGTCTTCGGCGTGGCGCGATTGATCTCATCAGCCAGCAGCACCTGCGTGAAGACCGGGCCGCGCTGGAACTCGAAGTACCGTCGGCCACTAGCGTCCTGCATCACCACGTTGGTCCCGATGATGTCGGCCGGCATCAGGTCAGGCGTGAACTGGATCCTCGAAAATCCCAGGTCGAGCGCCTGCGACAGCGTCTTGACCAGCAGCGTCTTCCCCAAACCTGGGACGCCCTCCAGCAGCACATGCCCCCCGGCCAGCAGCGCGATCAAGACGTGATCGATCAACTCCTGCTGACCGACGATCACGCCACGCACTTCCTGGCGAATCTTGTCGAATGTGGCGGCAAACTCCTCTGGTGTCATTTCGCCCTCCGATGCGCCAGAAGTTGAAAAGTTGGAAAGTTGAAGAGTTGAAGGGTGCAGATCAAAGATGGCCGCAGTCGGTTGCCGTTGACTTTCCAACTCTTCAACTCTCCAACTCTCCAACTCATCATTTGAGTTGCGCCAGCCTCTGAAAGTACTGGAGCACGAACGCCCTGTACTGCGCCGGAATGTGCGCCCGCTCCAGGGCGCGGTCCACCCGCGCCACCAGCGCGGGGGACACGGCCTGTGGTT
>VBAP01000073.1 GCA_005882335.1 Candidatus Segetimicrobium genomatis
CGGCGTCTCCGGTGTTGTTGTGATCTCCGAATCGCACATGTCCTTGCACACCTGGCCGGAAGTTGGCTACGTCGCGCTAGACATCTTCACCTGTGGGGACACGGCCAAGCCGGAAAAGGCAGTGCAGTGGGCCCTCAAGGAATTTGGCGCCACGAACGTGCACATCACCGAGGTCACGCGAGGGCTAGAGGAGGGGGACAAAGTCTTCTTCCACAGCATTGTGACCTGGGAGGAAGAGCTGCTGCGGCGTACTGTGAATGGCCAGCGGACCCTCAGCCGTTCCTCCCCGCGGCGTCCTGTGCCATATAGGACGGGGCGGCGCCGGGCTGATACATCCGGGTCCCGACGCCGTCCGCCCGCCAGGCCCAAGACATAGGCGCCGGCACCGGCCGTATCCTCCGATCCGCGCATGGCCCCCGCGGGAGCAGTAGCGTGATGCGCATCCTCACCAAGCCCCTCGCCCCACGGTCCCACAACTGACATGGATGGGATGCAGTCTGTCGAGCGGGCACTGCGGGCCCGGGTCAAAGGCGAAGTCCGCTTCGACGAGTACTCCCGCGTCCTCTACAGCACCGACGCCAGCATCTATCAGATCCTGCCACTCGGCGTCGTCATTCCCAGAGATGACGGTGATATCGCCGCGGTGCTGCGGATTGCGGCGGAAACCGGCACGCCCGTCCTGCCGCGCGGAGGCGGCACGAGCCTCGCCGGGCAATCGATCGGCCGGGCCATCATCCTCGATTGCTCAAAGTACATGAACCAGATCCAGGATCTCGATGCCGGCAGCAAGTGGGCGCGGGTGCAGCCTGGTGTGGTGCAGGACGACCTCAACCTGGCCGCCCGCCCGCACGGGCTGCGGCTGGGTCCGGACACCGCCACCAGCAACCGCGCCACGCTCGGCGGGATGATGGGGAACAACTCCTGTGGCGCCCGCTCCATTGTCTACGGCAAGATGATGGATCACGTGCGCTCGCTGCGGGTGCTGCTGATCGATGGCACCGAGCTGCACCTGCACCGGAACGGCTCGAACGCGCAGCGCCCGCCGCGGACCGGCCCCGTACCAGACGGCCACGATCTGTCACGCGGTGCGCCAGCCGAGGGTGCCGGCCGGTACGGGGCAGGCCGGGAGAGGGAGCTGTTCGGCAGTGTGGCGGCGATCGTGGAGCGCAATCGCGAGGAGATCGACCGGCGGTTCCCCAAACTCCTCCGGCGGGTCAGCGGCTACAACCTCGACGCGCTCCAGCGTGATCCTGCCGACCTCATCAGCCTGCTGGTGGGCTCGGAGGGCACGCTGGGCATCGTCACCGAGGCCACCGTGGGGCTGGTCTCGCAGCCACGCCACGCCGTGCTGGCGGTCGTGCACTTCGCCGATCTGTTCGCGGCCCTCGAGGCGGTTCCGCTGATTCTCCCGTTGGGGCCGTCGGCGGTCGAGCTCATCGACCGCATGGTCCTGGAGATGACGGGGGCCCAGCTCGAGTACGCGAGGCGTCTGACGTTTGTGCAGGGAGCACCGGACGCGCTGCTCGTGGTAGAGTTCTCGGGCGACGACCACGGCGATCTGATGGACCAGCTCGCGGCGATGGAGCGGAGGGTGCAGGCGGCCGGAACCGCATATGCGACGGTGCGGGCGGTCACGCCGGCCGATCAGGACAACATCTGGCGCGTGCGCAAGGCGGGACAGGGATTGCTGCAGGGCGTCAAAGGCGACGCCAAACCCATCACGTTCGTCGAAGACACGGCGGTGCCGCCGGACCGGCTCGCCCCATACATGCGGCGCTTCAAGGCGGTGCTGGACGGCCACGGCGTGCGCGCGGCATTTTACGCGCACGCCAGCGTGGGTTGCTTGCACGTGCGGCCCCTGATCAACCTGAAAGATCGCCGCGACATCGAGAAGATGAAGGCCATCGCCCAGTCGGTGGGCGATCTCGTTATCGAATTCGGCGGCACGATGAGCGGTGAGCACGGCGACGGCCTGGTGCGGTCGTGGTTTGTGGAGCGATTCTTCGGCCCGCAGATCTACGCCGCATTTCAGGAGGTGAAGCGATTGTTCGATCCGCCTGGGCTGCTCAACCCCGGCAAGATTATCGATGCGCCCCCGATCGACCGATCGCTGCGATTTGGACCAGAGTATCGCACGATCCCGGTGGCCACCTACTTTGATTGGACGCGCGATGGCGGGTTCGCGCCATCGGTCGAGTTGTGCAGCGGCGTAGGGGCCTGCCGCAAGACATCGGAGGGAACGATGTGTCCCTCGTACATGGTCACCCGGGAAGAAGAGCACTCCACACGGGGACGCGCCAACCTGCTGCGCGCCGTGCTGTCCGGCGTGCTCCCTCCGCAGGAACTGACGGGCAGGCGCCTCTTCGACGCGCTGGATCTGTGTCTGGAGTGCAAAGGCTGCAAGGCGGAATGCCCGGCGAACGTCGATATGGCCAAGTTGAAGTATGAGTTCCTGGCGCGTTATTACCAGGTCAACGGTCTGCCACTGCGGGCCAGATTGTTCGGTCGCTACCGCGCCGTGAGCCGGGTGGGTTCGGCCACGGCGCCGCTGTCGACGTGGGCGATGCGATCTGCGCCGGTGCGCTGGGCCCTGGACCGGTTTGTCGGGATCGATCAACGTCGCACGTTGCCACCGTTTGCTCGCCCGAATTTTCTCCAATGGTGGCAGGCGCGCACCCGCGCGACTGCGCGACTGCGCGACCGCCAGGCCTCAAGCCCGCCGGGACATCGGGGCACAGTGGCTCTGTTTGCGGACACCTTCATGATTTACAACTACCCAGACATCGGGCGCGCGGCGGTCGAGGTCCTGGAGCGGTTAGGATACGACGTTGAACTCGCGCCGGCAATCTGCTGCGGCCGGACGATGATCAGCAAGGGGATGCTCGGCGAGGCCCGGGAGATGGCGCGCAGGAATGTTCAGACCATGCTCCCGTTACTGGCCAGGGGGCTGCCCATCGTCGGATGCGAACCGAGTTGCCTGCTCACGTTCCGGGACGAAGTTCCCGACCTCGTTCCCGGCGAGGCTGCGCAGGAGCTGGCGCGGCACGTGTTCCTGATCGACGAGTTTCTCCACCACGAGCATCGTCGCAACGCGCTGCCGCTGGCGGGAGGCCGCGGAACGGTCCTGTTCCACGGACACTGCCATCAGAAGGCGCTGGCAGGGACCTCGTCCGCGCAGCAGCTGCTACAGGCGGCGGGATTTGCCGTGCAGTTGGTGGACGCCGGGTGCTGTGGCATGGCAGGGTCGTTCGGATACGAGCGGGACCACTACAATGTCTCCATGGCCATCGGTGAGCGGGTCCTGTTGCCAGCCGTCAGGACGCTTCGATCTGAGATCCCGGTAGTGGCCATGGGCGTCTCCTGCCGGCAGCAGATTGCAGATGGCGCCGGACGGCGCGCCGTGCATTTAGTCGAGTTGCTGGCCCAGACACTGACAAACGGGAGTGCGGGAGCGCGGGATCGCGGGAACGCGGACTGATCCGACAGCTCCCCGGAGAACACGTTTTGCTATTTGGAATCGGGGACGAGCGCCGATGAATCCGTCAGATGACGAGCCGGTCCTCCCAGGGATAGCGGAGACGCTTCTGCGCGTTCCCGTGTTCCCCCGTTCCCGCGTTCCCTCCGTTGATCGTAAGCTTCTTCTCGCCGCCACCGCGGCCCACTTTGTCAACGATTTCTATGTGGCCTTCCTCGCCCCGCTGCTGCCGCTGGTGGTGGCGAAATTCAACTTATCACTGGCACTGGCGGGACTTCTGGCCACTGTGCTGACCACGTCGGCTGCGATGACGCAGCCGTTGTTCGGCATCATGGCCGACCGGTTGAACCGGCGGATCTTTGTGATCCTCGGTCCCACGCTCACCGTCCTGGCGATGGGCCTCATGGGTCTTGCCCCGAGCTATGCTTTGCTGATGGCCCTCCTGCTCATCGCCGGAACTGGCACGGCCTCCTTCCATCCCCAGGGCGCCTCCACCGCCGGCGAGGCGAGCGGGCACCGGAAAGGTGCAGGGCTCTCGCTGTTCGTCGGCGGCGGCGAACTCGGCTACTCGCTGGGCCCGCTCGTCATCGCGCTCATCGTGGCGGCCCGGGGGCTCGAAACGACGTGGCTGGTCGCGCTGCCTGGCC
Source organism: Candidatus Segetimicrobium genomatis (assembly GCA_005882335.1). Lineage (GTDB taxonomy): Bacteria > Sysuimicrobiota > Sysuimicrobiia > Sysuimicrobiales > Kaftiobacteriaceae > Telluricultor. The sequence goes on from VBAP01000073.1 coordinate 4,123, forward strand.
TCGCTGCCTGTCTCCTCCTGTGGCGGTCGATTCCCTCCCACCGCGACCCGCCACACAGACCGGAAGGCCAAACGTTGACATCGGACCTCGCAGCAGCAATCCGCCCGCTCGCGGTGTTGTGGATCGTCGTGGTACTGCGAACCGTCGTGATCTCAGGTTACCAAACGTTTTTGCCGCTGCTGCTGCATCAGCGCGGCGGCTCGATCGTCGCCGGAGGGGCTGCGGTGTTTCTGTTCGGAGGGATCGGTGCAATCGGCGGGGTTTCGGGCGGAACACTTTCCGACCGCATCGGACGGCGCAGGATAGTGGCGCTCTCGTTACTACTGGGCACCCCGCTGCTGCTGGCGTTCATCCACACTGGGGGGCCCTGGGCCTATGTATTTCTAGCTGGAGGCGGGATCGCGCTCTATCTGTCAGTTGCCGTCACGATCGTTATGGCTCAGGAGTTGCTGCCGCACCGGGCCAGTGTCGCCAGCAGCATTGTGATGGGATTGGCCTGGGGGACAGCCGGACTATCGCTGACGGGGATCGGAGCACTCGCAGACGCCGTAGGATTGGACAACGCGTTGAGGCTGGTGCTGCTCCTGGCCGTGCCCGCCCTGGCCGCAGTAGCCGCGCTGCCGAATGCGAAACAAGACGCGATCGGGTAGTCGCGCGGTCGAGCAGTCGGGGAACAGCATCGTCCTGTGATTAACGCGACCGCCAGACGGCGCGACCGCCCGACTACGTCTTCACGCCTCAGGTTCAAACAGTTCGATGATATTCCCGTCCGGGTCGGCAAGCCGCGCCACGCGGCCGCCGGCGACGGTGCGTGGGGGCACGAGGACCTTCGCCCCCCGGTGCTTGGCATCATTGAACACCACTTCCAGGTCGGCCACCTGAAAGGTGATCTGTGTCGTACCCGTCCCACCCGGCTGCTCGCGGGGTTTGACCGCGAGGGTCACACCATCGGTGCGGAATTCGGCGGTCTTGTCGGACTTGGCGATTACGGGGAGCCCAAGCACGTAGGAATAGAAGCTGAGTGCCTTTTTCATATCCGCAACTAGAATGGCAACCTGCGTGACCTGGTCTAGCATCGCGACTTCCTGCTCACCTCCGCTCCGGAGATAGTCCGCGTGGTTCACCCCGAGGGGTACAGCGCGACATGCGGTGCTCCTAGAGGGCCGGACTCTCGATGGGTGTCACCACACACGTGGTCGTCCGCGTGACACCGGGGGCCTGTTGAATGCGTGAGACGATGAGACGGCCGAGCGCATCCATGCTGGGAGCCTCCACAAAAGCGATGATATCAGTGGGACCGGTCACCGCGTGCGCGGAACTCACCCCGGGTGTGCTCACGATTTGTGCCAGGGCCTCCCCGGCCTGGCCAGGCAATGTCCGGACCAGGACGTAGGCCTGCACTGCCACTCTTTCCACCCCCTCCGCAACCTTCCTGCGAGCGCTTCTGGTGTCCCGACGCTCCAGGAGGACCAGGATAGTAACGGCTCGCTAGATCACGCTCAGCCCGGACTGCTATTCGACCCCGGAGTTGCGGGATTCCTGTCGAGAAAGGAGAAGGCCCGCCGGGTGATCCCCGACGGGCCCTAGTACGTCGTCGAGAGTGACTACACTGGGACGACGTTTGCAGCCTGCGGGCCCTTCTTGCCGTCGACGACGTCGAACTGGACCTGCTGGCCTTCCTGCAGGCTCCGGAATCCTTCCTGCTGGATGGCGCTGTAGTGGACGAAAACGTCCTTGTCGCCATCCACGGAGATGAAGCCGTAGCCCTTCTCCGCGTTGAACCACTTCACCGTACCTGTAACCATTGCGGCCTTGCTCCTTTCCTTGCGGTCGTACAGATAACGTCACATCCGTGCCGTACCTGTCCGGTCGAGAATATCACGCGTTTTTCCACATGTCAACCTGACGGCCCGATCGAGCATGCATCCTGAAGTTTTGTGAACCAGCGCGCTTGAAACGACCGGCGGCGCGATGAGGACCTTGGACCGGGGACCAGAAGAGCGGCTAAGGAGTGATTCAGTTACTGGTCCCCTTTGTCCAAAGTCCTCATCCCGCCGCCTCGTTCGATCTGCGGGGTTCGATCCGGGGTGAGATCGGGCGACCCTCGGATCCGGGACCCGTAGCTCGATTACTCCTTAGCCGCACTTCGGGGCCCGGTCCGAGGGTCGCCCGGTCTCACCCCGCAGGCGATCACGCTGGACGAATGGCCCTCGGCAGTATCACTCACTTGAACTTTGGGGATGCTTCCTGGCGCGGTGCGATGTATTGACTTGCGCGCGACGGCATGTTATATAGTGAAGAAAATTGCATACGCGCTCTTATCTAGAGTGGGTGAGGGACGGGCCCGATGACCCCCGGCAGCCTGCAGGCATGATCCCCGACGCCGAGTCCGCTGCGGCCGGGTGCGTGCAAGGTGCCAACTCCCGCGGAACCAATTCCGAGAGATAAGAGGGACCACGAACCCCCTCCAGAGGAATTGGGAGGGGCTTTTTCATGTCGGAGGCTACCGACCTGAATGCAGAACGCAGAGTGCAGAACGCAGGACGCAGAAGGCGATTGGATGCCACTCACGAGGTTGGGTGGGCTGCGTTCTGCCGTCTGCCTTCCGCGTTCTGGCAATGGTTAGCGTCCGTGTCCCGGCCACGATCGCGAACTGGGGGCCGGCGTTCGATGCGCTGGGCGTAGCAGTGACGGTATACAACACGGTGCAGGCACAGGCGTCGCCGTCGCCTTCGGTGTACGTCGGCGGGTACGGCGCGGAGACGTTGCCGGCGGATTCAACCAACCTGGTCTATCGGGCGGCCGCAGCGGCTGCACAGCGCGCTGGACGGCGGGCCAATTTCTCGGTGCGCTGCCATAACACGATTCCGCCTGGACGCGGTCTGGGAAGCAGTGCGGCGGCGATCGTTGGCGGCGCGGTGGCGGCCAACGAAGTGCTGGGCCGTCCGCTCGGGCGCGACGATCTGCTCGACTTGGTCTGGCGGCTAGAGGGACATCCGGACAACGTGGCGCCGGCGCTGCTGGGAGGCGCGGTGCTGACTGTGGTGACCGACGGCGGGCTGCGCTGGACCCGGATCGTTCCGTCCTGGGATGTCGCACTGGTCGTCGCGGTGCCGGAGTTTGCGGTGGCGACCGAGCGTGCGCGGGCAGTACTGCCCACGCATGTGCCGTTCGCGGACGCGGTTGCCAACGTCAGCCGTAGCGCCTGGTTGGTGGCCGCGATGCTCACCGGGCGTCCGGAGCTGCTCGCCACGGCGATGGAGGATCGGTTGCATCAGCCATACCGGCGCAGTCTGGTCCCAGGCATGCAGGAGGCGTTCATCGCGGCCCATCGGGCCGGCGCGTATGCCGCGGCCCTATGCGGGAGCGGGCCGTCGGTTCTGGCGGTAACACCCGCGGCGAAGGTCGACGAGGTGGGTCACACCATGGTGGACGCCTTCCAGACGGCCGGACATCAGGCCGCGTATCTGCAGGTGAGCGTGGACGAACGGGGAGCGACTGTTGAGAACCAGTGAGCAGTCAGCAGTCCGCAGTCAGCAGTCATGTGGTGACTCTGTTTTGGACTGCCGACTGCTGACTCCGTGACGGGAGGCAATTTGATGGCCGATCAACAGCAACTCCGCTGCCGCGAATGCGGGACCGTCTATGCCGCGGGGCCCATCTACGTGTGCGAGAAGTGTTTCGGCCCACTGGAGGTCATCTACGACTACGATGGACTCGCCAGCCAGCCGCTGCGTCAGATCATTGAGTCCGGACCTCCGTCGATCTGGCGGTACGAGCCGCTCCTTCCAGTCGGCCGCGTCCCCGATGTCGATCTCTCCCCCGGCTACACGCCGCTCCTGCGCGCATCCGGGCTGGGCCGCGCGCTGGGTCTGTCCCAGCTGTACATCAAGAACGACACGGTGAATCCCACGTGGTCGTTCAAAGATCGCGTCGTTGCAGTCGCCATCGCGGCGGCCCTGCGGTTCCAGTATCAGGTCGTGGCGTGCGCTTCGACAGGCAACCTGGCCAATGCCGTGGCGGCCCACGCCGCCCGGGCCGGGCTGCGGGCGTGTGTGTTCATTCCCAACGGACTCGAGCGCGGAAAGGTCCTGACCACTGCGGCTTACGGCCCGACGCTGGTCGAGGTGGACGGGACCTATGATGACGTGAACCGTTTGTGTGCCGAGATTGCCGAGGAGCACCGCTGGGCATTCGTCAACGTGAACCTGCGCCCGTACTACTCGGAGGGCGGCAAAACGCTCGGGTTCGAGGTGGCTGAACAGCTCGGCTGGCGCGCACCCGATCACGTGGTTGTGCCCATCGCCTCCGGCAGTCTTCTTGTCAAGATTCACAAGGGTTTGACCGAGCTGGCGAAGGTCGGCCTGCTCGATCGCGTGGCGACGCGCGTCCACGGCGCGCAGGCTGCGGGATGCGCACCGGTGGCCACGGCGTTTGCGGAAGGCACTGAGGAGATCCGGCCGGTGAGACCCAATACCATCGCCCGGTCTCTGGCCATCGGGTCTCCGGCGGACGGGCGATATGTGCTGCGCGTGACCAAGGAGACCGGGGGCGTGATCGCGGCCGTCTCCGATGATGCGATCGTCGGGGGCATCCGGCTGCTCGCCGAGACCGAGGGAATTTTCACCGAGACGGCCGGCGGCGTCACGATCGCCGTGCTGCGTGCGCTGGCGGAGCGCGGGACCTTTGGGCCCGACGAGGTGGTTGTCGCGTACGTGACCGGCCTGGGACTGAAGACCCTCGAGGCCGTGGCCGACTCCGTGACGGCGCCGGTGGTCATCCGCCCGACCCTGCGAGACTTCGAGCGGAACGTCCTGGACTTGGTTGGGGGACCGGGGGATCGCGTGCACGCCTGATCGAGCAGTCGGGCGGTCAGGCGGTCGCGGAATGACCCGTTCCGCAGTTCGACCGCGCGACTGCTGGACGGTGCGACAGCGAGCGGTACTCGTGTCCACGGTTCCAGGACTGGAATCATAGGCGAGAGGGGGAGGTCGGGAATGGCCAAGGTTAGGATTCCGGCACCGTTGCGAAAGCTTACGGGAGACCAGCGAGTGGTGCAAGCCAGCGGGGCGACGCTGGTAGACCTCGTAGACGATCTGGAACAGCGGTTCCCCGGCATCAAGGCCCGCCTCGTGGACGGCGACGGCCGGGTGCACAGCTTTGTCAATATTTTTGTCGATGATCAGGATGTGCGATTCCTGCAGGGGCTGGCCACGCCGCTCGGTGAGGAGGCGGAGGTCGCGATCATCCCTGCAATGGCGGGTGGCAGCTAACGCGAGACTACGGGATTGGGGAATAGGGATTAGGGATTAGATAATCGAAGAAGCCCGCAGGTACCAATCCCTAATCCCCAATCCCCAATCCCGTAGTTCCCGATGGCTAAGTCCCAGTCAGCCAAGAAAGTTCCCACCGCAAGTACCCTCACTAAATCCGGGGCGCGCAGGCGCATCGAACAGTTGCGGCGGCGTATCGAGCACCACAGCAATCAATACTACGTTCTCGACAGTCCCGAGATTTCTGACGCCGAATACGACCGGCTCGTCCGCGAACTGCGGGCGCTGGAAGAACGCTTCCCGGATCTTGTCACCCCCGATTCACCCACGCAGCGGGTCGGCGCGGCCCCATCGGACGCGTTCGCGACGGTCAGGCACCGGCAACCCATGCGCAGCCTGGCCAACGCGTTCGACGAGGAGGACATACTGGCGTGGGCGCGGCGGGTGCAGACGGTCCTGGGCGAGCAGCGCGTGGAGTATGTCTGCGAACTCAAAATCGACGGCGCCGCGGTATCGCTGACGTATGAACATGGGACGTTCATCCGCGGGGCAACACGCGGTGACGGCTTCGAGGGCGAGGACGTCACCGCCAACCTCAAGACGATCAAGAGCCTGCCCCTCCGGTTGCGCGTGGACCGGCCGCCGGCCCTGCTGGAGGCGCGTGGAGAGGCATACCTGCCGGTGAGTGCCTTCGAAGCGATCAATCGGGAGCGGGCGGTGGCGACTGAGCCTCCGTTCGCCAACCCGCGCAATGCGGCTGCCGGTTCCCTGCGGCAGCTGGATCCGAAGGTGACCGCAGCGCGGCCGTTGGACCTGTTCATCTACGGAATCGGTGCTGCAGACGGCATCGACGTTCGTACGCACCACGAGACGCTCATCTGGCTGAAGGCGACCGGCTGCAGGGTCAATCCTCACACCACGGTATGCCGCTCGTTGGACGAGGTCATGGCGTATGTGCGGGAGTGGACCCGCCGCCGGACGGACCTGCCGTATGACACGGACGGGGTGGTGATCAAAGTCAACAGCCTCGCCCAGCAGGCCGAGCTCGGCGCCACCAGCCAGGCGCCGCGGTGGGCCATCGCCTTCAAATTCCCGGCCGAGCAAGCCATCACGCGTGTCAACGATATTCGGGTCTACATCGGCCGCACCGGCGCCCTGACCCCGGTGGCCGAACTCGAGCCCGTGCGGGTCTCCGGCGTTACCGTGACCAGCGCGACGCTACACAACGAGGACGAGATCCGCCGCAAGGATGTCCGCATCGGCGACTGGGTGATTGTGCAGCGGGCGGGCGAGGTGATTCCCGAGGTGGTGCGCGTGTTGACCGAGCGCCGCACGGGGCACGAGCGAACGTTCTCGATGCCCACGACCTGCCCGTCGTGCGGATCGGCTACATACCGTCCCGAGGGCGAGGCGGTGGCGCGCTGCACCAATCTGGCCTGTCCGGCCCAGGTGCTGGGGCGATTGATTCACTTCTGCTCGCGTGACGCGATGAATATCGACCGGGTCGGCCCGAAACTGCTGGCGCAGTTGTTGCAGGGGAAACTTATCGCCGATCCCACTGATTTGTACGCGCTCAGGCGGGAGCAGCTGGCAGATCTGGAACGGATGGGGGACACATCGGCCCGCAACGTCCTGGATTCTATCGCCGCGAGCAAGCGTACCACGCTGGCGCGATTCCTCTATGCGCTGGGGATCCGCCACGTCGGCGCGCACGTCGCCGAGGTTCTGGCCGCGCATGCTGGCACCCTGGACCGGTTGATGCGGGCGAGTTTCGAGGATGTGCGCGACGTACCCGGCATCGGTCCGACCATCGCCGAGAGTGTCACGCAGTTCTTCCGCCAGCCTGAGAACGGGAGGCTGATCGATCGGTTGAGGACGGCCGGCGTGTGGCCCGTGGCGCCGGCGCCCATCATCTCCACCGGCCCGTTGGCAGGAAAGCAGATCGTGTTTACCGGGACCTTGGCGAATTTCTCTCGCGGCCGCGCAGAGGCCCTGGCAAAAGAGCGTGGCGCGGTCGTCAGCACGAGCGTCTTAAAGAAGACCGATCTTGTGGTTGCCGGCGCGGATCCGGGGTCGAAGCTACTCCGGGCGCGGAAACTCGGAGTGCGAGTCCTGACGGAAAGCGAATTCGCCAAGATGGTCGGGACGCAGGCTGGCTAGCGGTACTCATTGGGATAGGAGATATGACTGGTAAACAGATTCGAATTCTTGCCGCGATCGTACTGGTCGCTGTGCTGCTTGGTACCCTGTGGTGGTTGCGCCCCACAGAGGCCAGGGTGTCGGTGTACTTCATCCGCGCTCAAGGGTCCAGCAGCACGGTCCAAGACGTGCCCCGCACCATGCGGGGGCGCGGAGCCGCAGCGCTGCTGGCCGCGGCGGTGCGTGAGTTGCTTGCCGGACCGACTCCCGCGGAGCGCGGGGCAGGGTTGGTGACCGCGATCCCTGCGGGCACGCGCCTGCGAGGGTTGCGCATCGCTGACGGGGTGGTGATGGTGGATCTCAGCGGTGAGATCGAGTCGGGGGGCGGCAGCTCCAGCATGTTGGGGCGGCTGTGGCAGATCGTATACACCGCCACTCAGTTCCCGCAGGCACCTCGAGTGCGTATCTTGGTCGACGGCCAGACTCGTGAGTCCATGGGAGGCGAAGGGGTAGTGATCGATCACCCGCTGGCGAGACCCGCTTCGTCTCCGCTCTTCTGACGCGCCGCCTTTGCCGCAGGGAAAACCAGCTTCGCACGGAACATCCCTAGGAAGCATTGAGGAGGCTGGTGTCGACCGCGCCGTGCCCAGTGAAGTTTTTGCAGAAGACATCGAGACGCTCCTGGAGCGACTGAACGGCGTGACATCGGCGCGTGTGGTCGCCAACGACGCCGGCGAGATCGATTCCATTTACGTCACCGCCCATAGCGAACAGGATGAGTCAGCGGTGCGCCGGACGATCGCCTCGGCGCTTATGTCCAGCTATTCCCTGGCGGTGGACGGATGGCGCATCCGGGTCGCTCGCCTGCAGGGCGGAATGCCGCCCCAGACCTGGCTGCCCCGGCGGGTCGAGGAGGTGTTGGCAGGAACCGCTGTCCAGGCCACAGTGGAACTGGAGCCGGTCCACGGGGAAGGCGGCACATTCATCGGTCATGCGCGCTCGTTGTCGGACCGCGCCAGCAGGCTCCGCGGGCTGGTCTTGGCTACTCTGGACGCGTTGAAGCCCGTGCTGGACCGCGAAGAGCGCCGCGCCACCCTGGAGTCGATGGCATCCGTCCCGTTGATTGGGCGAGAGGCAGTAGTCGTGGCAGTATCGATCGGATCGGCAGCCGAAGCGCGTCAGTGTGTCGGCACCGCAGTCGTCGAGGGGAATGAGGCCGAGGCCGTGATTGCGGCGACCTTGGATGCCGTCGGCAAGCGCGGGGCCAAGGTGCAACGACGGGGGGGGTGGACGATGAAGGATCGTCGCGATGAACTGGAGTCGATGCGGGCGCATTACCGGCACCTGCGGGAGCCCCAGCGGCAGATGCCTGCGCTGGCGCCGGAGGTAAACGGAGATGACGAGCAGGCTGACGGGGCGGCCGATCTGTCCCAGATCCGCCCCGAACGATCGGGCGGTGCCACAGTCTCTCCTCCGCCGGCCAAGTCCGAGGTAGAGTCCCGGATCGATCAGGGGCAGGCCCGTCCGGCGCAGCGCAGTTCCATGGAAGATGAATACTTGCGCCATCTCGTCGCCACTGGGATTCCGGTGCACATCCGATGCCGCGACGGATACGAGGTCCCCGAAGCGACTGTGAAAGACGTCGGCACGTACTCACTCCTGGTGGAGAGCGAGACGGGTCGCGAGTTGATCTTCAAGCACGGGATTATCTCGATCCGGCCGTTGAGGGCAGGGAACCAGCTGAAACCGTAACGAACGGGATCGCGGAAACGCGGGATCGCGGGAACACGAGAACGCGACGCGCAATATCCTCGGCCTAAGTTTCTCGGGAGGGGAGAGAGCGCTGTATCGCGTTCCCGCGTTCCCCTGCTCCCGCGTTCCCGTTTGTGGGAGGTGAAGGTTGTGTCGGATCGCATCGATGATCTCCGCCAGCGGAAGGAGCACATTTTGGGCCTGGGCGGTCCGGACCGGGTGCAGCGCCAGCACGACGCCGGCAAGCTGACGGCGCGTGAGCGACTCGACCGGCTGCTCGATCCGGGAAGCTTCACGGAACTCGACATGTTCGTGACTCATCACTCGCGCGAGTTTGGCATGGAGAAGGTGGATGCGCCTGCCGACGGCGTCGTGACAGGGTACGGGACGATCGACGGCCGGCCGGTGTGCGTCTTCTCTCAGGATTTTACCGTGCTGGGCGGCTCGCTCGGCGAGGCCCACGCGCACAAGATCGTGAAGATCATGGACATGGCGCTGCGCACGGGCGTCCCGATCATCGGGCTGAATGACTCCGGCGGCGCGCGGATTCAAGAAGGCGTGGCCAGCCTGGGCGGCTACGCAGAGATCTTTCTTCGCAACACCCTGGCATCGGGAGTGATCCCGCAGCTCTCGGCGATCATGGGACCGTGCGCGGGAGGTGCAGTCTATTCGCCGGCGATCACCGACTTCGTGATCATGGTGCGCGGCACGAGTTACATGTTCGTGACCGGCCCTCAGGTGGTGAAGGCGGCCATCCGAGAGGAGGTTGGGTTCGAGGAGCTGGGAGGCGCTGCCGTGCATGCCACCCGCAGCGGGGTGGCGCACTTTGTGGCGGATGACGATCCTGCCTGCCTCGTGCTCCTCCGCCGCGTGTTGTCCTACCTGCCGCAGAACAACCGGGAGCAACCGCCGGTCATCGCCGGCGATGACGATCCGAACCGGATGGACGCCGATCTGGACGGCATCGTCCCAGAGGATCGTACCAGACCGTATGACATGGCCGAGGTGATCACCCGCATTGTGGACCGCGAGACGTTCTTGGAAGTGCACGCTCAGTTTGCCCGCAACCTGATCACAGGGTTTGCCCGGCTGGGCGGCCGCAGCGTGGGCGTGGTGGCGCAGCAACCGCGGGTCCTGGCTGGGGCGCTTGACCTCAATGCGTCGGCGAAGGGCGCACGGTTCATCCGGTGCTGCGACGCGTTCAACATCCCGCTGGTCACCTTCGTCGACGTGCCGGGCTTTTTGCCGGGCCTGCAGCAGGAGCATGGCGGCATCATCCGGCAGGGCGCAAAGCTTCTCTACGCCTACTGCGAGGCCACGGTGCCGAAGATGGCGGTTATCACCCGCCGGGCGTATGGAGGCGCGTACGACGTCATGTCGAGCAAACACGTACGCGGCGACCTCAACCTGGCCTGGCCCACGGCGGAGATCGCGGTGATGGGGCCGGAAGGCGCCATCGAGGTCGCCTTTCGCAAGGAACTGGCCGCCTCCGCCGATCCAGGCGCGCTGCGCGAACAGTTGGCGCGCGACTATCGAGCGCAGTTCGCGAATCCATATGTTGCCGCCTCGCGCGGATATGTCGACGATGTGATCGAGCCGCACCGGACACGGCCTCGTCTGATCTCTGCACTCGCCGCGTTATCGACGAAACGCGATTCCAATCCGACACGAAAACATGGGAATATTCCGTTGTAGAGCCAGGACAGAAGGAAAATGGAAGAGGGAAGAGGGGACGATGTTCTGTTTTGTCCTTCTTCCCTCTTCCGTTGCAGGAAAGGAAGCGCCTCGGCGGCGCGGAATGTCTACGATGGTTTCCCACCGTGGGTGAGACAGCTGATATTCGGAGCAAGGCGCCCTCTGGGTCGATGGGGCAGCAGCGAGATGCATCCCCGATCCCGCTCCAGCTGGAGTACGTGTCTGTCGACGAGAAGAAGTTCCGGGACTGGCTTCGCCGCTATCGCGAGGAGGTCGCCGGCGAGGCCCCGCCCGATGAGTGGTTGGATGGGTACCTGAAGCACATCTTCTCTGAGCAAGGAAAGAACCGGCACATCTGGTGGGGCGTTTCGGACAGCCGCAAGGTTGGGTTCGCCGTGGCCTTGATCACGCCGCAACCCGCCGACCGGCAGCGCGTGGCGGGTATGATCGCGGAGTTCTACGTCTATCCCGAATACCGCCGTGAGGGGTATGGGGCGCGCATGGCCAGCGCCGTGATCGAGTTTCTTCACGCCAAGGGCTGCGGCGATATCCACGCGTCCGTGCCGGCCGGCAACGTACGGGGATTGCGCTTCTGGGAGACTTGCAGCTTCCAGATCGCACGGTACGTGCTTGTGCATCGGCCTGGAATGAAGTTAGAGGACGACGAGGAAGAGGAGGAACTCTGACTGACCGGAAACGCGGGAACGCGGAAGCGCGAGGTTTGAAGGTAGATCGTTGGACGTTGGAACGTCGCGTTTCCCCGTTTCCGCGTTTCCCTGTTTCCGCGCTTCCGTGAGGCACTCCTAATGGATTCTCACGAGAAAGCCCCCAAAGTAGAGACCCCGGACGGCGTCGAGATCCGCCAGGTGTACACGCCGGCCGATGGCCCCGTGGACTACCTGCGCGACCTCGGCCTTCCCGGCAAATTTCCGTTCACCCGCGGTATCTATCCGACGATGTATCGAGGCCGGCTGTGGACGATGCGGCAGTACGCAGGCTTCGGCACCGCGGAAGAGTCGAACCGCCGCTTCCGGTACCTGCTCGGCCAGGGGCAAACCGGGCTCTCGATCGCCTTTGATCTGCCGACGCAGATGGGGTACGACTCCGATCATCCGATGGCGGAGCCAGAGGTCGGCAGGGTCGGGGTGGCCATCGACTCGCTTCTGGACATGGAGGTGTTGCTGGACGGCATTCCGCTCGACCGGGTGACGACCTCCATGACCATCAACGCCACGGCGGCGATCCTGCTGGCGATGTACATTGCCGTGGCCGAGCGGCAGGGCGTGCCCGCTGCAGTGCTCGACGGGACGACCCAGAACGACATCCTCAAGGAGTACATTGCCCGCGGGACGTACATCTTCCCACCGCAACCCTCCCTGCGCTTGATTACAGACATGTTTGTCTACTGCGCGGACCACCTCCCGAAGTGGAACCCCATCTCGGTCAGCGGCTACCACATCCGTGAGGCCGGGGCCACCGCGGTGCAAGAGGTGGCGTTCACACTGGCCGACGGGATCGCGTACCTGCGGTCGGCCGTCGCGACGGGTCTGAGCGTCGACCGTTTTGCCCCGCGGATGTCGTTTTTCTTTGCGGCGCAGATGAATCTGTTGGAGGAAGTGGCGAAGTTCCGCGCCGCCAGACGGTTGTGGGCCCGGATCGTGCGCGAGCGCTTTGGCGCCGCCGATCCGCGGTCGTGGATGCTGCGATTCCATACCCAGACCGCGGGCGCGGCGCTCACGGCGCAGCAGCCGGTCAACAACGTGGTGCGGGTGACTCTCCAGGCCCTGGCGGCCATCCTCGGCGGCACGCAATCGTTGCACACCAACGCGAAGGATGAGGCCCTGGCACTGCCAACAGACGAATCGGCCCTGCTGGCGCTGCGCACCCAGCAGATCATCGCGTCGGAGAGCGGTGCGGCGGACACGATTGATCCGTTGGCGGGCTCGTACTACGTCGAGGCGCTGACCACCGAGATCGAACGGCGGGCGGAGATGCTCATCCGCCAGATCGAAGACGTCGGCGGCGTGTTGCGGGCGCTGGAGTCCGGTCTCATTCAGCGACAGATTGCGGAATCTGCCTATCGCGAAGCCAAGCGCGTGGAGACCGGTGAACAGGTGGTGGTCGGTGTAAACCGGTTCCAGTCGGAAGATGCCGCGCG
>VBAP01000123.1 GCA_005882335.1 Candidatus Segetimicrobium genomatis
CGCAATGTCGCCGATCAATGCATCCCACCCGGTGGCCCGGTCGGTGATGCTGGCCAGCGAGATGCGGCAGATCAGGCTTGGCTGCCACCATCGGGCCGAGACGGCGTCGAAGCGTGAGCCGTCGGCGAAAGCCCTGGCCGCGCGCGTGTCGTCTCCGGCTTCGTGGAAGCAGTTGCCGAGGTAGAGGAACAGCCAGGGCAACTGTGTGGGGACTGTCTCCTGCGACATCGGCACTGATTCTTCGAGCTGCGCGATAGCATCCCCAAGCTGGCCTGTCCAGAAATTGATCCGGCCGAGGAAGAACAGCGTATAGGCGATGCGCCGGCGATCCTGGATCTCCCGCGCCAGCGCCATCGAGGCCTCAGTGTGCTGCCGTGCCCTGTCGTATAGGCCCAGATAGCTGTTTACGTGCCCGAGGTAGCTGAGGCTCGTGGCTTCCTTCGACTTGTCGCTGGCCTCTCTCGCCGCCGTGAGAGCTTGTTCGGCCGATTCCAGCGCGCGGACGCCGTCTCCCGTCCCCAGGTAGGCCATGCACAACATGTTCAGCGCCCGGGCCAGACTGCTGAGGTCACCGGTCTGCCCCAGCAACGCCAGACCCTCAACGATCGCCGGATGGTCGGGTCCCATCCGGCCACGGTCCCAGGCGATGTTCGCAAGATCGACCAGGGATCGTCCCAGCGTCAGACGATCACCGACCACCCGCGCAATCTCCGCTGCTCGCACAAAGCGGCCCTCCGCATCGTCCAACCGGTGCTGGCGGTGATGAATCAGGCCCACCAGATCTTCCAGAACGGCTTCCAAGGCCTGATCGCCGGCCTGCCGGGCCGCCAGTAACCCGTGCTCAAAGTCAGTCATCGCTTCGCGATATGATCCAAGCAACTGGTAGACTTCGCCTCTGTCTCGGTAGATGGCAGCCAGTTGCGATGGCGGGAGCGCGGCCTTGGCGGCCGCCTCCAGTGCCTGATCAAACAGCCGGATGGCGTCGGCGTTGGCGTACAATCGTCGCGCCTTCCCTCCCGCGCGATGCAGATACACGGCGGCGCGGGCCTCATCCCCGGCCAGCCGCAGGTGCTCCGCAAGGATCTCGATGACCTCTTCTGCGCGTTCGCCGATCGTGGATTCGATCCAACGCGCGGCTTCCGCGTGCGCCCGCTGGCGCTGCGTCCTGGGCAGCATCTGGTAGGCGACGTCGCGCGTGAGAATGTGGCGGAAGGCGAACTCTCGCTCATCAGCGATGCTGGAGCGCGGCCGGCTCAGGACGAGTTCCTTCCCGATGAGCGCGTCAATAGCCTGACGCGCCTCCTCCACCGAGAGCCCGGCGATCGGAGCCACCGCCGACGGCCAGAACGCGCGGCCGACGACCGACGCGGCCTGCAAAACGCGCCGTTCTGACGGCGGCAACCGGTCGATGCGAGCCGTGATCACCGCCTGCACTGTGTCCGGAATCGCAGCGCCCGGCGCGCTGCCTTCCAGCATCATGCGGACCAACTCTTCGGCGAACAGCGGGTTGCCCTCGGCCCGCTGCGCGATGAGCTTGACGGCCTCGGGCCCCAGTCCTTCGCTCCCGAGAGCCATCACCAGCTGCTCCGCCTCCTCATGCCGCAGCGGCGGGAGGTCGAGGCTTGTGGCGTTGCGCCGTCCGCCGCCCCAGGTCGGCCGCCGCTCCAGCAGTTCTGGACGGGCCAGGCAGACGATGAGTAATGGTGCGGTAATGTCGCTGATCACTGCTTCGACCAGGTCAAGCACACCGTCATCCGCCCAGTGCATGTCTTCCAGGGCCAGGATGACCGGCTGGGATTCAGCCACGCCGCTGATCAGCGCCTGCCAGGTCTGGTAGAGGCGCTGGCGGATCTGTCCCGGATCACCACTGACCCCATCCTGCGTGCCAAATATCAGCAAGAGGCCGTCCAGCAGATCCGGTTGATTGGGCAGCCTTTCGTTCAGCCACGCGGCGAGTTTCGCGCGCACTGTCTCGGGAGAATCGGTGTCAAGGAGGCCGGCCTGAAACCGGAGGATGTCGAGCAGCGCATGGTACCCGATTTGTCCGCCGAACGCGACGCTGCGGCCCCGCAACACCATCGGCTGCGGCATGAGGTCCCGCACCTCGGCAAGAAACTCGCGCAGCAGGCGGCTCTTGCCTACCCCAGGCTGACCGAAGATCGTGACCAGGTGCACGCGGCCTTCCTCTCGGCTGCGGTGGTACAGGTGCCCAAGCAGGCCGAGCTCAGCGTGCCGCCCAACCAGCGGCGCCGTTGCCCGCCTCACATCGGCCTGCTCGGGTAGCGGCGCAACCGCCGCCCACACGGCGAGCGGCGTACCTTTCCCCTTTACCTGCAGCGGCGGCAGGTCGCGGTATTCGACGGCGTCACGGGTGAGGCGGTGCGTGCGCTCGCCGACGACAACGGTCCCCGGCGATACCGTCTGCTGGAGCCGCGCGGCGGTTGTCACCGCATCCGACACCAGGAAGTCGCGGTCGAACGTGGATCCTGAGGCCGCGACCACCTCGCCGGTGTTGATGCCCACACGCACGGCCAGCTGCACGCCGTGCGTGATTGCCAGGTGGCCGTTGAGGGTTGGCATCGCGTCGCGGATGGCCAGGCCGGCGCGGACCGCTCGTTCGGGGTCGTCTTCGTGCGCCACGGGCAATCCGAAAATCGCCAGCACGGCGTCCCCCATCAGATTCGCGACGGTTCCAGCGAACCACCGTTCGACCACGTGCTCAACCACGTCGTAGAACTTGCGTACCACGTCGCGGGACTCTTCCGGATCCAGCCGCTCGGTCAGCCCGGTGGAACCCACCAGGTCCGCGAATAAGACCGTGACGACCTTGCGCGCCTCGGCGGTGAGCACCGGCGCAGCTTCCACCGGTGCCTCCGCGGTAGCCAGCGGGATGCCGCAGTTGGCACAGAACTTTGCGCCCTGGACGATCTCCGCTCCGCACTCCGGGCATGTCTGCTTCTGCGGTTTCCCGCAGCTGGCGCAGAAGCGCGATCCGGGCGAGTTGCTGAATCCGCAGTTCCAACAGGCGACCTGCGTGCGCATGAAAGTGGTCCCCACTTTGACAGCGCCGGCTGGTTCTCCTAGTGCCGTACCAACTTGATAGTTTGTCCGATCTTCCGAGCGATACTAAGGTACTAAGAGGAGCAGACGTGACGAATCAAGTTGGTACGGCACGAGCGTGCATCCTGTGATGTTCCCGTTACATGAACTGGCTAGAGGTGGTGCTAACATTCCATTCGGGGAAAACGACCGACTGAGGAGGCGTTCAATGCACAGGCGTTGGATATTGATCGCTGCGGGACTGCTCCTGCTCCTGACCGTTCCCGCTGGGCTTCCGGTGCGGGCAGCGGGCCGGAAGGTCATTCAGATCACCATGGTCTCTTGGAAGTTCACACCAGATCTGTTCACGGTCACCCAGGGAGATACCGTGGTGCTGCAGCTTTCCAACGAGGATCCTGACAAGCGGAACCACAGTTTCGCGGCTCGCTGGCTGGTTGGAAAGGAGGTCATCGTCCGAGGGCAGGTGGCCCGAGAGGGGATCGATGACGAGCGGCGGTTCTTCGCCGTGGCTCCAGGCACGAAGGTTGAGATCGAATTCGTGGCGTCAGAACCAGGGTCGTTTCCGTTTGTTTGTGGTGTCTTTGATCACGGATCGCGCGGCCAGGTTGGCGCGATGAATGTGCTGCCCGCACCTAAGTAGGCGAACAGAGGCCTCCTGCCTTTCGCCTCGAATGCCCTACACCGCAGCATGTGATCACGGTCACGTTTTTGGGTGCGGTGCGAACAGTCACCGGCTCGATGCACCTGGTCGAGACCGGCGACGCGCATCTCCTGCTGGACTGTGGCCTGTTCCAGGGCCGGCGCGCCGACGCCCGCCGCGTCAACAGCGAGTTTCCGTTTCCCCCGTCCAGCATCGACGCGGTGCTACTTTCTCACGCACATCTCGATCACTGCGGCAACCTGCCCACGCTCGTCCAACAGGGATTCCGCGGCAAGATTTTGTGCACCCCGGCCACGCGCGACCTGGCTGCGCTCATCCTCC
>VBAP01000074.1 GCA_005882335.1 Candidatus Segetimicrobium genomatis
AGGGCAGTCGACTAGGGGGAAGGGAACAGTCCAGGGGCTGACCGAGAGCATGCGATGGTTCGAGGAAAACCGAGAACGGCTGCTGCGCCGCTACCGTGACCAGTATGTGGCCGTTGACCGCAACCAGGTGATTGACCACGATAGAGACTTCGACGTGCTGGCGCGGCGGATCTTCGCCAAGCTCGGAACGCGGCCGGTCTTCATTCCAAGGGTGACCGCGGAGGAACGCGTTGTCCGCATTCCTTCGCCGCGGGTTGCCGAGACATAGGAGATGGCAGCCCCGCGTCCGCCACGCCGGCCTCGGGTCGCCCCCGGCGAGTTTCCATACGACACAAAGCGAACGCCTCCGGCGCCCCTCCTTTTACTTCGCGTGGGTCTGCCGCAGACTGAGCCCGCTACAGCGGTGGCGTCGCTAGTCGACAGCGGTGCGGACATCACCGTATTGCCCGAAGGATTGCCAGAGACCCTAGGGCTGCCCCAGATCGGTGAGGTCGCGGTACGCGGGGTTAGCGATGCGGTCCGGCGCGTCCCGGTGTACGCAGCCGAGCTCAAGGCGGCCGGCTGGCGGGGGATCGTCGAAGTGGCCGGGATTGGCGGCGAATCGCTACTCGGCCGAGACGTGCTGAATGCGTGGATCGTGATGCTCGACGGCCCGCGGCAGACCCTGCGGGTGAAATGGGACTGAGGGGATTGCCACGTCGCCTTGCTCCTCGCGATGGCGACAAAGGCGCGGCTCTCGCAATGACAGAGAAACAACCTAAAGAAGGAATTCTCAGGGGTGTGCCGGCTTGCGCCGGCCCTTCTTGGCCTTCCGTGATCTTTCGATCTTAGTCTTGATTTGCTTCGGTGGGATCGTAGGAGTGGCTGCTTGCTCTATGCGTTCACGTTCCTGACGTTCCCGCTGCGTCCGCGAAGCTGCCCTGAGCTCCCTGGATACTTGTCGAAGAAGATCTTCTTTCTCCACACCATCACCGTCCGGTTCTCAGCAACTGCGAATACTTGCGATTATTCGCTCATATTGTCATTGCGAGCGAAGCGAAGCAATCTCCTCTGTTGATCGCAGGGGATTGCCACGGGGCTGCGCCCCTCGCAATGACCGCGAGCGGGACAAGAGGACAATAGTGTGGATCCCGCAGCTGGCCAGATCGGGTAGGGCTGAACGGCCAGATCCTTCCTCACATTCGCGCGAATGTGAGAATGGTTCCCTCAAAGAAGCCGCTCGACGCGGATTCGAAGGCGCACGAAGCGACGTGAGTCCTGGCCGAGTCTGCAGTTGCCGCGTGACGAGTCTGAGTCTTGCTTCACCGCTTCTCTCTTGCAGGCAGGCTCAGCAGCTCGAACTGACCCCTCAGGTTTTCCAATTCGGGATCTTTGTGGACGAGCGTCGCCCCCCGCATGCGCGCCACAGCTGCGACCAGCGCATCGGCGACGGAGAGCCGGTGGGAAGCTTTCAGCCTCCCAGCCTGCAACAGCATTTTCTCGTCGGGATACACCCATTCCAGGGGCCAAGCCTTGACGAGAGCCACAAGCCGGACCGCCGCGTCCTCCCCTTTTGCACGCATAGCCGTGTAAAAGAGCTCCATCAACGTAATCGAGCAAACCAGCATTTCGTTACGACCAGTTCGGGCTCCGCGCAGAAGGCGATCCACCCTGTCGGCACCTGGCTCATTGCCCAGGAAGGCCAGGATCGCGGACGTGTCCAGAACGTAGCGCTCAGCCACGCTGACGTTCGCGCTTGCGGTCTCTCAACAGTACCGCCCGGAGGCCCTTCGCGGTCCCACGAGCAGCAGCGATTGGATCCTCCGGTAACGGGACCACTCGGATCGTCTGCCCGTCATCGATCCACTCTATCCGCGTCCGGGGAGTGATCCTATGCGCCCGCCGCAGTCTGGCGGGGATCACTGTTTGTCCTCTTGCCGTGACTGTGGTCTTCATGGAGCCTCACCCCTTCCGAGATTATACAAGACAAAATGTGAATTCACAAGTCAAATCTATATTTTGACATGTATTCTTGTTTTGGCTATACTTACGTTTGCATGTACGAGCACCGTACCCACCCGTTGCTGCCGCGCAGGAAGTTCATGCGCCGCGTCGCCTTTCACGGGCTGGCCGCCGCCGCAATCGTTTCAGTCTCACTCACCCTCGGGATCATCGGATACCACTTCGTGGCAGGACTCTCGTGGATCGACGCGCTGCTCAACGCCTCGATGATCTTGACCGGTATGGGCCCGGTGGACGTGCTGCGCTCAGACACGGCCAAGCTGTTCGCCTCGTTCTACGCGCTCTTCTCCGGAGTCGTGTTCCTGGTAACCGCCAGCATCCTGGTGGCGCCCATCGCCCACAGGCTCCTGCACCGCCTGCATTTGGAGGAGCAAGAGGACGAGGGGGCGGGCGGCGTGGGTCAGGGTGCTCGGCGGACTCGGTTGCCCACGAGGAAATCCTAAGGAAGGAGATCGCTTCGGGTCGTAGCCCCTAAACCACCCCCTGCGTTTGCCCCAGAGGCCAGTTCGCCGTTCGAAAGGCCTGTCCTCAGCACCTTCGCCCATTCGGCAAGCTCAGGGCGTACCTTCCGCTATGCGCTACCAAGCGGGAGCTGCCCCGCACAGTAAGCTGCTGCATCTAGTCATTCTGCTTCCAGCCCCCTATTCTTAAGAGAGCGAGAGAGTAGCCCCACGACGCTAAGCTACCGAAGACGAACTGCTGAGTGTACGACTTGGGGAGGGCTGGCATGGCTGCAGTGGATCGCATAGAGGTGAATCCTAAGGTAATGCTCGGCAAACCCGTCATCCGAGGTACGCGCATCCCTGTTGAGTTGATCTTGCGCAAGCTTGCGGAGGGCGCCAACGAAAAGGACTTGTTAGATGCATACCCTCGTCTGACACGTGACGATATTCGAGCGGCCATCGCATACGCGGCGGACTCGGTTGCTCACGAGGAGACCCTATCAGTAGTAAACGCTGGGAAGCGTGCTAAGCGATGACCAATGCGCTTTCTAGCTGATGAGAGTTGCGATTTCACGATCGTACGTGCTCTTCGCGACGCCGCTACTTTCGTCTAGAAGTGTCGGAATCCCTGATCCGGGATGTCGCCCGGATTGCAGAGACCCACGGTCTTCGAGCCTACGATGCCATCCACCTGACTTCCGCGCTCAAGCTGAAGGAGCGGTTGAACGCCTCTGTCGTGTTCGGGTGTTGGGACGCGGCGCTGAAGGCAGCAGTACGCAAGGTTGGCCTGCAGCTTTTTCCAGAGTAGACCTGGGATCGGAGATTGCCGCTGGAAGGTTCTTGCGCTACGCGCACTCACGGGCCCGTACCGCGCAAGGTGAACGAAGAGGCCTTGCAGCGGCGCTATCGAGCAGATGCAGCAAGACTGACAATCTCCTTTTCGAGGCGCCTACCGAGTTTGTCTCGCTGCACCTCCAGGTCATAGCGTCCCTGCAGGTTCATCCAGAACGCTGGTGAGGTCCCAAAGTACTTAGCCAGCCTGAGAGCGATATCAGCGGTAATAGACCGCATTCCGTGGACGATTTCGTTGATCCGGCGAGGCGGCACACGAATGTCCTTGGCGAGACGGTACTGGCTGATGCCGAGTGGCTTTAGGAACTCCTCAACCAGGATCTCTCCAGGATGCACAGGCGGCATTTTCATACCGTGCGATCTACGAGTGATAATCCGCGATCTCGACATCGTACTCAAATGCTAACGTGTTCCGATAACATCGTCGAGCGCTAATAGTCTGACAGAGATCAGGATGACGTGGGTGAGCAGATTCGTTAACCTGGGAGCGGAATGAGGATCCAGAGCAATCTTGCGGGCTTCTCTGTCTCTCGCCTCCGCCGGGTTCTGGCTGATCTGCCGCGAGCGAGGGGATATCGCCTCACGGTCAAACCCCTGCGCTACCGGACGGGCCCTCATCTTCAGGCGGAGTGCGACTATGAGACCAAGACGATCACTGTGCAGGTTCCGGAGCCGTTCCGCTCGTTCCGGCAGCGGATTCCCTACCGCGCGAAAAGGATCAAATCACGCCGGCAGCGCGGAAACGCATTCGCTTTCCGCTGGTTCTACCGGAACATCCTTTTCCGGACAAAGACGGACGTGATTCGCTTCCTCTACTGCCACGAGTACTACCACTACTACCTCTATGAGATTCTCCACAAGAAAGGGTCGGCAGAAACCGCCTGCGATCGCTTTGCGCTCGAGCACTTCCGCTGAGCCATTTCGTGTTAGGAGGAGATTGCTTCGTCGCTGCGCTCCTCGCAATGACGACAAAGCCTCCGGGCCTCGCAATGACCGCGAGGGGTTAGCGGGTTCTGCGGCTCTTCTTCATCTGCGGGCGGCGTTTCGTCGCGGGCGCGCGGCGGGTAGATGCGGCTCGCTTGGGCTTCGCCGTCTTGGGCGGAGCCGGAACATCGGCTTCTGCCAGCGCCCGGCCGGAGGGGAATACGGACTGGTAGGATACCCCGGCGTCCTTCATCAGCGCTTCCACCACTTGAACCGCGCGTGCGTTGTCTTCTGCCCACACGACGAAACGTGTCTGGAGCACGTATTGTATGTCGCGGTGGATGGCAGGAGGATTGACCGCCGCGCGCACGACTTCGGGCTTGGACCTGCGGGCGGTTTCGATTTGCTCTCGAATCCGCCCGATGTCCGCGCCGGTCGGCAACCCGGCCATCACGCACTCGGCCACGATCTCAAACGGCTTGCGGGTCATGATCGTCTCCCGACGCTTATGGTAACCAATCGGGGTTGCGTGTGTACAGGAGATTGCTTCGTCGCTACGCTCCTCGCAATGACTACCTGTTTGTCATCGCGAGCCCCGAAGGGGCGTGGCGATCTCCCCCTGCGCAATGACAGGAAGGGTCTGTGTCCCTCGCCATGACCCACTGCCTGGACTTGGTCGTCTAGTATCACTTGTGATACCATAGCGGATGGGAGGGCGGCCTCTGAAAGGGTGGAGGTTCCGCCGTGGGGCGACGGAAAGCCCGGGGATTTGAGTTCCGCTGGTATGTAAGCGATCACCCTCCTCCTCACGTGCACATCTTTGACGAGAAAGGTAGGGAGATAGGAAGGTTCGATCTCATCCGCCGGAGCCCGATGGATGATTTCGAGCTTACTAACAAGCTCAGGCGGGCACTGGAAGAGGCCGGGTTCTTGAAACCTGACGAGGAGTAGCACGATGCGTTCAGGCACAAGTGTCACAATGAATCCAAGACTGAAGGATTGTTTCTACGATGCCGAAAGGCGTGAATTTTTGGTCATTTTTCGCGACGGCAGACTGTATCGCGTCCGAAGGAATTGGCTTCAGGAGGATGACGGCGGCGAGATTCTCCGCGTGCGTGTCGAGTCAGATGGTTCAGCCTTTCGCGTGGAGCAGGCCTCTGAGCACCGTTTCGAGGTTCCGTGGGACTTCGTGTTGTATCATTCGGAGCCTCGTTACCAATACTACAAAAGGCGGAGAACGCAGCAGGTTTCGGAGCGAAGTATGGCTACATACATCGGCTGGCGCGTCCGGGAGTTGCGACAGCGGAAGGGCCTGACGACCTACGAATTAGCGAAGCGTTCGGGAATCCTTCGGCCAAATATCTCTCGGATCGAAAGCGGACGACATGTACCGAGTGTGGAGACGCTCGATCGTCTCGCCCGAGCACTTGGTGTATCTCCAGCAGACCTGCTATAGGAGAAAACGATCTCCTTCTAGAGTTCACCTGCGAGGTTACGCCATCGCGGATTTGCTTTTTCGATCAGAGCGACCTTCTTTCGTCTTGGACCCGCCTTGATCTGTTTCTCTCGGGAAATGGCTTCGTAAGGATCCTCGAAAACCTCGAAGTATACTAACCTCGATAATCCATACCGGCCGACGAATTTTGATCCCAGGCCGCTCCTGTGTTCCCACACGCGTTTCTCCAGGTCGTTTGTGATTCCCGTGTATAGGACGGTCTGGGCTTTGTTGCTGAGGATGTAGACGTAGAACTGTCTGACCATGGCGGCAGGCTCAGTATCCAGCATGGATGTTGGGGAAGGAGACTGCATATAGCTCAATTGAGTCATTTCGTGTCAGGAGGAGATTGCTTCGGCCCTACGGGCCTCGCAATGACAAAATAATCTACGGGCCTCGCAATGACAGAAGAGGCTACGCTCCTCGCAATGACCCATTCGTCTGTCATCGCGAGCGCCGAAGGCGCGTGGCGATCTCCGTGCAAGGAGATTGCTTCGGCCGCTACGCGGCCTCGCAATGACGGAAAAGGCTGCGCCCCCTCGCAATGACAGAATAGGCAACGCCCCCTCGCAATGACGGAAGAGAGGGGACGCCTGGACTCCGTAGAACTAGCAAGCCAAGTTTCCCATGGAGGAGGAATCATAGATGGCCGCAGCACAGGCGCTGGCGCGTATTGTAGTTCATCGCGAGGCCCGAAGGGCCGTGGCGATCTCCTTGATTTCGCTCTTGGTCTCATTGTTGCTGGTCCCGCTGCCACTGACTTACGCTCAACCCAAATCCGGCGGAGAACTGGCCCTCGTTTCAACCGAGGAGCCGGATACACTCGACCCGCAGAAGACAGGCACCGCCATCACGGGACAGCTCATGCGCTATCTCGGCGACACGTTGATCACCAAGGACTTGAAGGGGAACTACATCCCCGCGCTGGCCCGTTCGTGGACCGTGTCGGCAGACGGCCTTACCTGGACGTTCCAGCTGCGCAATGACGTGAAGTTTCACGATGGCAGTGCACTCAATGCCCAGGCGGTCAAGGCCTCGATCGAGCGGGCGCTCGCGCCGGAGACCAAGTCCCCCATCGCGGGGTCGCTGTTTGGACCGGTGGCCGAGGTCCAGGCCGCCGGCGACTTTACGGTAACCATCAAACTGAAGGAGCCCTTCGCACCGTTCCTGGACAACCTCACCGATCCCCGGGCCATGATCGTCAGCCCACAGGCTGTGCGCGACCTGGGCGACCGGTTCGGCCGTTCGCCGGTAGGGACAGGCCCCTTCAAGTTCCAGGAATGGCGCAGCGCCGATCGGATCATCTTCGCGCGCAACCCCGACTACGTATGGGCGCCGTCATATGTGCACGCTGGCCCTCCTTTCATGGATCGGATCGTCCTGCGGATCATGCCGGAGTCGGCGGCGCAGGTGGCCGCATTCGAGCGCGGCGAGCTCTCCGTTCTGGCCGTGCCGCCGACCGATGTTCGCCGGCTGCAGGGCACGAATAAGTACACCATCTTCTCTTTCCTGCGCAAGGGTGTTGGGTTGTTCATGGAATTCAACGTGACTAAAGAACCCTTCTCGGACATCCGGGTGCGGCGCGCCGTCAGCCACGCCATTGAGAAGAATAGCGTGCTGCAGATCGGGCTAGAGGGGCTTGGGGAAGTTGCATCGGGGCCGCTGCCGCCCTCGATCTGGGGGTATTGGGACGGCATCAAGGAGTACGCTCCCAAATACGACCCCGGCAAGGCGAAGGCGCTGCTGGCGGAAGCGGGATGGCGGCCCGGTCCGGACGGTGTGCTCCAGAAAGACGGCAAGCCGTTCTCGTTCGTGCTGTACACCGCGCCTATCGACACCTGGACCCGATCTGCGCAGATCGTGCAGGCGCAGCTGCGCGCCTTCGGCATCTTGATGGAGATCCAGACCTTTGAATTCGGGACGCTGCTGGCCAAACTCAAGGCGGGCGAGCATCCGGCCGAGTTCATGGGGTATACGTATACCTCGCCAGACATCGTGCAGCTCTGGTTCCACTCATCCAACATCGGTACGGGCCTGGCCTTCAGCCATGACAATGATTCTAAGCTTGACGCGCTCATCGAGGCGTCCCGCCGCGAGACCGATCAGGGAAAGCGGCTGACGATCTATCGTGACATTCAGAAATACGTCGTCGATCAGGTTCTCTGGGTGCCGCTGTGGACCAACACGAACTACTTCGCCGTCCAGCCCAACGTGCAGGGAGCGAAGACTCACCCGGATGGGTTCCTGGTGCTGAATGACCTCTGGCTGAAGTAAGTGAAGGGGCGGGCAGAATGCGGGCCTTCCTGACACGGCGGCTCCTTCTGCTCGTCCCCACCCTCCTCGGGGTCACGCTGGCGACGTTCTTGATGCTGCACCTGACGCCGGGCGACCCCGTCACCATCATGCTGGGAGAGTTCGCATCGGCGTCCGATGTCGCGCGGCTCCGCTCGGAACTAGGACTCGATCGCCCCATCGTCGTCCAGTACCTGAAATTCCTCGGGCGCGCTGTGCGCGGGGACCTGGGTAGTTCCATCCGCAGCCGCCGTCCCGTCGCCGAGGAGATTACCGAGCGCCTGCCTCCCACGCTCGTCCTTGCGCTCGCAGCCCAGGTGTTGGCGGTGTGCGCCGGTATCATCGCTGGTGTGACCGCGGCGGCGGCCCGTCGCCCCTCGGTCGACTCCGCGATCGTGGCCGTCACCCTGGTAGGACTGTCCATGCCGACCTTCTGGTCGGGTCTGCTGCTCATCCTGTTGTTCTCGTTGACGCTGGGATGGCTGCCGATCACGGAGTCCGGAGGCTTGCGGGCGCTCATTCTTCCCTCGGTCACGCTGGCTGCGCCGGCGGCAGCGGTGTTGGCCCGGGTCACGCGAGCAAGTGTGCTGGAGGTGCTGCGCCAGGATTACGTCCGGACCGCGAGGGCGAAAGGGGTCTCCGAGCGGCTGGTAGTGTACCGGCATGCGCTCCGCAATGCGCTGATTCCTGTCCTCACGGTCGCCGCGCTGCAGTTCGCGGGACTGGTCGCCGGCGCCGTGATTGTCGAATCCGTCTTCTCGCGCCCGGGGCTAGGCCGGCTGGCGGTCACCGCGATCCTGTCACGGGATTTCCCGCTGGCCCAAGGGATTGTTCTCGTCGTCGCCTCCATGTATGTCTTCCTGAACGTGGGCGTCGATATCGTGTACGGCGTCCTCGATCCCCGCATCCGCTACCAGTGATGACCACGATCTCGCGCACCCCACCTCGTGTCGTGGCTGTTCCGGCGGTTCAGCCTTCTCGCACGATTCTGCGCCGGCTCCGCCGGCGGCCGCTGGTGATCGTGGCGTTCACCGTGCTCGCGCTGTTTGTGATCCTGGCGCTGGCCGCCCCGCTGCTCGCGCCGCACGATCCGACCGCGTTGATCCAGGGCGCGGTGCTACGCCCGCCCTCGCGAAGCTTTCCTCTCGGCACAGACGAATTGGGTCGGGACGTGTTGAGCCGAGTTATCCATGGCGCCCGCATCTCGCTGCGGATCGGGCTTGTCACGATCGGCATCGCGCTGGTGCTCGGTACAGTGATCGGAGTGCTCGCGGGATTCTACGGCGGCGTCGTGGACGGGGTGCTCATGGCGGTTATGGAAGTGTTGCTGGCTTTTCCCCAGATTCTACTGGCGATGGCCATTCTGGCCATGCTGGGTCCGAGCTTGACGAACGCGATGATCGCCGTGGGCCTCTCCGCGGTCCCGGTGTACGCGCGGACGGCCCGGGGGACGACGCTGAGCGTGCGTGCGATGGATTACGTCGAAGCGGCGCGGGCGATCGGCGTCGGCGACGGGCGGATCCTGGCCCGCCACGTCCTGCCGAACATGATCTCCCCGGTCGTGGTCCTGGCCACCGCGGGGGTTGGCATTGCCATCCTCATCGCGGCCGGACTCAGCTATCTGGGACTCGGGGCCCAGCCGCCGACCCCGGAATGGGGTGCGATGCTCAGCCAGGCGCGCTCCTATCTTCGCAACGCCTGGTGGATGGCCACCTTCCCGGGTCTCGCGATTACGCTGGTGGTCATCAGCCTGAACCTCTGCGGCGACTGGCTGCGCGATCTGCTCGACCCGCGGCTGCGCACGTGAACGTGACGAGCGTCCCTGAAGAGGTCCAGCGATTGGCCGAGGGGTTTAGCGGCGTGCTCGGGGTGTGGAGTCATTCATTCACGTCGGGCGAAACTCTCGAGTGGAATGCCGGTGAAGTCTTCCCCGCCGCTTCCGCGATCAAACTGCCCATCCTCTATGAGGTCTACCGGCAGGCAGGCGAAGGACGCTTCCGGCTCGCCGACACGCGGAGCGTACAGGCCGCAGACGTGGTGCCCGGATCGGGAGTTCTGAAGGATTTGACCCCGGGCGTCGCGCTCTCTATTCGGGACCTGGCGACGCTGATGATCGTGGTCAGCGACAACACGGCGGCCAACCTTCTGATCGACCTGGTGGGGATCGACGCAGTCAACCGCTCGATGCGGGCTCTGGGCCTGGGCGCGTCCGTTCTCGAGCACAAGTTCTTCCATGCTCCGCCAGGCGCGCCGCCCAGCCGCTCGACGCCGGCCGATCTTGGCAGCCTGATGATGCAGATTGCCGGCCGCGCGCTGCTTACCCCTGCGGCATGCGAGGAGATGCTCGTGATCCTCCGGCGGCAGCATTACACCGATCACATCACCCGCAGGATCGCCGAGTACGACGGCTACCTGGAAGCCGGCGTGGAGCCGGTGATCACGGTCGCCTCAAAAAGTGGCTCCATCCGGGGCACGCGCAATGATGTCGCGCTCGTGGAAAGCCCAAATTGTCGCTATGTGATCGCGATGATGAGCCGGGACTGCAAAGATCGTCGCTTTTACATCGACAACGAGGCCGCGGTACTGCTGGCGGAAGTCTCGGCTCTCGTCTATCAGCACTTCAGCACCGGGAGGGGACGCGGGTGAAGATCTACATCTCCGTGGACATGGAGGGCATCGCGGGCGTGGCGGCCGCAAAGCAGGTCCAGCCCGATCAGAAAGAATACGAACGGTTTCGGCGTCTCATGACCCAGGAGGCGAACGCGGCCGTCGAGGGGGCGCTGGCTGGCGGGGCGCGTGAGGTCGTGGTCAGCGATGGCCACGGCCCGATGACTAACATCCTCGTGGAGGAACTGCATCGGGACGCCCGCCTGCTTAGCGGCAGCAACCGGCTGCTGTGCCAGATGGAGGGGATCGATCAGACCTTCGCGGCGGTGTTCTTCATCGGCTACCATCAGCGTGAGGGCGGCGGCGACGGCATCTTGAACCACACGCTGCTGGGGCGCATCGTTCAAGAGGTCCGGGTGAACGGCGAACCGGCCGACGAGGCGGCCATCAACGGCGGACTGGCAGGAGTTTTCGGCGTGCCCGTGGCGCTGGTGAGCGGCGACACGGCGGTCTGCGCCGAAGCCGAACGGCGGCTGCGGGGCGTGCTGGTGGCGCCGGTCAAGGAGGGTTTCGATCGCTACGCCGGCCTGTCGATCACACCGGAGAAAGCTCAGGCTCTGATTCGTGAACGGGCCCGCGAGGCGATGGACGCGGTGCGCGCGAAACGGGTGGCTCCATACAAAGTCACAGCGCCGGTGACGTTTGAGGTGGAGTTCAAGCGGACGGCGCCCGCTCGGATGGCGACCCTCTTTCCCGGAGTTGAGCGGCGCGGTCCCCGCACCATCGCGGTTACGGATCCCGACTACGTGCGGGCGTTCAAGCTGTTCTGGGGCTGCTTAATCGTCGGCATGGCGTCGTTCGAAGGGCTGTTGTAAATCTGTCATCGCGAGCCCTGCACCACATGGGTGCAGGGTGTGGCGACCTCTTTACTTTGTCATCGCGAGCGCCGAAGGCGCGTGGCGATCACCGTGCATGGAGATTGCTTCGTCGCTACGCTCCTCGCAATGACTGCCCTTTCTGTCATCGCGAGCCCTGCACCACGTTGGATGCAGGGCGTGGCGATCTCCTTGCTAGGGGATTGTCGAGGTCAGCCCTTGCGCTGTTTGGCCCGGCCCTTCTTTGATTTCTTTGGGCTTCCGATCTTGGCCTTGATTTCTCGCGGTTTGGGCGGAGGAGTGGCTGCTTGCTCTATACGCTCACGCTCCTGACGTTCCCGTTGCGTCCGCGAAGCTGCCCTGAGCTCCCTGGATACTAGCCGTAGAAGATCTTCCTTCTCCACACGATCACCGTCCGGTTCTCAGCAACTGCGAATGCCAACTCTTATTGGCCCATATTGTTATTGCGAGCGGAGCGAAGGAATTTCCTTCGTGCAAGCAGATTGCTTCGGCCGCTGCGCGGCCTCGCAATGACTGACCCTTCTGTCATCGCGAGCCCCGAAGGGGCGTGGCGATCCCCTTGCCTGGAGATTGCCACGGCGCTACACGCCTCGCAATGACTGCAGGGGAGAAGGGGCACACGGTCGGGTGGAGTAATCACGGTGCATCCACGCGTGGAGGATGAAGATGCCCGATTTCCGCCCTGCAGATTCATTTCGCTCACCAAGGTTCGCCCAGCCCGCAACCTTCATGCGTCTGCCCCACACTCGTGAACTCCCCGGGCTCGATGCAGCGCTCTTGGGCATCCCGTTCGACGGTGGCACATCGTATCGGACGGGGTCTCGGTTTGGGCCTCGCGACATACGCCAGAACAGCAGCCTGATCCGACCGTACAACCCCGTTCTGCAGGTGAGCCCGTTTGACGTGCTAAGAGTGGCCGATGTCGGGGACGTGGACGTCAACCCCATCAACATCGAGGATACCTACGGCCGGGTGGAGCAGGCGGTTGTTGATGTCTTGAACGCCGGCGTCGTGCCTGTCTGCGTCGGCGGGGATCACTCGCTGTCGCTGCCGATCTTGCGTGCTGTGAACCGAAAGCATGGTCCGGTGGGGATGGTGCATTTCGACTCGCACCAGGATATGTGGGAGGAGTACTTCGGCAACAAGTACTTTCACGGCACGCCGTTCCGGCGGGCTGTGGAGGAGAAACTGCTGGATACGAAGCGCGTGATCCAGATCGGCATTCGCGGGCCGGTCTATGCAGATTCTGATTTCGATTTTGCGCGGAAGCACGGGATCCGGTGGGTCACGGCCCCGCAGGTGGCGCAAGAGGGGCTGGACTGGATTAGAGAGCAGATGCTGGTGGTCCGCGGCGGGCCGGTGTACCTCTCGTTTGATATCGATGGTGTGGATCCGGCGTTTGCGCCCGGTACCGGCACACCGGAGGTCGGCGGGCTGACGAGCCGGGAGGCGCTGGAGCTGGTGAGGGCGCTGGTAGGGGTGCAGCTGGTGGGGGCGGATGTGGTGGAGGTGTCTCCGCCCTACGATCAGGCGGGGATCACGTCGATGCTGGCGGCGAACATCTTGTTTGAGATTCTCTCTGTGATGGCGGCGACGCGGTTGCAACAGAGACAGGATTCCAGGCGGTCCACAGGTAAGCCTTAAAGCGTTTCCCTGTTGTCATCGCGAGGCCCGCAGGGCCGTGGCAATCTCCTCTTGAGAGGAGATTGCTTCGGGCCTTCGGCCCTCGCAATGACGACTAAAGGAAGGGGTGAGTTCATGTTGCGTAAGTTGCCAGCCTATGTGGTCATCGTCGTATTGATCGGCACCGTGCTGCTCCTTCCGGGACCCGCTCCCGCACAGAAAGTCCTGAAGATCGGCTATCCGGTGTGGGTCGGCTATGGGCCGCTGTTCCTTGCGGACAAGAAGGGCTTCCTCAGAAACGAAGGTGTCAACGTGCAGTTCGTCAACATGGAGGTGAACCCACGCTATGTTGCATTGGCGGCGGGGCAGATCGAGGGGCTGATGACCACCATTGATACAATGCCTCAGCGGGTCCGGCCCGACTTCCAGATCGCTGCCGTCATGGCGTTTGACGACAGCAAAGGCGGCGACGGGATTGTTGCCAACAAAGACATTACGACGATCAAGGAGCTTAACGGTAAGAAGGTGGCCTACGAGGAAGGCTCAGTCAGTCACTTCCTCCTCGGCTACCTGTTGAAGCAGAACGGCATGGCCTTCAAGGACATCGTGTCAGTGAACATGGCGCCCGGCGACGCAGGTGCGGCGTTCGTGGCCGGCAAGGTGGACGCGGCCGTGACGTGGGAGCCGTGGCTGACGAAGGGGAAGAGCGCCCCACACGGTCACCTCCTCGTCGATTCCTCGGCCACCCCCGGCCTGATCGTCGACGTCCTTGTTTTCCGGAACGATGTCCTGCGAGCCAGGGGCGACGAGGTCCGCAAGGTCGTCGCGGCCTGGCACAAAGGCGTGGAGTACTGGAAAGCGTACCCCGATGAGAGCAACCAGATTATGGCTGATGCCGTCGGCGGCTGGTTGAAGGATCCGAAGATCTTTGCCGAGACGCTGACCGGGATCCGCTACTACGATTACGACGCGAACAAATCATTCTTCGCGTCGGGCGGGGGAGCGTACAAGACAGGTCAGTTCGCCATCGACTTCTGGGCGAAGCAGGGCAAGGTTCGGATCAAAGGCTTGAAGGCGAGCGATATCCTCAACCCGTCTTTCATTGCCAGATAGAAACCTGCAGGCCAACACGCGTCGACCGGCTCCGCGGGCACAGACCAGGCCGCGGAGCCGGATCGTTTCCGCTCTGGACGACGCGCTGCGGCCGCACGAACCGGTATCGCGCCGGACCTACCTCAGCGGCGTCATCTTATCCACGGCAGTCATCGCGTTTGTGTGGATCCTGCTTTCTTACGGCGGGATCGTGCCGCCGCTATTCCTGCCGTCTCCCTCGGATGTGGTCAGGGCCGCCGTGGCGCTGTTTCGTGAAGGCAGCCTGCTGATCCACGCGCGGGCGAGCCTGAGCGTCATCGTGACCGGCTGGGCGCTGGCAGTGGTCGCGGCGGTCCCGCTCGGCATCCTGATGGGGACGTTGAAGTTTGTCGAGGCGCTGGTCGAACCGGTCGTGGACTTTGTCCGCTATCTGCCGGTCAGCGCGATGATCCCGCTGCTGATCTTGTACATCGGGATCGGGACGGCGGAGAAGGTGGCCGTCATCTTCATCGGCACATTCTTCCAGCTCGTGTTGCTGGTCGCGGATGTCTCTGCCAACGTGAGTAAAGACCTGCTGGACAGCGCTTACACGCTCGGGGCGAAGCGGGGGACCGTCTTCAGCCGAGTGCTCGTACCGGCGACGCTGCCGGGGGTGATGGACAACCTGCGCATCACGATGGGATGGGCGTGGACGTACCTCATCGTGGCCGAACTGGTGGCGTCCGACCGGGGACTCGGCTACCTGATCCTGGATTCGATGAGGGGGCTGTACACCGACCGGATCTTCGTCGGGCTGTTTGTCATCGGGTTGCTAGGCCTTGGTTTCGACATCATCTTTAAGCAGCTGCATCGCATCCTGTTGCCATGGTCTCCGAAGATCTAGTTGTCATTGCGAGCCCTGCACCACGTTGGATGCAGGGCGTGGCTATCTCTTTGGTTGGAGAGATTGCTTCGGCGCTACGCGCCTCGCAATGACAGAAAAACCCTACGGGCCTTGCAATGACAGATGACGCCCTGATGAATGACACTGCGAAATTGATTCTCAGAGATCTAACGGTCGCGTTTCAGCGCAGACGCGGGGGCTCTGTCGTCGCGGTCGACAGTCTGGACCTAACCGTCCACGATGAGGAATTTGTCTGCATCGTTGGTCCCTCCGGCTGCGGGAAGTCGACGATGCTTCGAGTGGTGGCCGGCCTCACCCGGCCATCTTCAGGTGAAGTCGTTCTGGATGGGATCCAGGTCAGCGGACCGGGAGCCGACCGGGGTATGGTCTTTCAGTCCTATACGCTATTCCCGTGGCTCACAGTGGAAGGGAACGTCGAGTTCGGTCCGCGGCTGAGCGGACACCCGCCGGAGTTGTGCACCCGCATCGCAAAACGCTACATCGATCTGGTGGGGTTGTCTGGCTTCGAGCACTCTTATCCGAAAGAACTGTCCGGCGGCATGATGCAGCGGGCGGCCATCGCCCGAGCGCTGGCAAACGATCCCGAGATCCTTCTCATGGACGAGCCATTCGGCGCCCTCGACGCGCAGACCCGGACCCTGATGCAGGAGCTGCTGCTGTCGGTCTGGGAGCAGACGCACAAGACGGTCCTGTTCGTGACGCATGATATCGAGGAGGCCGTGCTGCTGGCCGATCGTGTCTACGTGATGACCGCACGCCCGGGGCGGATCAAGCGAGAGATAAAGGTATCATTGCCGCGTCCGCGCACCGTTGGAGTGCTGGACTCCGAGGAGTTCCTCCACTTCCGCCGCGAGGTGCATCAGTCGATTAGAGAAGAGAGCTTGAAAGTGCTCGCCGCAAGGGAGGATGGTGGGTAACAAGGAGATTGCTTCGGCCCTGCGGGCCTCGCAATGACAGAACGGGGCGGGCCTCGCAATGACAGAATGGGGGCCCGGAGGGTTTCAGACAGTAAAGTCCAGAATTGATGTGGGTAGTCTGCTCAGGAGGTGGCGCTGTGAGATATGTTTTCGCCGCGGCGACGGTCGCTGCACTGGTGTTGACGCTGGCGGGCATCGGGGCCGGCCTGCAGCAGGTCACGATCACCTACTGGCAGTACTTCTTCGCGAGCAAGGTCAAGCTCGTTGACGATCTGGTCAAGCAGTTCGAGGCCCAGAACTCTGGGATTCAGGTCGTCCACGAGAACTTCCCCTACGACGCGTACAACCAGAAGGTGGCGAGCGCCGTGTCGGCCGGCCAGGGGCCGGACGTGATCAACTTGTTCTACGGCTGGGTGCCGCTGTACGTCGACAGCGGCTACCTGCAGGCGCTGCCGGCCGAGGCGTTCTCTCCAATGGAAATTGAGCGCGATTTTGTGCCGATGGTGAAGAACTCGAGGTTCGACGGCAAGTACTGGGCGCTGCCGACGGCGGTGCGCAGCCTGGCGTTGTTCTACAACGCTGATTTGCTCCGTGCTGCGGACATCGGGCGTCCGCCGATCACCTGGGACGAGTTCCTGACGGCCGCGCAGCGCACCACCGTCCGCGACGCAGCGGGGCGCCTCACGACCGAGGGCTTCGGCGTATCCCCCGCCGGCCAGGACCATCAGTTGATCCGCGAGGTGCTCTTCCGGCAGTGGGGGGTGGCGCCGTATAGCGCCGACGGCCGGCGGGTCACCTACGCCACGGCGCAGGGCGCCGAAGCGTTCAAATGGTACACGGACCTGATCTCCCAGCACAAGGTCGGCGTGATCGACTTCTTCCCCGGCGGCAACGGCTATCGCGATGCGTTCATGGCCGGCCGCGCCGGCATGATCGTCGACGGATCCTTCGCCGTCGGTTCCATCCGCGCCGGTACGAAGGCCGGTTGGGGTGTGACGGAACTGCCGCGGCGCACGCTGGGCGGCGAGCCGTCCAACTTCGGGTCGTACTGGGTGCACGGTCTGACGGTGCACGCTCAGGGTGCGCGCCGCGACGCCGCGATCAAGTTCTTGAAGTTTCTGACGTCCGAACAGGTGCAGCGGCTGTGGCTGCAGCAGGTGGGCGAGCTGCCGGCCAGCCGCAAGCTCGTCAATGACCCGCAGCTGGCTGCCGATGCAATTTACGGTCCATTCATCCGTGGCCTGGCCTACGCGCGGGCGACCTTCTTCGTGGACGAGTCGGCGCAGCGGCAGGTGCTGGTCGACGCGGTCAACGAGGTCGTGGTCAACAACAAGTCACCCCGTCAGGCGCTGGACGAAGCCGCCGCCAAGGAGCAGAAGATCCTGGACGAGTTCTGGAAGAAGCACCCCGCGAAATAATTGCCGGGGATGTCTGTTCCGCAGCTCCGTCTGGGAACGCGGCGGGCGCTGTGGGCCTATACGTTTCTGTTTGTGCCGCTGCTGTTCTATATCGCGATCCGGCTGGGCCCGGCATTCTCGTCGTTGTACATCAGCCTGCACGAGTGGAACCTCATCTCGCCGAGCAAGCCCTTCGTCGGTCTGCAGAACTTCCGCCTGCTGGCGCGCGATCCCAGATTCGTGCAGGCCGCGGTGAACACCGTCCGCTACGTGCTCGTCGGGATTCCCGTCCAAATGGCCCTGGGGCTGGCAGTGGCCCTGTTGCTGCAGCGCATCAACCGGTTCCGAGGGTTGTTCCGCGCGTTGTACTTCATGCCGTTTGTCACGCCGATCGTCGCCGCGGCCTGGGTCTGGCAGTGGATGTACTCGGAGAGCTTCGGACCGCTGAATGAGATCCTGGCCACCGTCGGGCTGCCGCTGCAGCCGTTCCTGCGCAATCCCGGCCAGGCCTTGTACGCGGTGGCGGCAATGATCATCTGGCAATACCTGGGGTTCCAGATCGTCATCTTCCTGGCCGGACTGGAGGCGATTCCGCGCGTGTATTACGAGGCGGCAGAGGTGGACGGCGCGTCGGGGTGGCGCCTCTTCCGCCACATCACGGTGCCGCTCCTCAACCCGACGCTGGTGTTCTCGGTCGTCTACGGTACCATCGTCTTCCTGCAGCTGTTTACCCAGGTGCTCAACATGACATTCGGCGATCAGGGGGGACCGCTGGCCGGTACGCT
This sequence comes from Candidatus Segetimicrobium genomatis, assembly GCA_005882335.1. Taxonomy (GTDB): domain Bacteria; phylum Sysuimicrobiota; class Sysuimicrobiia; order Sysuimicrobiales; family Kaftiobacteriaceae; genus Telluricultor. The sequence continues at coordinate 18,229 of VBAP01000074.1, forward strand.
GACGGTGGTGCTGTACGTGTATCAGCTCGGGTTCCAGCGGTTCATGATGGGCGAGGCCGCCGCGGCCACCGCAGTACTCTTTGTGGCGATCCTGGGCATCACGTTGCTGCAGATACGGGTGTTGTCGAAACCCGTGGAGTACTAATGATTTCCGGCCGGAGAGTGAAGTTAAGGCGGCGCGACCCCAAAGCCGGGCTGGCCTATCTCACACTGGCCGCCGGCACCGTGCTGGTCGCTTTTCCGTTCTACTGGATGGTTGCCAGCGCGCTGAAACCGTTCAACGAGATGTTCGACCTGCGCCTGATCCCGACGCATCCGACACTGCTGAACTTCGCGGAGGTGCTGACCCGCACCCGGTTCCCGCGGTGGTTTGGCAACAGCCTGATCGTCGCGACGATCACGACCGTTTCCGTGGCGTTCTTCGACTCGCTGGTGGGCTACGTGCTGGCGAAGCTGCAGTTCCCAGGACGGGGGTTCATCTTCGTGATGATTCTCGCCACGCTGATGATCCCGACGGAAATGCTGGTGATCCCCTGGTACATCATGTCGAGCGCATACGGCTGGATCAACTCGTACTGGGGGATCATGTTTCCCGGGCTCATGTCCGCCTTCGGCGTCTTTCTCATCCGGCAGTTCATGTCCGGCGTTCCCGACGAACTCCTCGACGCCGGGCGGATCGACGGGGTCACAGAGTTCGGCCTCTACTGGCGGATCGCCCTGCCGCAGATCCGGCCCGCCCTGGCGGCGCTGTGCATCTTCACCTTCCTGGGGAATTGGAACGCCTTCTTGTGGCCGTTGATCGTGATTCAGGGCGCGGACATGCGGACGCTGCCGGTGGGCATCGCCCTGTTCTCCGGCGAAGCAGGCTCGTCATGGAACCTGATCATGGCATCGTCGGCGCTGGCGGTTCTCCCGGTGCTGGCCGTCTTCGTGGTGCTGCAGCGGCAGATCATCGAGGGCGTCACGCTGACGGGGCTGCGGAGTTAGGTAGATGAGCGTCCCAGCCGTCCGGACCGGCATCCCGATTCTCGACTTTCACGCGCACTTCCCGGTGCGCGGAGGATTAGACCTTGCGCAGGCAGAGTATCTGCACCGCTTCGGGGAAAAGAAATGGGCGGTGATCCGGCGCCACCTGGCAGCAGACCAGGAGGCGTGGCGGCGCGCTTGGGGCTTTCCCGCGCCCGAGCCGCCTGGTGACGACACGGAGATGGCCGCGCGCTGGGCGCAGGAGGTCGAGCGGCATCAGCTCGTGCGCGTCGTCTTTGTGACCGGCGGCGGCAACGAGCGTCTTGCCGCGGCTCTCCGGCCATACCCGGACAAGTTCGTGGGGTTCGCGCACCACGACCCATTCGCGCCGGACGCCCCGGCGGCACTCGAGCGAGCGGTGACGTCCCTTGGGCTGCAGGGGTACAAGATCATCGCCCCGCACCACCGGGACCGCCTCGACGATGAACGTCTCTACCCGCTGTGGGAGACGGCGGAGCGCTTGAAGATCCCGGTCCTCATCCACTTCGGCCCGCTGCGGTACGAGGGGATCGTGGCCGGCCCCAACATCAACCCGCTGGTGCTCCAGGATGTGGCGAGGGCGTTTCCCGACGTCCCCTTCGTGGTCCCGCACTTCGGCTGCGGCTATCCTCGCGAACTGCTGCACCTGATGTGGGTGTGCGGCAACGTCTACGTGGACACCTCGGGCAGCAATGAATGGATGCGATGGATGCCGTACGCACTCGATCTCCGGGCCCTCTTTGCGAAGTTCCTGGGCACGGTGGGGGCGCAGCGGATCATCTTCGGCACCGACTCGTCGTGGTTTCCGCGGGGGTTTGCGCGCCGGTACCTCGAGGTCCAGCTTGAGGCCTGCCGTGAACTTGGGCTGGGCGACGGCGACCTGCGGCTGATCTTTGCCGGGAACGCCGCCCGCCTGCTTGGTCTGCCGCTCCCCGGTTCTAAGAGCCATGCCCGCTAAGCGTCGCGCGGCACATCCCGAGGTCATTGTCGCTGGCAGCGTCTACTGGGATCTGATCTTTTTCAACCTGAACCAGCCGCCCACACTGGGGGAAGAAGTGCGCACGGACCGCTTCACGATGACGCCGGGCGGCGGAGGGTCCATTACCGCGATCGGGCTGGCCCGTCTTGGGGTGCGCACTCAGTTGCGCACCTACGTTGGCCGCGACCGGCTGGGACAGTTGCTCTTCGATGCGATGCAGCGCGAAGGACTGGACCTTTCGGGCGTGAAGCGCCACCCCACGCTTGGGACGGCGGTCTCGGTGGCGTTTTCCACGACCGGAGACCGCGGCTTTCTCACGTACAAGGGGTCTGCGGCGGAAACCGGGGAGCTACTTCGGGGGTGGAGATGGTCGGCCGCCCGCCACGTGCACTTCGCCGGGATGCGGCCGCCGTTTGCACCGCATGTGAGTCTGTTGGAAAAGTTACGCCACGCCCGAATCACGACGTCCCTCGACATCGGTTGGAATCCGGAGGTGTACGCCGATCCGGGATTCCGCGAGATTGTGAAACGGGTGACGATCTTCATGCCGTCGCAGCGGGATGCGCAGTGGTTCACACAGCGGTCCGACCCCCGTGAGGCTGTGGACGCGTTGGGAACCCTGGTCCCAGTGCCGGTCGTCAAGCTCGGTCCCGGGGGAGCCGTCGGCCTGGCGCAGGGACGCCCGGTGGCCGTTCCTCCTCCTCAGGTCCAGATGGTCGACACCACGGGCGCCGGCGATGCCTTTAACGCCGGGTTCATCTGGGCCTTCCTCCGCGGCGAACCAGTGGCACGGTGTCTAGCGGCAGGGAACATCTGCGGCGCCTTTTCCACGCGAGCGGCGGGCGGGACGCAGGCCTTTCCCACGCTGCGAGAATTTCGGACGGCCCTCCGGGAGGCGTCCCGATGATGCTCACCGTCATCGGCGGCGGGGGGATGCGCACGCCCCTGCTCATCTCAGGATTGATCGAGCGTCGGGCGCGCCTCGCCGTCGAGCGGGTGGTGCTGTACGATACGGATCCAGATGCGCTGGCGGTCGTCCAAGGACTCGCCGGCGCGATGCTGGCGCGCAGTACCCGCCCGTTCGCCGTCCAGACTACCACCTCGCCCGCCGGGGCGTTTGGCGGTGCGTCATATGTGATTACCAGCATCCGTGTGGGCGGTCTCGCCGGTCGCATCGTCGACGAGCAGGTTCCGCTGGCCTATGGCGTACTGGGGCAGGAGACCACGGGGCCGGGCGGCTGGGCCATGGCCCTGCGGACCATTCCCGTAATCGTGGATCTCGTAGCGCAGGTGCGGCGGGCGGCTCAGGATGCCTGGATTATCAACTTTACCAACCCTGCCGGATTGATCACCCAGGCTCTAATGGCATCCGGGGAGCGCCGGGTCATCGGCATCTGCGATACTCCGCCCGCCCTTGGCCGGAGGATCGCAGCGCAGTTGGGTCTGTCGGAAGCTGCGATGAGGCTCGACTACCTTGGCCTGAATCATCTGGGCTGGGTGCGGGCTATTTGGGACGGTAGAGCCGACCGGCTGCCGGAGATCCTGGCCAGCGATGATGCGATCCGCGGCGTGTACGGCCGGCCGCTGTTCACACCGGACGAGGTCAGACGGCTTGGGCTGCTGCCCAACGAATATCTGCACTACTACTACCATCGCGATGAGGCGGTCGGGCGCCTGCGCGCAGCACCCCGCACACGGGGCCAGGAGGTCGCCGAAGTGGCGGTCCGGCTCCGCGCCGCAGTGCTGGACGCGGTCACACGCGGCGAGGATCCGCTGCCGATCTATGAGGATGCGATCCTCGCGCGGCGCTCCTCATACATGGCGACGGAGACCGGCCAGCGCCGGGACCTGGCGATGATGGGCGGACATGTCGAGGGCGGCTACGCCCGCGCGGCGCTCGACGTGATCGAGGCGATGGCCACACCGGACGGACGAGAGTTGATCGTCAACGCCGCGAACGGCGGCGCCATTGCAGACCTCGACGGCGCGGATGCTGTCGAGATCCC
>VBAP01000125.1 GCA_005882335.1 Candidatus Segetimicrobium genomatis
TCGATGTAGCTGTCTCCGCCCGTGCTCGGGTGCAGATCGATGCGATAAGCGCCGACGCCGACGCTGTCGGTGTACTTCACCGGCCCATGTGTCCCGCGCGCCTCCAGCGAAATGTCTCCCTCCCGAACCGTGCACTCCGCTCGAATTCGGCGCGACTCGCGATAGTAGGGCTCGTCGGCCAATCCGTCTGATGTCCCAAAAGTCTCGCCATGGAGGCGCAGGCCCGGAAATCCGGTGCCCCCGTCGGGGCGGGGCGCTTCGGTCTGCAGCCAGTAGAGAAGACAGAGGCTGAGCTGCCTCGCCTCATCGAGCGCCCGCGCGCGCTCCCCATCGTTCACGCCAACAAGAGGACGCAGCCAGTAGTCGTTCTGTGGCCAGTTCACGATGACGATGTCGCGAACGTTCCCTTCGAGGTACCCTCCGTAGAGGATCCGCCTGTACGTCCACAGGTTCACCTCATCTCCCGGCGGCACGGGGACGCGTCCCATGCGCCCGCTGTATGCCTGGGTGGGGTCGTGGAAATCCAGCTTCGCCGCGACCGCCTTCGACGTCGTGGGATGAGGATAGCGCCATCCCAGGTGAGGACCCGGCCAGAACGACGCCCGGTAGGAGCGCCAGAACTCATACGTCGCCGGTCGCTCGATGGTGTGGTCCTCGCCCGGCCGGTGTTCGATTGCAAAAACCCAGGTGAAACCTTGCTGGTTGAGCGGATCGGCGCGCTCACCCGCGTGGCGCTCGCCAGTTTCGGCCTGGGCCTCGGCGCCGGCCACACGCTCGATGTCTCCCAGTCCGAGCAGGTCCCCCAGTTCGGTCGCGTCGAGGATGTAGTCGGCCGTGACGATGACAGACTCCCCCTTCGGTCCTTCCAGTGTCACGGCGCGGATGCGGTCGCGATCCGCCACCACGTCTGTGGCGCGATATCCGCGCCAGACGATCAGATCCCGTGATGCCTCATGAGGCGCGAGCAGGTCGTCGATCACCTGCGCCGCGACGCGAGGCTCATGAGCCAGGCGGCTCACCCAGGCGTTTCCAGGGTTGAGGTAGGGATCGCGCTGCGCCTGGTCCGTCAGAGGGTAATGGCGGCGGTAGTAGTCGCGGATGGCGCGGCGGAGCGAGCGATATGATTCCGTCGCCCCAAACATCTCGATCCAGGGATGCTCATCCGGGGGCACGCCCTGAGTGGTGAGCTGCCCTCCCAGCCGGTCGTACCTGGAGGCAAGGATGACTCGGCGGCCCAGGCGCACGGCGGCCAGCGCGCCGGCCACGCCGCCCAGGCCGCCGCCCACGACGAGGATCTCCGTCTGCTGCTCCATCCACGCACCCTTTCGGTTCAGGGTTGCGGAGAAAGGGTTGCGCGGAGGTCCACGAAACGTACCGCCTTCAGCGCACGATGTGAACCGCGTCTGTTCCCACGATAGGTTGGCCGTCCACCGTGCTGCCCTTCAAGACCCCAACCGTATCACCGGGCTGAAATGCGGTGAGCGTCTTGAAGAAGTGGCAGACCAAATCAGGCAGACCATCACCGTTGGCGTCACTGGCCGATGCGTCGCAGGATGCGAGACTTGGCTCGTCGCCGGTCCGGCCGAACGTCAACGAGGACGGATCGACGCGGGCGAACGCGTCGAAGTCGGAGGAGGAGAGGATGACCACACGGATGAGACTCTGACTGGTCGTGTTGATGTTGTTCGGGCCGCCACCCGGTTTGACGTCGATGGCGACGTTGAGCGGGACTATCGCTGGAGTAATCGCCACCCCCCCGGGGGCTATGCCAACTCCGATTGTGGCCACCACGCTGTTTGACGCGGTGCTGATCACTGAGACGCTATTGGCAGACGTCCCCAATCCGGACTGCGTCACATAGACGAAGGCTCCGTTCGGCGTGATGGCGACACCCGAGGGGCAACTATCAAGCGGGGACACGGTCGCCACGACTGTATTGGTAATGGTGTCGATGACCCAAACGCCGCCGATGCAACTGAGACTGACAGTGTCGAAGACCGTCACATAGGCGAACGATCCATTCGGCGTCACGGCCACCCCAAAGGGTCCACCCACAATCGTTCCAGACGCCACCGTCGCGATCACGGTGTTGGTGGTCGTCTCGAGTACCGAGACGGTATTGGACATGGAATTTGCAACATAGGCGAAAGCCCCGTTCGGCGTGATCGCCAAACCCCGAGGGCCACTCCCAACCGGCACCGTTGTCAGGACGGTATTCGTGGACGTGTCGATCACCGCAACATTGTTGGCCGTGAAGTTTGCCACATAGGCGAAGGCCCCGCTTGGCGCGACGGCCACACCCGTGAGGCAACCACCAAGCGGAGACACTGTCGCCACCACAGTGTTGACCGTTGGACTGCCTACGGTTGTGTCGATCACCGAGACGCTGCCGACGCAGAAGTCGAAAGCCGTCACATAGGCGAAGGCCCCGCTTGGGGCGATCGCCACCCCCCAGGGGCCGGCTCCAACAGGTACTGTGGCAACGACAGTATTCGTGGCCGTGTCGATCACCGAGACGTCGTTGGACGTGAAGTTCGCCACATAGGCGAAGGCGCCGTTCGGCGTGATGGCCACTCCCTGGGGGCCAATCCCAGCTTGCACCGTCGCCGCCACGGTATTCGAGGCCGTGTCGATTACCGACACGCCCCCGCCGAGATTTGCCACATAGGCAAACGGTGCGGCCCCGGCAGTGATGGCGCTCGTCGCAATCAAGAACAGTATCACCCAGAGAAGAGTTCGGATCTTATTCATCTGAAACTCTCCTTCCGATTCTCCGCGTCGCCGAGCCGTCATGGGCACAAACCCAAAAAGTGCGGCAGTGAGGGACTGATGGGGAGAACTCGAGGAACTGACCTGGACAGGACCCTTGGAGGTCGCGTCGTCGTGGTAGGCTCTCAGCCGGAACCTTCCATTATTTTGGGGGATTCAATGTCGGTCTAAAATATCCTGTCGGATCAACGGGCACGTCAGTCTGCTGTCCGCACTGTCAGCCACACCGTGGTGCGACCGCCATCGCTACGCGCCCCCACCGTACCCCCGTGCAGTCCCGCGACCTCCTTCACAATCGCCAGCCCGATGCCGGCGCCGCCGGACTCCCGGGAGCGGGATTTATCTCCCCGGTAGAACCGCTCAAAGATGTACGGGAGATCCTCCGGTGGGATTCCCTCGCCGGAATTGATCACGGCCACCTGGACCTCACCATCGATCGGCGAGACTTCCACGACCACGTCTCCACCCGGTGGCGTGTACTTCGCCGCGTTGTCGAGCAGATTGCCGACGGCCTGCGCGAGCAGGTCAGGATCGGCGCGCACGAAACCGTTCACACGCACCGCCGTACGCACGGCAATACCCTTCCCATCGAACTCCGGCCGCCGGACTGTCAGCAGGCGGCGTACGAGCTCATCCATGTCCACGTTTGCCGGCCGGGAGCGCGGCAGGCGTGCGTCAAACTGCGACAGTTCGTGGAGCGCATCCACCAGGCGCACCAAGCGCATCGTCTCTTCGTGGAGCGAAGCGATGATCTCTCCAGACACGGGGGTGACATCCTCGCGGACGGCTTCAAGGTAGCCACGCAGGTTCGTGAGGGGGGTCCGCAGCTCGTGCGCCACATTGGCGACGAGGTCCTTCCGCAGCCGCTCCTATCTCGCCAGCGACCCCGCCATGCGGTTGAGTGACTCCGCCAGCGACTCCAACTCCGCCGACGATGCGCCGGCGGCGCGGGCTCCGTAATCCCCGCCGGCGACCCGGCCCGCCATCGCCATCATCCCGCGGACCGGCCGGATCACCTGGCCAAACAGGATGACGCTGAGCAGGACGCCCACCCCGCCGGCCGCCAGACTGGCCAGCAGCAGCGAGCGCCACAACGCCGTGACGAACAGATGGTGCGGCACGTCGGCCTGGATGTGAAATTCTTTCATCAGGCTGGCAAAGATGGCGTCAGCCAGGCGGCCGATCATGAGCGCCGCCAAACCCACCGCGACGCCGACAACCAGGAGATTGATTCCTAACAGCGTCCAGAACAGACTCCGCCGCACGCCATCACCCTCACACTACGAAAACATGCGAACACGGGGAACGCGGCGAACATGGGGAACACGGCGAATGCTGGCGAGGCATGTCCTGTTCACTTCGTTCACGGTTCGTTTTGTTCGCTGTTCGCTTTGTTCGCATGATTTACAGTAATTTGTATCCCAC
>VBAP01000126.1 GCA_005882335.1 Candidatus Segetimicrobium genomatis
CGTGAAGAATGTCTCCCGCGGCCGCGGCCCGTGGAACATCCGGGCGCTGCCGCCGATCGCACCCAGCCCTTCGCCCTTCGGCCCCTGCAACAGAATGACGCCGATGACAGAGAATGCCAGTACAAAATGGACCACGAGAATGGCCGTACTCACCTGCCACCTCCGAGCAACGCTCGTTCAAAGCTGACCACAAGCCATGGTATCATGACCGGCGGAAGTTGTCAGCGGGGCGCTACTTGATCAGCACCCAGGCCGGCCGCAGAAGCGGAAATGCGATGAGCCCGACCCCAGCGGTGATCGCGACGAGCACATACGTGCTCAGTTTCCATCGTGCCAGGGCTCCGAGACTGAGCAGGGCGACGAGGATGGTCAACCAGTCGCCGATAGCAACCCTGGCGAGCAACACTCCGGCGCCCAGGATCGTCCCGATGGCCGCGGCGTACGCCCCCTTTACGAATCCTTGCACATACCGATTCTTTCGGTAGCGGCGCAGCGTCGACGCGGCAATGAGGACAAGTACGAAGGAAGGCAAGAAGATGCCGGCGGTGGAGACGATCGAACCCCAAAGTCCCGCGACGAGATAGCCAACAAACGTTGCCGTGATGACCACCGGGCCGGGACTCAGCATCCCGATGGCGACAGCAACGAGAAAGGTGCGTTCGTTCAGCCATCCCGTTTGCTGCACCAATCCCTTTTCCAGAAACGGCACGATCACCAGGCCGCTCCCGAACGTGAGAGAGCCGGCCTTGAGAAAGAACACCAACAACCTTCTCAGGATCGGGCCCGTGGGTCCCTCTGCGGCAAGCAAGGGAGCCGCGGCCATGACTAGCGGCAACCCGCCAGCCGGCCTGCGGAAGATGCCGCTGTAGTAAAAAACCCCCAGAATGCCTGCAGCAAGGAACAGCAAAGCAACTTCAGCGCGGAGCGTCACCGTAATCAAGAAGCACGCTGCTGCAACCGCCCATTGCAACGCATCTTCCATGCCCAACTTTGTCAGCCGGTACCATGAGTAGACGATCAGCGCGATCACCGCGGGGCTGACGCCGTAGAAAATGGCTCGAACAAAAGGAAGATCTCCGAAACGAACGTACATTGCGCCGAGGGTCGCAACGATGATGAAGTTCGGCAGGATGAACGCACTCCCACCAGCCCAGGCTCCCCAGAAACCCGCGCGCAGATATGATAGAAAGATCCCCACCTGGATCGCCAGGGGTCCCGGGAGTGACTGACAGACCGCCACAGCTTCGCGAAACTCTTCTTTGCTAATCCAGCGGCGCGCTTCAACAAGATCGCGCTCCATCTGCGCGATCAGCGCAGCGGGACCTCCGAATCCGGTGGCGCCGAGGGCCAGGAAATACCTTACCAGGTCACGGAGACGGACTGACGGACCATCGGGAGGCATAATCGCAACTGCCGCAGGAGGCAAACTCACGCCCGGGACTTGCCATGTGCGGCCACGATGGCCAGGAATTTCGGGGCGTCGAGGCTGGCGCCGCCGACGAGTGCGCCATCAATCTCCGGCTGCTGGCTGAACTCCGCTGCGTTCGCCGGCGTCACGCTGCCACCGTACAGGATACGGGCCTGCGCGGCAGCTTCAGCGTCTTTGCGCCCAAGCGTCTCACGGATGAGCCCGATGACGCGGTTGGCCTCCTGCCCCGTTGCGGCGCGGCCGGTCCCAATCGCCCAGACCGGCTCATACGCGATCACGAGCGGACGGATTTGCTCGGGGGGCAGCACCGCGATCACAATTTCCACCTGCCTAGTGACCACCCGCTCCGTCTGCCCGGTGTCCCGCTCCTCCAGACGCTCACCCACGCAGAGAATTGGAACGAGCCCCTGCGAAAATGAGGCCCGAACCTTCCTGGTCACAACCTCATCGCTTTCCTCGAAGTGCTGACGGCGTTCGGAGTGCCCGACGATGACGTAGTGGCAGCGCAGATCGGCGAGCATCGGAGGGGAGATTTCCCCGGTATAGGCGCCCTGCGGTTCCCAGAACACGTCCTGCGCGCCAAGGCGCACGGCCGATCCGGTGAGAACGCGGCCGACTTCGGCCAACGCGGTAAACGGAGGACACACCGCCACCTCGACTGCTGCGGGCAGATCACTGTTGACTAACGCCGTGGCCAGGTCGCGCGCCTCCGGCACGGTTTTGTACATCTTCCAGTTGCCGGCAATCAGCGGTACACGCGGCATCGTCAGCGATCCAGCAATGCGGCGACTCCGGGCAGTTCCTTGCCCTCGAGAAACTCCAAGGAAGCTCCGCCGCCGGTGGAGATATGCGTCATCCGGTCCGCCAGACCCATCTGCTGGACCGCGGCAGCGGAGTCGCCTCCGCCCACGATGGTCACCGCTTTCGACCCCGCCATCGCCTCGGCCACAGCCCGGGTCCCGTCCGCGAACGCGGGAAACTCAAAAACGCCCATCGGCCCGTTCCACATCACCGTGCCGGCCCGAGCGATGACATCGGCGTATGCCGTTGCGGTCTGTGGCCCGATGTCCATCCCCATCCAGCCCTGGGGAATCGCGCCGACGGCTACCACGCGGTGTGCGGCGTCCTCCGCAAAGCGATCGGCCACCACCACATCGTCGGGCAAGCGGAAGGCGATGCGCCGCCCGGCAGCATCGTCCATCAGGGACCGGGCCAGGTCGAGTTTGTCCTCTTCGCACAGGGACGCGCCCACATTCAACCCTTTCGCGCGCAGAAAGGTGTAGCTCATCGCGCCACCAATCAGCAGCATGTCCGCCCGGGTGAGCAGGTTCCGGATAACCCCGATCTTGTCGGAGACCTTTTTCCCACCGAGAATGGCCACAAACGGCCGGCGGGGATCCTCCAGGATCCGCGACAGGTAGACCAGCTCCTTCTCCATGAGCAGGCCCGCCACTGCCGGGAGGAAGCGTGTGATCCCGACGGTCGACGCGTGGGCCCGATGCGCGGTCCCAAAGGCGTCGTTGACGTAGACGTCGGCCACAGACGCGAGTGCGCGGGCGAACTGTTCGTCGTTCGCCTCTTCTTCGGGATGAAATCGCAGGTTCTCCAAGAGGACAACGTCACCGTCGCGCATCTCCGCGACGGCGCGGGCTACCTCAGGGCCGACGCAGTCGGGCAACTTGCGGACCGGTGCGCCCAGCAGTTCACTCAGCCTTCCTGCCACGGGATCCAGCCGCAACCCGCTAACGACTTTGCCGTCCGGTCGCCCCAGGTGGGAGGCCAGGATCACGCGGGCGCCTTGCCGGCGGAGCTCGACGATGGTCGGCAGCGCCTCCCGGATGCGCCGGTCGTCGGTGATCCGCCCATCGTCCAGGGGGACGTTGAAGTCCACGCGCACGAACACGCGTTTCCCGCGGACGTCGACATCTCGAATCGTCTTCTTGTTGCTCAAAGCCCTTTCAGCGCCATATAGTTCACAAGATCCGCCACGCGGCACGCGTACCCCCACTCGTTGTCGTACCAGGACATCACCTTCACCATGAAGTCACCGATCACCGTGGTCAGCGGCGCATCGACGACTCCGGAGTAGGGGCTGCCCTTGTAATCCATCGAGACGAGCTCCTCCTCGCTGTAGCCCAGGTACCCTTTCATTTCCTCCTGGCTGTTGCGCCGGTAGGCGGCGTTGACTTCCTGCGCGGTGGTCTTCCGCTCCAGTTCGCAGACCAGGTCCACGACGGACACGGTGGGCGTCGGCACGCGCAGCGCGATGCCGTGCATCTTCCCCGCGAGCTCCGGCAGCACCAGGAAGATGGCCTTGGCCGCGCCGGTGGCGGCGGGAATGATGTTGAGCGCCGCGGCACGAGCCTCGCGCAGATTTTCGCCGACGACATCGAGGATGCGCTGGGTATTTGTGTAGGAATGCACCGTCGTCATGAAGCCGCGCTTGATCCCAAACTCGCGGCTGAGCACCTTCGCCGTCACTGAGAGCGCATTCGTGGTGCATGATCCGTTGCTGACGATGGTATGCTTCTTCGGATCATACAGCTCATGATTGACACCCATGTTGAGCATAATGTCTTCACCCTTGCCGGGGGCGCTGATGACCACCTTCTTCGCTCCGCCGGTCAGGTGCCCGCGCGCCTTGTCCGCCGCGGTAAACCGGCCCGTGGATTCCACGACGAGATCGACGCCCGCGTCCTTCCATCGAATCGCAGCCGGCTCGCGCTCAGAGAAGACTTTGACCGCCCAGTCATTGACACGGAGCTCACTATCCCGTGCCTCGACACGACCCGGAAACGCCCCGTAGTTGGAGTCGTGTTTGAACAGATGCGCATTCGTCTGCAAATCGGCAATGTCGTTGAGCGCAACGACCTGAAGCCGATCGGGGTACCGTTCCATGATGGCCCGCAGTGACTGACGGCCGATCCTGCCGAAGCCGTTGATGCCTATCCGAACGGTCATGTGACGCCTCCCTCTACGATGTAGAACGCAGATGGCAGAGTGCACAGCGCAGAACGATCAGCGGAAGCACTCATGCCGAGAACCGCTTTGGGAAAGCTATCATACTCCCAAGCATTCTGCCGACCTCTTCACACCTGCTGAGCAACCTAGCATAGTCCTCCTGGGTCAGGTACCCGCATCCGCGGGCAAAGTCGAGCCATACCTGCGTCTCGGTCGCCTCTCCGTCTGCGTCGACAAGCCGACTTA
>VBAP01000127.1 GCA_005882335.1 Candidatus Segetimicrobium genomatis
GATATCTTGATGGGAATGTTCAAGGCCGTTCAAGATTTCGTCCGCGATGCGTTCAGTCGTGGGCGCCAAGAAGAAATGCGAGCCCTCGAATTTGGAGAGCGGAAGATCCTGATTGAACGAGGACCTAGCCATTCGGTCGTGGTGGTCTACTCCGGTAGCGATCGAGGCGACCTCGCGGACCGGGTACGGGACGTCTCGTCAGAAATCGAGGAGCGATTCGGGAAAACGCTCACGAGCTGGGATGGGGACGTTGACGCCGTCCGCGATATCACCCTTCTCCTTCCGAAAGTCTGGAGAAAACGACGTCGTCGGCAAGCCTCGGATCGAAGTTGGCCCACGATCCAGTCATAGTATAGGGAATTTCTCAGTACGTTGGAATTTCGAAGCAATCGGTCGAACCAGTGAGCCCTGGGAGCTCCAAGGTGAGGAAAGTACACAACATGGATTCGAAGCTGGCGGCGCGAGCAACCAGCCGGCATGATAGCCCGGTTCTGAGAGGCCCGCGAGGCCCGACTAGGGTCTGACTAGGGCCGGATTCTGGCAAGGGGGGATGGCCTTTCGACGGGTTCCAGAAAGCGGAGGAAAGCATGTCGTTGAAACTGATGAGCCTCGTCGCGCTTGCATTTGTGACTATGGTGGCTGTGCTGCCGTCCGCCCGTGCGGAGACCCCCCCGTTCGTCTTCCCGGACTTCTGCTGCTATTACAATGGCAGCGTCGTCCGCACGGTTACGCCCCCGGCCGCTTTCCCGAACGAAGGACGGGACAACTTCTACGTGGTAAAGAGCCAGCCGATCATCGGTATCGTCGGCGTCGCTCCGGGTGCGATCGGCTATCACGGCGGCCACTGGAAGTTCCACCTGGTAACTTGGACTGTCACGCCGTACCCGCTGACGTCCGAGGCCGCGATTCTCGGTGCAGCGGCCGCGGGGGATGTGACTATTGCACGGATCCCCGCGAATGATTTCCTCTGCCCGATTCAGTTCTAGGGCCGAGGACTCGCAGGGAGGGGGACGAGGTCCCCCTCCACTTTCTGTTCCTCCTGACATCGAGGACAATCGTTTCGATGAGACGCTACTTATCTCGTTGTCCACCTACAGCCGCCGAACACCGTGACTGCGGCCCTCCGCCAGCTCTTGTGGTACCTGATCGCCGGCACCCGCGGCGGGATGAACCGCGCACGGATCCTCGAGGCACTCCATGAACGACCGTACAACGCGAATCAACTCAGCGAAACCCTTGGGCTTGACCACCGCACGATCCGCCACTATCTCGAACTCCTCCAGAAGAACGGTCTCGTTTCGCGGCCCAGCGGTGAGGCGTACGCCTCTCCGTACTTCGTGTCGCCCTACCTCGAGGGGAACTACGCGGTCTTCGAGGAGATTCGCAAGAAACTGCTGTCCTCGGGAAGGTGATTCGGGTGGAATTGCGCAACAGGTCCATGTCCTCGATGAACGAATCGGGGGAGTGAGCGCATGGGCGTCATGATGTCCGTCAGCATTCTTGTCGGCGCACTGAATATCGTTCTCGCCGCCGTGCTCTTCGTCGTCTATCGAGGCGTCTATTCACGGACGAGGGCTCCGTTCAGTTTCGCGCTTCTCCTCGTCGCATTGGCCTTCCTTGCACAGAACGTGCTGGTCGTCTACGCGTTCGTCACGATGATGTCCCTGGTCCCCAGCGCCCTCGATCCGTATCTCTTCGGGATCGGCGTGCTCGAAGCCATGGGCCTCGGGGCGATGCTCTGGACCGCAACCCGTTAGGTCGGATCGGGTCCGGAAGATGCCTAGGACGGTTGATGAACCGACTTGGCGTGAGGGCCATGCCGCCCGCCAAACGGGAGGTCGTCATCCGAGTCGGATCCCAAGTCGAGAGAGGCCTTTCCCACCCGGGACCTAAACAGTCATCCGTCGATGCTCTTATCCCGCGGCGAGCGTCGCAACATGGATCCCGTCGAAGGATACATCAAGATTCTCGGCTTCAAGCTCTTCTATCGCACGTACGGAACGCCCACAAAAGGGACCGTGCTCTGCCTCCATGGCGGACCGGGGATGTCGCACGACTATCTTCTGTCACTCGAGGACCTCGCCCAATTCGGGTATCGGGTCGTGTTGATGGACCAACTCGGTTGCGGGAAGTCCGAGCGTCCGCGGCGCACGGACCTCTACACCATCGCCCACAACGTCGAGGAGGTCGAAGGCGTGCGAAAGGCGTTGCGGCTCGGAAGGGTCCATCTGATGGGCTCGAGCTACGGCGGCGCCCTGGCGATCGCGACGGCGTTGAAGTACCAGCGGAACCTGCGGAGTCTCGTCATCACGGGAGGCTTGGCGAGCGTCCCGTTGACGGTCCGCGAGATGAGGCGGCTGGTGAATCGTCTCCCGCCAAAGACCCGTGCCGCCATTGCGAAGTACGAGGCGACCGAGGACTACCAGAACCCCGAGTACCTCGCGGCGGTCGACGTGTTATATCGGAGGGACCTGTGCCGCCTCCCCGTGTGGCCGCGCGAACTCACGTACACCTTCGAGCACGCGAGCCAACCGGTCTACTTCACGATGAACGGACCGAACGAGTTCACGATCGTCGGCACGATCAAGGATTGGGATGTGACGGACCAACTCCCCCGCATCAAGGTCCCCACCCTCGTGACCGTGGGCCGCTACGACGAGGTGACGCCGCGGGTGGCCCAGAGCATTCATCGGGGAATCCGCGGCTCCAAGCTCGTGCGGTTCGAGAAGAGCGCCCACTTGGCGATGTGGGAAGAACGCGCCCATTACATCGAAGTCGTCCGAGATTTCTTGGACGGCGTCAGGCCGAACTGAAGGAGTCGAACCCATGTCGACGCAGCCGTTCCTCGGCGAACGGCGTCCGCGCCCGAGGATCGAGACGCTTGCCGATCTTGTCTTCGGTCTCTCCTTGTCGATCGGCGCGATCGGCCTCATCGCTAGCTCGCCGACGACCCAAGGCGAGATTAACAACCACATCTTCGCGTTCGGATTCACCTTCTTGGTCCTCATTACCGCGTGGATCATTTACACGACGTACATGTCCGTCCTGCCGGGTGACACGAGGGCCGTCACCTTCCTGAACGTCGCTCTCCTCTTGCTAGTCGCTATCGTCCCTTACTTGCTGAATAGCGTGGAGCTCTCGAACCCGTCGCTGAGCCCTGCCGAGGCGTCCGCCATCGGAGCGTACGCGTCCACTCTTTTCACCCTGGACCTCACGGGACTCATGGTGATCCTGGCCGCGTTCGCGCACGTGATCAGCTTGGAAGAGAGGAACCTCGTCGCGCCGGAACTGGCCCGCCTGTTCCGGAACGGGAGGAATCGCATGATGATCCTCTCTGTTGCGACCGCGATATCGATTGCCCCGCAGTTCTGGGAGTGGACCCTGTTCGGTGTGCCGGTCCGGCTGTACATCTGGTATGTGCCGTTCATCTCGTATTGGGTCGGCCGAATCATCAGCCCGCAGAGCCGCACATACCGGATCTCGTGAGACGAGATCAGCTTCGTGGTGGAAGCCATCGTGTGGCGGCATTGAGATCCTTCCGATGCGCTTCTTCCAGATTCTAGATTGGCGTTGGCGCGGAACGCGTGGAGCGCGCGATCGGCAAGCTCCTAGCTCCCCACTCTTTCAGGACGACGCCGGGATCGAGGGCTTCGGGAGGATAGACCCCCGGACCGGGGAAAGCGGGCCCACCGATGAGCCGCGTCCCGATCGCCACGGCGGCCGCCGTCAGATAGATCACGGCCGTTATTCCAGCCCGCCGGCCCGCCTCCCGGTGATCCATTACGATGTCTCGACGCTCAACCTTACGAGTTCCGCCAGCCGTCCCTTCGGCTTCTACGCTGAGCGCCTTCGCGCCTGCGACCGGATGCACGAGGGCCGAGGCTTCCGGCAACGCTTGGAGAAACGCTCGACGGAAAGGAACCCACATACCGCCAACCGAGATTTTCCGGTCCTCGGCCAGGAGACCCAGGGCTTTCAGAGACAACACGGCTTGGATCAATTCGGGATTGAACGCTTGTTTGAAGTCGACCCGTCGAATCGGCTTGCCGAGGTACCGAGGAAGAGTCTTCACCTCCTCGTGACTGACGAGGAACGTGCGTTGGACACCCACGGGGGGCGGGAACTCGAAGTCTTCCGAATCGCCCAGTGGCTCTTGCTCTCGAAGGGCGCCGTCAGACCACGCGGAGGGGGGCGAGAGGATGTCAGAGAGAAATGTCTCCCGCGAGTACAACGGAAAGATATTCGAGGCGTAGCCCGGAATCTGTGCGGTGCCGCCCGACCGGATGCGGATTGCATCGATGGAATCGAGTGCGTCGGCGGCCTCGCGGGCCAAGACGTTGGACATCCCGGGGTCGAGGCCCATGGACAGAAGGGCTCGCAGACCCTTCGCGCGGAAGGCGTCGTGCCGTTGCAACTGCTCGAGGATGCCCGGCAGCGCACCCGGCTCTCGCGGTCCGGAAGCCGCGACGTCGATGTAGTGCGCGCCCGCGAGCAGACAGGCGTCCATGACGGCAAGGTTAAACGTTGGCGGCGCCGTGTTCACGACAACGGCGGATCCCCGGAGGATGCGGGGGAGATTCGAGGGAGCGTTCAAGTCGAGGGGTGAGGCATCGACCTTCACCCGCCCCATCATCTTCGTGAAGAACCGGACCCGGTTCTCCTCTTTGTCGATCAGAAGGAGCGAGTCGATCGCCGCCTCCGCGTGGAGGAGTTGCGCCAATGTCCTGCCGACTCCGCCGACCCCGATGATCGCGACCTTCACGTGTCCCAACTCTGCGGCCGTCGCACCTCGATCACGGGATCCACACCTCTCCCGATTGGGCCGATTCCGGGTGACGGATCAGTTGGAAGCCGAACGTTCAATCCTCTGGATCGGCAAACCCCGGGCGTTCCACTCCGCGAACACGGAAGCGGGTTCGAGCGACTCCGCGGGATACGTTCCGGCGGACGGGAGCGCTCCTCGATCCATGAGGTCGATTCCAATCGATGCCGCTACGCCGGTCAGATAATACACGGCCGTTGTCCCGAGGCGTCGAGCCGCTTCCTCGTGAGATAGAGCGATGTTTTCGTGAAGGTGCTTTCGCACGCCGTGCGACGTCCCCTCGACGTCGACGCTGAGGCACTTCGTCCCGACCAAGTTCTGGGCGACGGACGAGGGCTCAGGGAAGGCGGATTCGAACGCCGTCCGGAAGGGAATGCGCCGGTGATCCACCGGGATCGGCTTTGAGCGCTTGCGCGAGGTCCGGGTTGATTGCATACTTGAAGTCGACCTTACCCACGGGCTTCCCGAGGTAGAGCGGCAACGTCTTCACCTCTTCGTGGGCCATGAGGAACGTCTTCTGGATCCCGACCGGATCCGGGAACGCGTAGTCCTCCTCCCCGCTCAACAGGTCCCGCTCCTCGAGACGTCCGCGTTGCCAGACGGTCGGGCGGATCCGCACGTCGGAGAAGAACGCCTCGCGGGAATACAGAGGGATGAACTTGGGCGACGGACGGCTCTGACGAACCCGGACGGTACCGCCGGACCGGATGCGAATCGTGTCGATTGTCTCGAGGCGATCGGAGGCTTCGCGGGCCATCACGTTCGACATTCCGGGATCCAGTCCCATCGAGAGGAGCGCCCGCAAGTCCGCCTTCTCGTACGATTCGTGGAGGGTGAGTTGCTCCAAGATGCCGGGCAGGCCTCTCGGCTTCCGGGGACCGGTCGCGGCCACGTCCAGGTAGTCGGCCCCGACGCGAAGGGCGGCCCGCATGATCCCGAGGTTGAGATCCGAAACACTCGTGTTCACGACGACGTCGCAACCCCGGACCGCTCGGACGAGGTCCGCGTTGTGGGCTGCGTCCAACTCGCATGCGCCCACCTCGATTCGGCTCCGCAGCGGGGCGAGTCCCCGAGAGGTGACTTTCACTTTGTCGATGATTTGCAGAGAAGAAACCCGCGGGTTGTTCGAGAGCTCGTGCGCGAGGACGCGCCCCACCCCGCCGAGCCCAACGAGTGCGACCCTCACACGGACGGCGAGCGGGTGGGGGTGGATATGTCTTTCGGGCCAATATTCTCCGATGTCATTTTTTCGCACCGGATCCTTTGCGCGTTCGCGCCGTTGTGTGCGCGGTCGGTTGCCGCCCCCTGGGGCCGCGGGACGGAGGGCCCAAAAGCCTATTTGTGCTCTCGGGATGGCGTGTCGCAGGGACTGGAGGGCTGTGGAGCCCGAAGAGAGAGCCGGATCCTCCGACGAGGACGCGGTCAAACCTTCCTCGTTCACGCGTCGCCGTTTTCTGAAGGTCGTGGCGGGCGCGGGGGCGGTCACCGGCGTGCTGGGACTCGGGGCGCTTTCCGGGCTGCGCATCGTCTACCGACCGCCCGAGCCGCCACCGCCTTGGGAAATCGCTCCCGGCGTCGTCGACTATACCAAAGCGACGGAAGGAGTGCTGAGCGGCCCAACGCCGAACACCCTGAAGGTCGCGCAATGGTACGATTACTGGCCTGGCTCGTTCAAGACGGATTTCCAGAATTACATGGCCGCGAAGGGCTACAGCGTGAGCGTCCAGCAAGACACGTTCACGAGCAACGAGGAGCTCTTCGAGTGGATCACGCTCGGCGGGAAGAAGTATGACGTCATCTTCCCGACGAACCACATCGTGGACAACATCAAGAAGTCCGCCCTGATCTACAACCTGAACCTCGCTTGGATCCCCAACTTCGCCAATCTCTGGAGCGACTTCATCCGCGTCCCGCATCACGTCGATTCACCGGACAACCTCGATCAGCGGCAGGATCCGAACGGCCTCAACTACGTCAGCATCCCATATTTCTGGGGGACGACCGGCATCGCCTGGCGGAAGGACCAGATTCCGAAAGACGAAGTGGAGGCCATCGGCCTCGACTTCTTCACAATGGATTCCTACAGCCCGCAAGCAGCGGGGTACCCGACCACAGTCACCCTGAATGGCAAGATGAGGATGCTCGAGGACCAGCGCGATGTCTTCACGTTCGGGTCCAAGAAGGCCGGGTGGACCGCGCAACAAGCGCAGGGGCTGATTCCGTCCCCGTACGTCGGACCATACACCGACACGACGGGCAAAGTTTGGCCCGGAACCCAGTGGACGTCGAACGAGACGGCGCCTGAGCGGGTGAACGCGATGGGCGATTGGCTCTTTCAGTGTAAGCCCCACCTCTTTGATTTCAACAGCACCGGCGACACGCCCTCCTTGATCGCAGGGATTGCGGTGCTCAACCAAGCGTGGTCCGGGGACATCGCCTACGCCCAACGGCCGGATCAAAGCAACCCGCAGCCGGCGGACTACATCATCCCCTATCAGGGATCCCGATGGTGGCAGGACACCTGCGTGATCCCGAGCAAGTGTCGGAATCTCTGGCTCGCCCACGAGTTCATCAACTTCATCCACAGCGTGAGTTCGGATTGGCCGGAGAACCAGCTCCTGACGAAATGGAATCTTTACCCGACGCCGAACAAGGCCTGTTTCGACCTCCTAACCCCCTTCGCGAACGGATACGACATGCGGGCCGATCCGCGGCTATACCCGAACCTCCTGGCCCCGGATGATTGGAATCGGTGCGACCTTCCCCGCGACGTCGGCGCGGACGTCCTCGTGAAGCAGTACAACCCCCTCTGGTTCAATCTCACGTCGGTGTGAGACATGGCGACCCCGACGCTCACGAGCGCGTTCTTCCGGCGCATCGCCCGACTTGGTTCGACGAAAGCGTCCTCGAAAGGGGAGCTGCTCGCCTCTGTCTCGGCGGTCTGGTTCTTGATCTTCCTATTGGCGCCGATCCTCATCGTCGTGTTCTTCGGTTTCACGACCGTCAACCAAGACCTCACGATCTCGTACTCTCAGCTCACGGGAGCGAACTACCTGGGAGCCCTGGATCCCTTCGGCCCTGTGGCGACGCTTTTTGTTCGGACCCTCGGCGTTGCGTTCCTGGCGGCCGTGGGTTCCCTCGTTGTCGCGTTCCCGATTGCG
>VBAP01000075.1 GCA_005882335.1 Candidatus Segetimicrobium genomatis
AATCGGCACAAAGGACCTCGAGATTGTTGAGGCGCTCGGGCAGCATGCGGTTCGCGCTGATGACGATGCTGTCGACCGATGCCGCCTTGACGAGCACGGTCAATGCCGAAAAGCCGCCGAGCACCGGATATCCCATCGCGCGAATACCGGCCTTGCGCGGGTCGTCGTCGATGAAGCCGAGGAGGCGGACGTCGCCGGCGTCGCGCGCGAGCAGCTCGCGGATCACGAGGCCCGCGGCGTCGCCCGCGCCGTAAATCACCACGCGGCTCCCCGACCGGCGCTGGCGCTGCAGGAATTCCCCGACGATCCGGAACGACGCGCGCGAGAGCGTCACCGCCATCAGGACGAGCACCCCGTAGATGACGAAGACCGTGCGTGAGTACGCGAAGAAGCCGTACAGCTCTTGAATCACGAGAATGGTGACGAGCGCCGTCACCGCGCCGAAGAACACGCCGCGCGCGACGACAAGCGTGTCCATCATGCCGAACTGCCGCCACACGCCGCGATACACGCCGACGACGAAGAACGCGACGAGTTGCGCCGCCAGGACGACCGGCAGCGTGCTGATGAACATGCTGAAGTTCTTGTTGAACTCGTAGGGATCCTCGAAGCGCAGGCGGTACGCCGCGTAGTAACACACCGTGACGAGGAATGAATCGAGCAGCACTTCCGCCACGCGTCGCTTATACATGAAGTCGACGACGATCGGCGTGAACGCCCCCCGCTTCACACGCGCGTCCGTCTCGTCGTAGACGCGAATGCCGGCGAGATATGCTGCGAACAGCACCATCGCGGCCAGAAAGGCCAGCGCCGCCAGCAACGACCAGCCCTTGTTGAGGTAGTCGAGCGCGACGCCGATGCCGCCGCCGATCGCCGCCAGCAGCCACAGGAGCGCGACCGCCCGCCGCTCGGAGAGCCCGATGGCGACCAGGCGGTGCGACGAGTGATCGCGGCCACCCTGCGACGCGCGGCGTCCCGAGATCCAGCGCGAGAGCGTCACGAGCGTCGTGTCGAAAATCGGAATCAGCAGGACGAGCACCGGCGCGGCGACGATCGACAGGACATCCGATCGTCCGGGCGCCGCGCGGCCGGAGCTGAGCGTCACGGCGGCAAAGCTGAACCCGAGCAGGAGGCTGCCGCTGTCGCCCATGAAGATCGACGCGGGATGCAGGTTGTAGACGAGGAAGCCGCCGGTGGCGCCGAGCAGGATCGCGAGATAGCCCACGGCCGCGTACGCGTGCGTCCCGGTCGCGCCCGGCAGCAAATCGATCAGCAGCGCGCTGCCGACGATGACGGCGATGCCGGCGCAGAGGCCGTCCATGTTGTCGAGCAGATTGAACGCGTTGGTGAGGCCGACGATCCAGAACAACGTGAGCAGGCTGTCCAGCGTCATCGACTGGAGCCAGTTCAGGCGGTAGCCGAAGAACACCAGGACCGACGCCAGCGCGATCTGCGCGATGAGCTTCGTCGACGGCTTCAGCGACAGCACATCGTCGACGAGACCGGTGAGAAAGATCGCCGCGCACGTCGTCACGAGCACCGGCGATTCGCGCGCCACGCCGAACAGCGCGGCGCAGCTGAAGCAGACCAGCGCGATGCCGACGCCGCCGAACATGGCCACCGGCCGGCGGTTCCAGCGATCCTCTCTGGGGCGCGCGACGCGGCCGAAGCGAATGGCGGCGACCCGGCAGATCGGGACGAGGACGAGCGACAGCGCCAGCGCTACGAGAAATGGCGCAATGATCATGGTCAACATCGAAGAAGGGTCAGGATCGTACCAAGAAGGCTACGGCCGGGCAAGGGCCGAATTCGCCACAGTCCAGGTCGGCAGCAGCTGCAGCCATCGTTCGAAACAGACCAGCGCCCAGAGTCGGTGTCCGTCGTTCGTGCGTCCGGCCTGGTGGTCGTCGACGAGCTGGTGCACCCGATCGTGCCGCAGATAGACGCGCGAGGCCGCCCTCGATCCGAGCAGCGTGTCGCGCACGAAGTCGCGCAGCTCGCCGCGAAACCATGCGTCGAGCGGCACGCCGAAGCCGGTCTTCGGCCGCCGATCGATGGCGGGCGGCACGAGGTCGGCGAACGCGTCGCGGAGGATCGCCTTGGCGCGCCCCCGGTGTAGTTTGAACGAGTCGGGCAGCGACGCCGCGTATTCCGTGAGCGCCGTGTCGAGGAGCGGCGCGCGCGCCTCCAGAGAGTTCGCCATCGTGCAGCGATCCGTTTTCACCAGCAGATCGTCGGGCAAGTACGACGCGAAGTTCGCGGCCAGCAGCCGGCTGAGCGGCGGCAGCCGGTCGATCGCGCCGAGCTGCGGGCGAAGATGCGCGATCGGATCCAGCCGCATCGCGCGCGGCACATCGGACACGAGCAGCAGCGCCAGGTCGTCCTGAAAGATGCTGTTCCAGCGCGCCGCCCGCTCGAGGAGCGGCAGATGCATGAACTTCGCGAACCGGCGCGCCCGCGCGAGCACGTGCCGCTCGTTCGGCGCGGCCGGCAGCGCGCGCAGCGCCGCCTCGAGCACGGCGCCGCCGACCCGCGGCACCCGCTCCGCGACGAGCGCGGCTCGAAATCGGAGGTAGCCCGCGAACAGTTC
This sequence comes from Candidatus Segetimicrobium genomatis, assembly GCA_005882335.1. GTDB lineage: Bacteria > Sysuimicrobiota > Sysuimicrobiia > Sysuimicrobiales > Kaftiobacteriaceae > Telluricultor. The sequence continues at coordinate 2,591 of VBAP01000075.1, forward strand.
GTCGCCGCCGTCGCCGGTGAGGACGACCGTGACGTGCGGGCGCGTCAGCTCGGACACGAGGTACGTCGGAATCGCGGAGCTGTCGCCGAAGGGGCCGTCGTGATGCCAGATCAGCCGATCGATGAGCTGCAGGGCCGAGGGCTTGACGCGGAATTCGGTGTGGTCGGTCTTGAATCGCTCCGCCACCTCTCGGGCGCCGGCGGTTTCATCGTACGCGGGATCGCCGTCGAAGCCGATCGTGAACGTCTTGACCGGCTCGTTCATCAATCGACTCATGACGCCGACGACGATCGTCGAGTCGATGCCGGCGCTGAGGAACGCGCCGAGCGGCACGTCGCTGACGAGCCGCCGCTTGACGGCGGCGGTCACGAGGTCGCGCACGCGATCGCGCGCATCCTGGTAGCCCAACCTGTGGGGTCCGGCTTCCGCCTTCGCGTGAAGCTTCGGCGGACCGCCGAAATCGAGCCGCCAGTACGTGCGTTCGCCGACCGACCCGTCCATCTCGATCGTCATGACCGACGCCGGGTTCACCTGGGCCACGCGCTGGTAGAACGTCGCCGGATGCGGCGTGTAGCCGTACAAGAAATATGACGGGACCGCAGCCGGATCGATCTCGATGTGCACATCGGGATGCGCAAAGAGCGCCTTGATTTCGGATCCGAAGACGAAGCGCCGCCCGTCGCGGTAATAGAACAGCGGCTTCTTCCCCGCGCGGTCCCGCGCGAGCACGAGACGGCCGGCACGCTCGTCCCACACCGCGATGGCAAACATGCCGTCGAGATCCTCGACGAACGCCGGCCCGCGCTCTTCGTAGAGATGGACGATGACCTCGGTGTCGGCGAGGGTCCGGAACCTGTGGCCGCGTGCGAGCAGACGCTCGCGCAGCTCGTGGAAGTTGTAGATCTCGCCGTTGAAGACGACCCGCACGGTGCCGTCTTCGTTTGCCATCGGCTGATTGGCGGCGGCGCTGAGGTCGATGATGCGCAGGCGGCGGAACCCGAGGCCGGCGCGGCCGGCGGCCGACAGGTACACGCCTTGATCGTCGGGCCCGCGGTGCACCAGCCGATCGCGCATCGCAACGATCGTCTCGGCGCGCACCGGCGCGCCGTCGAACGTCAGTTCGCCGCAAATGCCACACATCTTTTACTTTGCGGTGGGGCCCCACCCCCACCGCCCGTGCCTTCGCGGCTTACGCCGCTCGGCTTTGCTATCGGCGACTTTCCGCTTAGTCAGCATAAACATCCGAGCGCTATTGTGTCTGCTTACTGAATCGGCATTTCAAGAGTGCGTACACGGCATCGATGCCGTCCGTCCACCGGATCTTCTTCCCTTCGTCGATGCGGCGCGGGTTGTAGCGCACCGGCACCTCGACGATGCGGCGGCCGGCGCGGAGGAGCTTGGCGGTGAGCTCCGGCTCGAAATCGAATCCGACGCAGCGCAGCCGGATCCCGTTCAGCGCCTCGCGCCTGAACACTTTGTAGGCCGTCTCCATGTCGCTGAGCCGCGCGCCGAAGAGGATGTTCGCGAACCACGTCAGGCCCTTGTTGGCGATGCGCGTCTTGAGCGGAATCGGTCCGGTCGGCCGAAGGAACCGCGATCCGTAGACGACGTCGGTGCGTCCCGCGAGAATCGGCGCGAGCAGGCCGCCGTATTCCTGCGGGTCGAGCTCGAGGTCGGCGTCCTGGATCAGCATGACGTCGCCGGTCGCGTACTTCAGCCCGATGCGGACGGCCCCACCCTTGCCGACGTTGATCGGATTGTCGTAGGTCTTGATGCGCGGATCGGACGCCCAGTGGCTCGCGTCGATCAACCGGCGCGTGCCGTCGCTCGACCCGTCGTTGGCGATGATGATCTCCTTCTCGATGTCGCCGAGGTCGACGGCGCGCACGCGCTCGACGAGCTCGCTGATCGTCTGCTCTTCGTTGTAGACCGGGATGATGATCGAGAGCTTCACAGCGCAGAGAAGGCCGAGAGGATGACCTCGAGCGGGATCGCCAGAAGGCCGGCCACCGCCACCGCGCGCCAGACGAGCGATCGATTCCGGAGCAGGCCGTCGACGCCTGCGACCGCGATCAGAATCGCGAACGGGATGATGACGAGTTGCCGCCGAACAATGTAGCGCTCATTGGCCAGCACCGCGGCAACCGGCGACGTCAGCAAGCCCGCGATCAGCAGGATGTCCATCGGCGTGCGACGCTTCAGCAACTGGTAGACGCCGGCCGGAAGGAACAGCGCGAGCGCGACCGGCAACACGCCGAAGATGTATACAGGATCGAAATAGTCCCAGTAGATGGAAATCCGTTCCTGGACGTTGTTGTAGTTGAGAAAGTCCTTGGCGCCCTGCAAAGGATTCAGATGCGACGCGTCGTAGAGCCCGTACCGGTTGATGTACGTCGCATACATGTCGGGATGCCATGCAAGCCAGATCAGCGCCGGAAGGGTGGACAGAACGAAAGCGAACACGATAGTCGCCCACGCGCGATGGCCGCCTCGCCATCCGGCGAGCGCGATCGTCATGGCGAGGTAGAGCGGCATCAGCACGATCGCCGGTCGCGCGCTGTAGCAGCCAATTCCGAGCGCGAGACCGCCGACCAACAATGCGAGCAACTGTCCACGGCGCTCGAACGCGGCGACGGCGAGCAGCCAGAACAGCACGAACGGCAGGATCGCCAGTGCTTGCGGCGCCGAGTGTGCGTACATGAAATGGGCGGGCGTGAGTGCGATCAGAGCGGCCGCGAGCAGACCCAACCCGAACGACGACCACTGGCGAGCCGCCGCCACTCCGATGAGTCCCATGTCCGCCAGGACCAGCGCTGCCCCAGCGAGCTGGGAGTGATCGCCGAGCATCTACGGCCCGGCCCTCACGATGACGACGGCTCTTCCACCGGACGGATCGGTGACGATCTTGGCGATTCGCGACTGCCCGGTCTCCAGGGATGGCTCGAGCAGTGGATCCTTGCCGCCAAAGACAATCACACTTCCTGCCGGCAACTGCGAGACGCTGTCGGGCCCGGCGAAGTATCGCGTTCGAGCCCAGAGATCGAGGCGGCTATGCTTGAGCATCTGAAATCGCCAGCGATAGCCGCCTACGTTCATGTACTCCATGTTGGTGCTCAAATACACCGCTGGCACGGGCTCGGCGCTGTCCCTCGACACGACGTACTCTGCGACCTGACTCGTCTCGAACGGATCGAACCAGCCGACGACGCGCGCGCGATAGTCGGTCGTGTAATCGCGATAGAAGACGGCAAAGTGCAACGGCACCGCAAGACACAGCGCCATCGCCAGGGCCCTTGCGGCCGTGCGCCGATCCGCCATCAGTGATGCGGCGCCTTCGACGCAGATCACGGTCGCGAACGGAAGCACGAAGAGCTCGCGATCCGCGCAGTAGCGCTCGTTGAGCAGCGTCGCGGCCACCGGCGCCGTGACGAAGCCAAGCAGGATCAGGCGGCTCGAGATCTCGGATCGTCTCGTCCACAGCGCGACCACACCGCACGGGACGAACGCCATGGCCGGCAGCAGGAAGAGTCCGGCCCGCCGGGTGGAGTCCATCAGATTGGCGCCGCCCGCCAGAAAGAGATACGCCGGATTGAAGTAGTCCCAATAGACCGAGAGTCGTGAGACCGCGTTCGACGAGCGCGGCAAACCGGCCGACAGTCCGAACGGCCCCTGCGGGTCGATGAGAGCGTAGCGTGCGAGCGTATCGTGGAGCATCGCGGGATGGTTGATGCTCCAGAGGACGAAGAGCGACAGTGGCAGCGCGAAGCCGGCGACAGGAGCGAGGATCGCCGCGATCCGCCGCTCCCCAGCCATCCAGATCACGGCGACCGTCAGCAGCACGTACAGCGGCATCATCACCCAGGCGGCAATGTAGCTGTAGAAACCGGCGCCGAGCAGCAGGCCGGCGACGAACAGCAGCCGAACGTCTCGGCGCTGAAAAAAGGTCACGAGGCACAGCAGCCACGCAAGGGTGAACGGAACCGAGCAGATGTAGTCGGCTGCCACCCGGCTCATGATGAAGTGGGCTGGCGCCAGGGCCAGGAGAGTCGCGGCAAGCGCCGCCTGCCACACCTTCGCGAACAGTCTGCGCGCGAGCACGAAGACGAGCACCACGTCGAGTACGCCGATGAGGGCAGACGGCAGCCGGATAGACCACTCCGTCAACGGCGCGACCTTGAGCGTCAGCGCGATGAGATAGAAGAGCATCGGCTGAAACCACACATTGGTGCTGTTGTTGCTAATGAGCGGATCCGTCATCGTCAGGAACAGCGGCAGGCGCTGCCCATTCAAATCGCGTCCGCTTGAAGCCAGAGCGGCCGCCTGGGTTGCGAACTTCACTTCGTCGCCACTAACATGAGGCGGAATCTCGTCGAGGGCGCGGAAGTACAGGGTGGCAGTCAGGACCGCGATGAGGGCACACAGCAACCACGGACGACTTCGCATGGTCATCGAATCAGCGCGGTCACGCTCGTGATCGACATGCCTCCAGCGTCGTGAACCGCGCGCAGATACCGCGCGCCGTTTTCGCGAGTTGCGGCGTGACGATGCTCATCGGCGCCATCTTCCTCGTTCGTCCGCCACACCCTTGGGGTTGGGAAGGGATCGACCAGTATCATCAGCTCGCGCTGGCGCTCGCTCGCGGCGAGCCGTTCCAGACGATGGAAGTACCGTGGGGATACGCGTACTTTCTGGCGGCGTTCTACCGAATGTTCGGCGACCGGCCGCTCGCACCGCTCGTGGTCCAGGTGCTCTTGAACGGCCTGATTCCACTGCTCGTGTTCCTGGCGGCGCGGGTTTGGTTCGATCGGCGCATCGCGACGCTGGCGGCCATCGTCTCGGTCGGATCGTTCAATACGATCTACGCGTCGACGCAGGCGTCCGACGCCGTCTGCACCGTGCTGTTCATGGCCGCGGTGCTGGCGTTCGTTGAAGCCCGTCACGGCGACCGGCCGATCCTGTTGGCCGCTGCGGGTCTCTTGTGCGGCCTCGCGACGCAGTTCCGCCCGAACCTCGTGCTCCTGCCAGGTCTGCTCGCGATCGTCGCGCTGGTCTGCGGCCGCTCCGGACGGCGCGTGGCGGCGGCGCTGCTGGTCACGCTCCCGGCCTGTGTCGCGCTGGCGCCCTGGATCGCGCGCAACTACCGGCTCACAGGGATCTTTCTGCCGACCAGCGTTCACGGCGGCGCACAGCTCTGGTACGGCACGCTGCAGACGGGGGCGTACCGCAACAGCCGGGCGTACAATCCGCGCCGCATCTTCGAAGCGCCCAGCTTTCCGTACACGAGCCTGTCCGAGGCACCGCTCGTCGTCGAGGCCCGGAGCATGGGCTGTGTCGATCGCCTTGACGCCGCGACGATTCACTACTGGTCCGATTTAGACCCTGTGGAGCGAACAGTCGAAGCCGCGGCGGATGACCACGGTCGCCTGCACTTCGATCTGCCCGCGCCGGGTCGCGCCACTGCCGTCTACTACTACTTCAGCGCACGATCGCGGCCCGATGGTCGTTCCTCGACGACGCCCGAGCTCGGCGCCGCAGCGCCGTTCGTGTTCTTCGTCAGCCCGCATCATCTGGAGGATCTCGATCGCCACGGCGACCTGCTCGACTTCTTCGACATCGTCCGAACCGCGCGGCACGAAACCTGGAACGATCCGCTCCCCTTTCGCGATCGCCTGGCGGATGCGGGAATCACCACGGCGGCCTCGGCTGTCACGGCCTTGCTCGAGGGGCGGGGATTGGAGGAACCGATCGTACGAGGCGTCGAAGGACGCGCGGATCGACTTGTCATCTCCTTCCGCGACGGTTCGTCGATTGAGGTCCCACGGATGTGGCAGGGGCTCGTCACCGATCTTCACGTCGACGACGGAATCGCCGCGGCTCTGCTCACTTCGAGCCGCTCGCTGGTGGAGCTCAGAGAACGGCGCCAGCACCCAGCGAGTTCGCGAAATCGCTGCACGGGGATCGAAGGGGTCGTGATCAACGAGATCTACTACCGCCGTGAACCTCAGATGATGCGACGCTATCTGGCGCTGGCGTTGGACAACATCAGGCGGGATCGCACCGCGTTCGTTATCGCATCGGTGTACCGGGCTGTCCGTCAATTCGTGGTGTTCGGGAGCGACGATGTCCAGACCGTTCAGCAGTTTCAACGAAGCGGTGTCGTGTACCGTATGGCAACGGTCGTGTCGACGATCTACCTGCTCGCGTTCGTGGCCGGCGTGCTCGTCGGCTGGCGGCGCTTTGCGCCTTGGGTGCCGCTGGCATTCGTCCTGTACGTGACCGTCACCATCGCGCCGGTGCTCACGAACATGCGATACACGATCACGATCCAGCCGATCATGTTCATGTTCATCGCGGTCGCGATCGCCACCGCTATCGACGGGCTGCAGGCAGCGGCGGCGGCAGCAGCCGCTCGCACAGAAAGCCGAACAGCACGTCGGCCTTGACCTCGTTGGCGTTGCCGAGCGCGTGGGCTCGCACGGCCGGCATCTGCGACGGGCGGCGGTGCATGAACGTCTCGTAGCTGCTGATCACCGGCGTGCCCTCGCCGAGCACGCTCAAGTAGAAGCGATCGATCGCCCGCGTGCCCCCGTCGTAGAAGAAATCGGATTCGGGCTGGGTTCCGCAGATGTCTGGCGCGTCGTTCACGAAGAACGCGACGCGAAAGCGCCCTTGACGCTGCAGATCCTGGAATCCTCGAACGGCCGCCACCCAAGGTGGATAGTCCGGCTGACGCTGCAGGGCCGGGACCGTCTCGGGATTCGGCTTCATCCCGAACACGCATCGCTTCGCGCTCACCTCTGCGTCAGTCAGGCGTTCGTACGGCGTCAGCCGCTGCTCGTCGCGCGTCGACACGTCGGCGGTCTGGAGCAGCGCCTCCTCGGTGCCGAGATGATCAAGTCGCTCCTTGTACTCGTCCGATTTCGAGAGCCGCCAGGCGAGCGTGAGGACAACCCTCTTGTAGAGCTCAAGCGAATACATGTGCCGACGCGCGAACGACAGCATCTTCGCAACGCCGACCCGGACGATGCCGGGGTCGATGGGCCGACGATTGTCGACCAGGTCATTCTCGAAGAATCCGACGACGACGAGATCCGGCTTGAAGCGATCGCCGACTTCGAGGAGTTGTGCGAGCTCTTGGCTGGTGTTGTAGCCTGGAACGGCCGCGTTCCACACCTGCCAGTCGATCTTCGGGTTCCACGCCTTGAGCCGCTGCTCGAGCAGGTACGGGTACGTGTGCTCGTAGACCGATCCATGCCCGAACGTGACCGAGTCGCCGAGCACGAGAATGCGAAAGGTGTTCGGCGTTTTGTCGAGCGGATACTCCCGATTGTCCCGCAGCTCGAGGCTGTTGATGTGGACCGGCACGCCGGCGAACCAGCCGTCGTAATTCGGCGCGAGCCGCTGGCCGCGGACCGGATCGGTCAGAAAGAAGCCTGGCGTGCCCTTTCGCGGCTCCCACGTCGCGCGGACCCACCCTTCGATCGCCCCGACGACGACGACGATGGACGCGAGGAACGCCGGAAGACTGACGGTCACGAGCTTCCGCCCGTGCGAGAGGCTCAGAGCCAACCGCGCCGCCAGTACGCGAAGATCGCAATGTACTCCTGGACGATGCCACGGACCTGGTCGAACGACGCGCCCCGCCCGTGATCGTAGAACTGGCTCTGTGGCGGCGGACTTGGCACGACGCGGACGGCGGGCGCGACCTTGCGCCAGACGAGCGTTGCGCGCTGCATATGGTACGGCGACGTCACGAGCAGAATGGACGTCCAGTGATGATCCCGCAGAATCTCGTCGACAAACGTGACGTTCTGGTAGGTGTTCGTCGCGCGCTGTTCGAGCACGATCGCGCCGGAGGGAATCCCCTGCGCGATCGCGAGATCGCGCATGACCTCCGCCTCGTGAAAGCTGTACACGTATCCGGACGAGAGGATCATGTACGGCGCATCACCGGCCTTGTACAGATCGACGGCTTGTTTGAGCCGCTCCTGCGCGCCGCCGCCCGCTTTGCCCGATTCACCGACGCCCCCCGCGAAGACGACAATCGCGTCGGCCGGCCGTGCCGGCTCGGCCATCTTCAGCGGCGCCGCGATCAGCCACACCAGGTTCGTGTAGAACACGAGCCCGTACAGCGCGACCAACCCGAGCAGCACCTCCGTCGCATGCGTGCGCGTTCGTCGATAGACACGGCGCAAGGTTTCGTCCCACCGCCGCTGCGACGCCTGGCGTGTGTCGACGGCTTCCTCAATCAGACGATTCATGGCAGCCAGCCTGCTCTGCCAACTGTTTTCGTGCGCGACGGCGATGCGGCGCGCCGCGTCCGAGGCCGACGATCCGTTCAGCGCCCGGCGAATCGCAGCCGAGAACGCCTCGGGGTCGGCCGCGACGTCGACGATGTCGCCGTGCTGCTGGTTGAAGCGGCGAATCTCCGGCAAATCGGTCGCGACGACGGGGATACCCATGACGAGGTACTCGTTGAGCTTCGTGGGATAGACGTTCGCGGTGTACTCGGTCAGCCGATACGGCACGATGCCGACGTCGAATCCCTTCACGTAGCGCGAGACCTCGGAGTGGGGCCGCTGGCCCAGGAGGGACACATTCGTGCATCGCTCGAGCGCCGACACGTCCGTCTGCGCGGGCCCGATGAAGGCGAACGTGGCGTCGGGCATCCGACCCGCAACCGCGGCGACCAGATCCTGGTCGACCCACTGATGTACGCCGCCGACATACCCCACGATTGGCCGTTTCAGCGCGCACAGGTCGGCCGGCGGCGGCTCGCCGTCGTCGCGCACGCGCTCGAAGCGCTCGAAGCTGACGCCGAACGGGAACAAGTGCACCCGTTGGCTGATACGCGCCGCGCGCGCGCGCAGTTTCTCCGACGTCACGAAGACGAGATCCGCTTCCCTGAACAGCCGGTCTTCGCTGGGCACGATCCGCTTCGCGCCGGGCGAGCTCGACGAGAGATCGTCGATGCAGTAGTAGATCGTCAGCAGCGGATCGAGCTCGCGCATGACGTCGAGCGCGAGCGGCGTGGGTAGGAACGTCCAGATGAGTGGCCGATAGAAGGCGGTCGCGCGCATCCAGCGGCGCAGCGCCCGCAGCATCAGGAATCGATTGAGCCAGCCGGCGATCCGCGAGTACGGCAGCGGCACGAGCAGCGGCGAATAGACGAACAGGTTCGGCCGCTCTTGGCGGAACCCTTTCGTCCCGCGCCACCAGTTGCGGATCCGCCGTCGGACGCGCGGCAAGTCGTGCCGGTTCGGCGCGCGCACGCCCGTGTTCTCGACAAACAGGACGCGGTGGCCGTCGGACGCCAGCGTCGACATGATTTCCTGGTGGCCCTGCCAGATGAAATCCCAGTCGATCGACGAGATACAGAGGACGTCGGCGCGGTGGATGATCGCGTTACGCCTCCTTCGCAAGAGATCGAAGCACCCGTGCCGGATTGCCCGCCACGATGACGCCCGGCGGCACGTTCTTCGTCACGACGCTTCCCGCGCCGACCATCGCGCCCTCGCCGATCTCGACGCCGCACAAAATGGTCGACCCGGAGCCAATGGACGCGCCGCGCCGCACGGTCGTGCGGACCACGTGCCAGTCCGTCTCGGTCTGCAGGTGGCCGGATTCGGTGACCGCGCGAGGATATCGATCGTTGATGAACACCACGCCGTGCCCGACGAACACGTCGTCCTCGATCTCCACCCCTTCGCAGATGAACGAGTGGCTCGACACTTTGACGCGGCGGCCGATGCGCGCGCCCTTCTGGATTTCAACAAACGCACCGACCTTCGACTCGTCGCCGATCTCACACCCATAGAGGTTGACGAACTCGAAAATCCTCACGTCGCGTCCCAGCTTCACGTCAGCGGCAATCGATTGAAATCTCATAGGCATGATCAGATCATCCACCCGTCGCGTCCGGGCGATCGCAGCGGTTCGCGAGCGATTGATAGGCCGACAACCACGCGGGCGCAGTCCGCTGGACCGCGTAACGAGCCACGACCGTCTCGCGCGCCGCCGCGCCGAGCCGCGCCGCTCGGGCGCCATCGGTCAGGATGGATCGAATGGCCTCCGCCAGTCCCTCGACATCGTCGGGGGCGACCAACAGACCGCTGACATCGTGCTCGATGAGCGTGTCGGTTGAGCCTGGCAGGCGCGAGGCCACGCAGGGCAGCGCCGACGACATCGCCTCGAGCAGCGCGATGGGCAGTCCTTCCCGGATCGACGGCAGCACGTACATGTCGACGGCACGATAGTACTTCTCTATCGTGCGCGTTGTCTCGACGAAGAAGGTGCGATCGCCGAGACGGTCGACGCCGGCGCGTGCGCGTATCGTGTCGGCGAGATCGGCCTCGATTTCCTGATAGCGGCCGCGGGTCGCGCCCAGGAAGACGAGCGCCGACGGCACGCGCGCGGCGACGCGGGACCAGGCGCCGTAGAGGACGTCCGGACGCTTGTCCCGCGAGAAGAAGCCGACAAAGAGCACGAGCGGAATCGCCGGCGGGAGGCCGAGTTCGGCTCGCAGCGCGACGCGCTCGGCTACCGCCGCCGGCTTGAAGCGTTCGACGTCGACCGCGTTTGCGACCTGCCGCAAGCGCGACGCGGGCAGGCCTGCATCGAGGTACGCGCGCGACAGCGCCGGGCTGACACTGAGGTAGAGATCGGCGTTCACGTACGCCCAATACGCAAGCGGCCCCATCGCGCGGGCGCTCTTCGGCTCGTCGTGGACACCAGTCTGCAACGTGAGCACGAATGATTTGCCGAACAACCGGCTCAACGCGACCAGCAGAATCGCCTTCCGCGAGAACCCGTGCAGGTTGACCACGTCGATCCGCCGCGCGACCTCGAGAAACGCCACGATGATTCTGAACGGCGCCGCGAGCCGTGACCCGCGGCTGCGCATGTTCACGAACACGCGCCGGACCGGCACGCCGTCTTCGTTCGATCGCGCTGGGAGCGACGGATCGATCGAGGTCGTCAGCACCGTGAAGCGGGCCGCCTGCTGAAGCGCACGAACGACCAGGCGCGCCTGAAGGCCGCCGCCGCTGAGCTCCGGGTAGTACGCGCCCGTCACCATCAGGACGGATGGACGCACTGGGCAAGAATCTCCGCAAATGCCGCACTGGTTCGGCGGATGTCATACCGCTGCGAGACGTCGGCATGGACAGGGGACGGTGTCAGACGCCCCTCACGGTGAGCGACGATCAACGATTCGACCACTGCCGCGATCGATGGCTCATCGTCGGGCGCGACCACCGGATAGCCGAGCGATCGGATGAGGTCGGCAGACGGGCCACGAAGCGGCGTCAGGCCGAGGATGGGCCTGAGCATCGGCAGGTACTCCACGAGCTTGCTCGGCAGAAACAAACTTTCGTCCGCTGGCGCATCGATGACGAGCAACACGTCGGCTCCCGCCGCCAGCCGCGCGCTGTCGGCGAACGACACGCGACCGGTGAACTCGACGACATCGTCGAGCCCCAACTGGCTGGCCAGCCGGCGATGCGCGGTCTCCACCGTTCCGACAAACACGACGCGTAACTCCCGGCCGAGCGGCCGCCGCCGTGCCACCATCGCGAGCGCTCGCAGGAGGGCGTCCGGCGTCCGGATGCCGGTGTAAAAGCGGCCCGTATAGACCAGTGTCAGACGATCGTGGTTCGGTGAACGCTGAGCGCGCGGCACGTCGGTGCAGTCGAAGGCGTGTGGCACGACAAAGCTCTTGCGGCTCCATCCGTCTGGATACTTCTCCATCACACGATCGGCCGTCTGCTGGTTGACGAACACCAGCGCATCAGCCTCGCGGACGACGTCGGCTTCCATGCGACGCCAGATCCGCCACTGCCACCTTCGCCCGCGCACATACGGACTGTCGGTCCAGGGGTCGCTGAAGTGCGCCACCCACGGCAGGCCTGTGGTCCGATGGACGCGCAGGCCGATCAGGTGGTCGGACCACGGCTGTGCGTATGACACGAGCACGTTGAACTGTTGCGCCGCGGCCAGATGTCGGGCCGCTCGCGATGCGGGTCCGATCCAGACCCACTTCTCATCCGGAAGTCGCTTGATTGGTGGACACACACGCCAGAGCGCGCGAAAGACGAAGCGCTCTTCCAGCGAGGGCACCGGCACGAGCGTCACCCCATCCGGCGGACGCAGGCGCGCGGCGAGGTCGTGGTCCTGATTGTATCGGCGCGAGCGAGGACGGAAACACACGACTGAAGACTCCCATCCGAGCGGAACGAGATGCTTCAGCGTCCGGCTGACCTGAACGGCGCGCGGCCCGGACAGCGGGGGCATGTCCCAGCTGATCGCGAGCAGTCGTCGAGGCGTCATGCAACGCGCGCGCAGAGACGTGATTCGAGCGCGTCAACCGTGCGGCGCACATGGGCGCGCCATGTATGGTGCGCCACCATGTCGCGACGCGCGGCCTCCCCGAGCGCCTGCCGCAGGGTCGGATCCTCGACCAGACGCATCAGACCGGTCGCAAGCGCGTGCGCGTCGGCCGGCGGGACCATCCAGGCCGTCTCGCCGTGGCGCAGCACCTCACCGATCTGATCGAGATTCGACGCGATGATGGGCTTCCCCATCGCCATGTACTCGAATAACTTGGTGGGCGATCCGAAGAACGGCGATCCGTCGGGATTGGGGACATGCGGTGCAGCTACGATGTCGCACGCGGCGAGGTACTGGGGCCCCTGTTCCTGGGGCACAAGACCGGTGAACTCGACCAAGTCCGACAACCCGGCTCCCGCGACGATGTGCTTCGCCGACGCCAGTCGCGGGCCCGCGCCGATCATCAGCAATCGAACCGAATCGCGGTACGCGCGACGCTGGCGCAGCAGATGCACGAACGCTTCGGCCAGAACTTCAGCGCCGTGCCACGGCTGAAACGTCGCGATGAACCCAATCACCGTCTTGCCTGCCAAACCGTAATGGGCGGTGACCGCCGCGCCATCCACCTTCGGGTTGTACCGATCCGGATCGGCCGCATTCGGATTCACGAGGATGCGATCGGAAGACGCACCTCGGCCGACGAGCTCGTCGCGCATCGTACGGCTGACCACGACGACGAGATCGGCTGCATTGACGTTCAGGAGCTCGATCCGCGACGCCAGCGCTTCGTACTTCAGCGGACGGCCCCAATGACGCCCCATCCAGATTTCAGAGCCGTTGTATTCGAGGACGAAGGGCACCCCGAGTCGTCGAGCGATCCGGAGACCCGCGTAGTTGTTCAGGCTGTAGCGCTGGTAGACGAGCGACACGCGGCGGCCGTTCAGCACCCGGAACGCCTCCGTGTGAAACACCTCGTTCAGGACGAAGGTCGGCAGCTCCTGAAAATTCCAGAACGCTTCTGGGGCACTCACGTGATGCACTTCGATGTCCGATCGCAGCGTCGGCACGTCCGCCGTGGTCAGTACGATCGGCGACCCCAGCACCTCTCCCAGCTCGTTGACGACGCCGGCGATGTGTCCAACCGAGCCGCCGGCGCGCACGCCAAAGCTCAGATCGGTGCGCAAGAAGAGCGGGCTAGCCGATCGATCCAGCGTGGGGCGGCTGCCGGCTCGGTCGACCGACGCGATCGCCGCCACCTCGCGTTCGACGCGACCAAGCAGGTGGTCTGTCTGCAGCGCCTCGCGCGCAAGGCGCACCGACCAGCGGCAGAGCAACGGAATCGTGACCGGTCGTGTACGGCCATCGAGATCCTCGACGAAGCACGCACCGCGCGTCATCAGGCGGAGCACCCACATCAGCATCGGCCTGCCGGAGGTCTCGAGCCGCTCGGTCAGCAGACGGCCCGATCGGTACCGCAGCAGATGACGCGCGATCCGTCCGTTCCGCATCCACGCACGCACGTCGTCGTCGGTGACCACCAGCTCGCCCGGCGCGGCCGCGGGAAGAAGCAAGCGGCTTCGGACGATCGTGATGCGGGTGGGAGTCATGCGGACTGGGTCGTCAGCGGGTGCCGGCCGTCGCGTCCTCGGCCGCCTCGGAGCGCACCGCCGATTGCGTGTGCGCCTGCTGCAGGAGGTACTCGAGCGATGGAAGCGGATCGACGACGAAGAAGATCTGATAGGAGAAGAGGCCGCGCGCGAGGCGAATCAGCGCCTGATTGATGCCGTTCAGCGCACGGCTGAGCGCGCCCGGCGGCAGCACGAGCGCAATCGGCGCCGGAATACCGCGCGTCTGCCGCACGCGGAAGCCGGCCTGCTCGAAGAGACGCCGGAACGACTCGAAGGTGAACAGGCGGCAGTGCGTGAGATCGAGGATGCCGCGCTTGCCGTAATTGAATTGGCCGCGTCGGCGCGAACTTCAGCGCGTCGCGCAGCCGCTCCACGAAGGTCTCCGGCGACGTCAGGTGCTCGATGACGTCGAGCAGCAGGATGTAATCGTAGTCACGGGCGTCGAGGAGCGGCAGCCCGTCGTTGAGGTCGTGCAGCACGAACGCGTCGAGCTCGACGCCCGCGCCCGGCGGAAAGCGATCGACGCCGGTCACGCGGCAGCCGCGCTCGCGCCGCAGCATCGCGCCGACGTAGCCGCCGGCGCAGCCGAGATCCAGCACGCGCGCGCCGGGCGGCACGATCTCGAGCGCCGCGGTGTGGGGGCTGAGATACCCGAGCTTCGGTTCGTATTGCGCGTGGCCGGACGTGGCGGGCTGACAATCGAACCGCCGGTCGTAGAAAAATCCCATCCGCTGCGCCCGCGCCACCATCACCGCCTTGGCGACATCCCATGCGTACCTGATGCCGTTCACGCGGCAGATCTCGTCGCCGTAGTAAGTGGGGATCGGCAGCTCTTTGATCCGGAGCCCTGCCAGCACGAACTGGATGATGATC
>VBAP01000076.1:0-439 GCA_005882335.1 Candidatus Segetimicrobium genomatis
TATCATCGCCTGCCGGAAATGCCCGCGTCTGGTTCGCTACCGCGAACGGGTGGCGCGCATTAAGAAGCGGGAGTTCCAGCAGTGGGAGTACTGGGGGAAACCGCTCCCCGGCTTCGGTGATCCCGACGCAGAACTGGTAATCCTGGGACTAGCTCCAGCGGCTCACGGCGGCAACCGCACCGGGCGGATGTTCACCGGTGACAGCTCAGGACAGTGGCTCATGCGCGCCCTGTACCGCGCCGGGTTCGCCTCGCAACCTACGTCCGAGCACCGCGACGACGGGCTGCAACTGCACAATGCGTTCATCACTGCGACAGTTCGATGCGCGCCTCCCGACAACAAGCCCACGCGGAAGGAAATCGCGAATTGTTCCGGTTACCTGCGCCAGGAACTCACGCTGCTGCGCCGCGCTCGCGTCGTTGTGACGCTGGGCCAGATC
>VBAP01000076.1:471-16952 GCA_005882335.1 Candidatus Segetimicrobium genomatis
GCCTCGACCGCGGCCGCGCTTCAGGCACGGCGCGGTGTATCGCCTCCGTGCGACGCCACCGATTCCGCCGCTGGTGATCGCTTCCTACCACCCCAGCCGTCAAAACACACAGACAGGCCGGCTGACGGAAGCGATGCTGGACCGCGTGTTCCGCCGCGCGCGGCAGTTGCTTCAGCAGGAAGCGATCGTTGACTAAGCCTACCCGCGGCATTTTCCTTCTGCTGGGTCTCATTACCATAGTCCGTCTGATCTTCGCCGCGTCATTCCCGCCGCAGGATGATGAAGCGTACTACTGGACCTGGGCGCACCATCTCGCCTGGGGCTACCCGGACCATCCGCCTATGATCGCCTATGTCCTGCGGGCAACGTTGGCCCTTGCCGGCGACACGCCCCTGGGGATTCGCATGGGACCGGTGCTGCTGGCAATCGGCACGGCCCTGCTGCTGTGGGATTTGGGCACCCGGATGTTTGGGCCGGCGGCCGGGCGCGTAGCGGCGATGTGGTTGCAGTTGGTACCCGCTCTCGCGCTGGGCGCGGTGTTCGCGGCTCCCGATGCACCTCTAGGATTTTTCTGGATTCTCACCCTCTGGTCGTTCTGGCGCGCCCTGATGTCCAGTTCGGTCGCCGGGTGGCTGGTCACAGGCCTGGCCCTGGGCCTGGCATTGATGAGCAAGCTCACTGCTGTGTTCTTGGCCCTCGCGCTACCGGCATTTCTATTGACCTCCCCCACGCACCGCCGATGGCTCCAGAGGTGGGAACCATACGCGGCTGCGTTGCTGTCTATGCTTGTGGTCCTGCCGGTAGTTTTGTGGAATGCGGACCACCAGTGGATCATGATCCTGAAATCCAGCGCGCCGGTTCCCTGGACGCACCTTGGCTCAGCCGGTCTCAGTATCTTGGCCTATACGGCTGGGCAGCTTGTTTACTACGGGCCGGTGGCGGCGGTGTTGCTGCTCCTTGCGCTTGCGGCGAGCGCTCGATGGGCCCGCCGGGGCGATGCTCGGTTCGCGCTCGCCGCGTGGGCGAGCATCCCACTCATCGGGGTCAACTGGCTGACGAGCCTGCAGGGAATTCCCAAACCGCACTGGCCGGCTCCAGGCTATCTGATCGCGCTGCTCCCCGCGGCGGCGCTGTGGCCTCAGGTGCGAACCCAACGGATATGGCGCATGCTCGCCGGGATAGCCGTCGCTCTCAACCTGTTGATCGTCGGCGGGATTCATGTCTTCCCGTTCCGTCCGACCCCGTCGCTCGCGGGGCAACTGTGGGGATGGGATCAGGTGGCCTCGAAGCTGGACGCGCTCGTCAGCCAGACGCCGGGTGGCCGAGACATCTTCATTCTTTCCGTCAGCTACCAGACGGCAGCGCAAATCGACTACCACACCCACGGCCGGTTTGTCGTCACAACGGCAAGCGTCAGCGATGCTTTCGCCGTGCGCCGCAACGTCCGGGCCTTGGTCGATCGGAATGCGATATTCATTAACGATGCCGCAGGGGCGCCGGGACTGCCGCTGAGTCTGATGTTTGAAAGAGTCGAACGCCTACCGGATATCGAGGTGATGCACGGCGGGCAGATTGTGCGGCGTTTCGCGATCTATCGATGCTACAGGTTCAAGAGTCTGCCCGTGCCTGACTGAATATGACTAACCCCTCACCCTAACCCTCTCCCCAGGCAATCACGTAAGGATCAGGATCGGTGGGTAACTCCGCCCCCTCACCCTATCCCTCTCCCTCGCCGGGGAGAGGGGAGTCATGTTGGACCCTGCCGGGCCCTCAACTTACTGGAGAGGGGAAAACGGTTTAGGCTGCCTCACAGCGGCCTCCCACCATCGTACACGAGCCGCTTTCCCTCGATTCTGGCAAACGGGGTCAGCCGGTGCGGCTCGGTGTGCGTCCGGTCGAGGATGTGCACGACCTCCACGCCGCGCGTCAGCAGCGCATCGGCGACCAGCTGGCGGTGACATCGCCACGGAACGGCCTCTGCGCACATGATCGCCACGGTGTGGCTCTGTGCGTCGGCCAACACCTGCTCGAGCGCGGCAGCAAACGCGGGCGTCTCCATGTAGTCCGCGTACCCACGAAACGACTCACTGCGCCAGCCGGTGTGAGGAGAGTCCGGCCGGGGCCGCCGCCATCCCCCCAGGTCCTTCAAGTGGCGGTAGCCGATGCCGGCCTCCTGCAGCGCTGCAGCGAGTGCGTCGCGTGCGAAATGCGGGTACCGCCTGGACCCAGGCGCGACGCGAATATCAACGAGGAGGGTGATCTCATATGTCGACAACAGCGAGAGAAACTCCTGGAGGGAACGTGTGGAGTGGCCGACGGTAAAGATCCGCAAGGACTCAGGGTGCTTGCAGCATCAACAGCAAGTTCTCTTTGAGCAGCGCGACGGAAGATAGCCGGACTGCCAGTTCCTCCGCCCGTTCGGCCACCCAGGTGCACTGGGCGCCGGGATGTACCCGGCGCGGCGCGCCGTGGCCGTATGGCGCATCCAAGGACGCCGTCTCCGGGTGCAGCGCCGCCTGTGCGAACACATCCAGCGCAGCGCGGGTCAGACGAACGGCGTCCCGGGCCGCGGCATGACCTTGATGAATGTCCTCCATTGGCAGCCGGGGATCCAGCGAACGCAACCAGGCGATCTCCTCGTCCCACCGCCTCGTCATCGCGTCCACCTCGCTGAGCGTATCGCGCACCACGGCGGCGGCGTCGAGCAGGTCCCGTCCGATGCGTCCCTGCACGCCGGTCTGCGGATGGTACTTGAGTTCGCCGGCATAACGGCGGAATACGACTGAGGCTTCGCGCAGCCGCTGTGCGAGGCGGAGGGCCCGCGCGTGCGCCGCCCGCCATTGCGGCATTCTTTGATCTCTCGTCGTTGCCGTCATCCGTTTGACCCCATTCAACTGCCTATGTTACAGTGGTTACCGTTGTGCCCGCCAGGGCCCCCATCGTCTAGCCCGGCCTAGGACATCGGCCCTTCAAGCCGGTAACGCGGGTTCGAATCCCGCTGGGGGCACAACAGCAGGATCCGTCATTCAACCCCGTTCTCTTTATCGTCCCGGCCTTGTCATTACGATTTGAGGGAGGGGTGTTCCTGACCGACCTTCAGGAGTAGGGCGAATCCTATAGGATCGCTTTCACCATACCTCCATCGACCTGGAGGGTCGTCCCGGTGACGAAGGCTGCGCGCGGGGAGGCCAGGAACACCACGACGCTGGCGAATTCCTCTGGCTGACCCACTCGGCCCAACGGTACCTCCGCCGTCCACAGCCGGCGTTCAGCCTCCTCAAACGACGTTTTCTCGCGCTCCGCAAACGTCTTGGTGAGCGACTCCAGCCGTTCCGTCGCGATCGGCCCAGGGCATACCGTATTCACCAGGATGTTGTCCGGTCCCAGCTCGGTCGCTAATGTCTTGGCGAGCCCTACCACCGCCAGGCGAACCGCATTGGACAGCACGAGGTTCGGCAGCGGCTGTTTGACCACGTATGACGCGATGTTGATGATGCGCCCGCCGCCCTGTTTCCGCATATGCGGGATGACGGCCCGCGTCAGCCGCACTGCGCTCATCAGGTTCAGCCCGATTCCGGCCCACCATTGTTCGTCGCTGATCTCCACGAATGGTCCGGCCGGGGGCCCCCCGGCGTTGTTCACGAGAATATCGATCCGCCCGAACCGTTTCGCCGCGGTGCTGACGAATCGGTCCGCGTCTTCGGCGTTGCTGACGTCGGCCTGCACCGGCAGCACGTCACCGCCAATGTCCGCGGCCGCGGCTTCCAGAGCCTCTTTGCGGCGCGCGCAGATGGCGACGCGGACCCCTTCTTCGACAAACAGCTTCGCCACCGCTTTCCCCAGGCCGCGGCTGGCGGCCGCCACGAGCGCAGTCTGGCCCCGCAGGCCCAGATCCATCCACCCGCCCTCCCTCTACGGTCGTGGCTGCGCCATGCATTCAAGCGCAGCGCCGTGGTGCATGGCTACTTGTCTTTCTCGTCGTTCTTGGAGTCGCCGGACCGTCCGGCCGGCGCGAAGCGGCGCAGCCGCTCGGCCAATTCGCTGAGGCGCCGTCCGACCAGCGAATTGACCGTGCCGTCCGGGTACTGGCCGTCACCGTCAGGCTCACCCGCCGGCAGCCCAGTCAGAACCTCCAGCCCCTCGTCGATCGTCCGGACAGCCCAGATGTGGAACTTCCCTTGCCGCACGACGTCCACCACATCCGGCCTCAGCATCAGATTGGGGACGTTTTGCACGGGGATCATCACGCCCTGCCGCCCGGTGAGCCCGAGCGCCTTGCAGACCGCGAAGTACCCCTCGATCTTCTCGTTGACGCCCCCGATCGGCTGGATCTCCCCCTTCTGCTTGACCGACCCGGTGACGGCGATGCTCTGCTCGATCGGCACGCCGGACAGTTCAGAGAGCAGCGCGTAGAGCTCGGTGGAGCTGGCGCTATCCCCTTCCACCTCTGAATACGTTTGCTCGAACGTCAACGAAGCGTTCAGACTGAGTGGTTGGTGCTGCGCATACTTGCCGCCCATGTACGCGGCCAGAATGGCCACGCCTTTGCTGTGGATGCGGCCCGACATCTCTGTTTCGCGCTCGATGTTCACCACGCCGCGGCTGCCCACAAAGGTGCGTGCGGTGATGCGGCTGGGATGTCCGAAACTGTAGTCACCCAGCTGCAGGACCGACAGTCCGTTCACCTGGCCCGGTTTCACGCCATCGACGTCGACGAGCAACTGGCCCTCGGCGATCATTTGCCGGAGGCGTTCCTCGATGCGATTGGATCGATACACCTTCTCGTCAACCGCCCGATCCACATCAGCCCCGGCGACGACGTCATGACCGGCCTGCTGAGCCCATGCCGAGGCTTCAAAGATAATCTCGACCATGTCATTGAAGCGCGTGGACAGACGCTGCTGGTGCTCGGCCAGCCGGGCGCTGTGCTCGAGCACGCGCGCCACGGCCGACCGGTCGAACGGCCGCAACCCCCGCCGGTTGCAGATGGCGCCGACCGCTTCAGCGTAGGCCCGGGTGGCCTCCTCCGTGCGGTCCACCTCGACGTCGAACTCGGCCTTGATCTTGAAGAGCTTACGGAAGTCCTCATCGAGCACGTACAGGAGCTGAAAGATCTGGGGCGTCCCGATGAGGATCACCTTCACGTCCAGCGGAATCGGCTCCGGCCGGAGGGTGGCCGTGGGCATCAGACCGAGCTGTTCCCCGATATTTTCGATCCGCGCTTCCCCGCTCTTCAGGGCGCGCTTGAGCGCTTCCCATGAGAGCGGGTTGGTCAGCAGGTCACGGACCTGCAGTGTGAGGAAGCCGCCGCTGGCCTGCTGCAGCGCCCCGCACTTGATCATAGTGAAGTCTGTGACCAGCGCGCCGAACTCGCCGCGGTACTCCACCTTTCCCAGCAGGTTGTAGTAGGTCGGGTTGCTCTCCTCGATCACCGGCGCGCCCCGGAGGTGGCTGTTGTCCACAACGAGGTTCACCCGGTAGCGGGTAAACGGGTCCTGCCGGCGCATGAACGCCGCGAGTGGAAATGGGGCGGGCGATTCTTCCTGCTCTTTGAAGTCTTCCAGGTGCTCGACCACGTCGGCCAGCACCTGGTCCAGGTAGGCCACGATCTTTGGGTGATCAGCGTAGCGGTCTTTCAGGCGGGTGATGGGATGACTGGCCGCTGAGCTCACCACCCGCTGCTCCAACTCGCGCATGGCGTCTCGCGCCTCGCGCTCGATGACCCGGACCTTGCGCACCGCTTCGCCCACTTCCTCTTGCAGCGCGCGGCCGCGGCGGGTGATCTCATTCCGCTGCTCCTCCGGGAGCAGGTTGAACAGCTCCGGGGTGATCGGCTCTCCAGAGGGACCGACCGGCACCGTGGCGATCCCGGTCGGCAGACGTTGGATGGCAAAGCCCAACTGCTTGGCCTTGGTCTCGAGTTCCTGCCACACCTCCGTGATCCGCTGCTCGAACGACTGAACCACCTCGCGTCTTCGCGTCTCAAACGTCTCACTGGCGAAAACCTTCCGAATGGCGTCTTTGAGCTCGTCCATAAGCTCATCGATGTCTTTGCGGAATTTCACCCCGGATCCCGACGGCGGCGAGAGAGCGGCCGGCTGATCGGGCTGCTGGAAATTGTACACATAGCACCAGTCCGGCGGCGCGTGCTTGGCGGCGGCGACGGCCTGCACCTTCTTCCGCGCGTAGGTCGTACGCCCGGTGCCCACCGGCCCAGAGATATACACGTTGTAGCCGGGCTGCTGGATGGTCAGCGCCAACTCGAGCGCGCGCACGGCGCGGTCCTGCCCGACGATGACCTCGTCGGCCTTCAGTTCTGCGGTCGTCTTGAATGGAAAAGTCTTGGGGTCGCACGCCCATCGCAGCTTCTCGGGCAAAAGCCGGTGCGGCGTGCGCAGGTCACGTTGAGTCACGGAATACCTCCGACATTGCATACAGCGTGCGACTGTGGGCGGTCCGTTCGTAGTTTCTCTTACCGGGCGCAGGGTCCTCCGGTGCGTAAACAAGCAATGGAACAGAGCATGAGGGGCGTTGCGGGGAAGTGACGAGACAAACGTAGACCAGCGGGTCGTACCCAGTTAGGCCGGGTTAACCGTAGGAGGCTAACAACCTCCCATCTAGACTGCCGCACCCGCTGGCAATTTTGACGTTACACCGGGGTACAGGACCGGTCAATTCGGAACTTTTGTTCGCCGCCCACCTGACTTACGTGGTGGTATCCGCTAGTCCAAGTTTTGCAACCAGCGGGGCAGCGACGCAGCGCGTCACATAGGCATGTCTCTTCCGACAGTGGCGCGCACTCTCGGTGAGTAGGCTCAGCTCTTCTTCGGCGTGGTTGGAAACGGGATCAGACCCGTCTGCCGGCGCAACAGCACCTGCTTAGACTGTGGGACGCGGGGATGGTGCATGATATTGAAATCCAGACGTTTCCCGCACACGCAGACCCGTTCTAACTCCTGGCTCGCGTCCACGAAGATCCGGCTCGCCGCCTCCGCCCGCGTCCGGACGGCGTCGACGGCCCCGGAACGGCGATCCTCCTCATCCTCTTTGAGTCCCATCTCCCGCGGCGCGGAGCCGCTCAGTTCATACATCAAGGCCTTGGGGTAGTAGACGCTATATGTGCGACCGCACCCACCGCACGAGAACGTGAAGACGAGGGCCATGACTCCATTGTATACCTTGGTGGTATAGTTGAACCAAGACGTGATCGGGAGGGAACGGTTATGCTGCGCAAGGTTGCGTACGGGGTGATCGGGGCCGGCGTGATCGCGGCATTGGGAGTGTTCATCTATCTAGCCGGATGGCACGCGGGCGCCGCCCTGCATCAGACGATGCAGGGGGCCGCCGCCGCGCAGCCCGCCGCGGTCTCCGCCATACCCGCGCAGAACCTCCCGGTGCAGCCCGAGATCATCCCATTCCCGGGGCCGGACCGCCAGGGACCAGGTCAGGGCCAGGGACAGGGTCAAGACTGCCAGCCGATCATTCTCTTCTACTATCAGGGGAGGCTGTATCAGTTGATGCCGGGCCCGGACAATCCGCCCGGTATGCCGGGTAGCCCGCCGGAGTATTTCCCGCTCCGTCCGTACCAGGGCCCGCAGATTCCTGGATTGCCGTTCGGGCCTGCGCCACAGCCCTTCCAGCAGCCACCGGGGTTCCAGCCGGTACAACCGCGTTTCTGACGTTCCGCTTCCCCCTCTCCCCCTCCGAGGGGGGAGAGGGTGTGGGCGTTGCCCTGAACCCAAGCGGAGCGAGTGGTTCAAGGTGAGGGGGGAACGTTATCCGAGGGATAGTCGTTCGCTGATTGCCTCGAGTGTCGCTGGAATCGGCGCCGGCAGGTTTGCGCGTGCCTGGATCACCTCTGGATCCTTGAGCCCATGTCCGGTCAGCACGCATACCACTTCACCATCGAGCTGACGCGCGCGGCCCATCTTGAGCACGCCCGCCACCGACGCGGCCGACGCGGGTTCCACGAATATCCCTTCGCGCGCCAGTTGGTCCTGTGCGGCCAGAATCTCCTCATCCGTCACGGCCAGCAGCGTCCCACCGGATTCGCGGACCGCGGTCATCGCTCCATCCCAACTTGCCGGCCGGCCGATACGGATCGCGGACGCCACAGTACGCGGCTCATCGACCGGATGCCCCTGAACCAGCGGCGCGGCGCCTTCAGCTTGGACGCCGACCATTCTCGGCAGTGACTTACTGCGCCCGGCCGCCCGATATTCCTTGAATCCCGCCCAATAGGCGGTGATGTTGCCGGCGTTTCCTACGGGAATGGCCAGCGTCTGTGGCGCCCGGCCCAGCGCGTCACAGATCTCGAATGCTGCGGTCTTCTGTCCGGCGAGCCGGTGGGGATTGACGGAGTTGACCAGCGTGAGTCCAAGGAGCGGCGCTGCCTCGCGCACCAGATCCAGAGCGCGATCAAAGGCGGCCTGGACGGCGATGATGGTCGCCCCGCAGGCAATACCCTGGACCAGTTTCCCCAGGGCGACACCGGACGCGGGAACGATGAGCGCGCATGGCAGTCCGGCTCGAGCGGCATAGGCGGCGGCCGAGGCAGCCGTGTTCCCGGTAGAGGCGCAGATGATCCCGCGTGCGCGGGCTTCCGCCGCCTTGGATACCGCCACGGTCATGCCGCGATCTTTGAATGATCCGGTGGGATTCGTGGCCTCGTATTTGACCAGCAGCCGCAAACCAACCGGAGTCCCCAGACGGGACTCCAGCAGTGGGGTCCCACCTTCGCGGAGGGTGATGACCGGCGTGGCGTCTGTAAAAGGGAGAAATTCCCGATACTCCTCAACGACGCCCCGCCACATGCGCGGCTGCATATAGATTCCGGCGATCCTCCTGAAGCGAGTCCTGCCTACTGGTTACGGCCTGCTGCGCGCCGGCTCCTGGCCGATGGGGCTTGGCAGGCGAAGGCTGCCAGAATACGATGAAGCTGCACCGGTACACGATGCAGGAGGGAAAGCCGAATGCAACTGCCCGAAAATGTTAAGAAGTTCTTGGAGAAGCCGAATTTCGCCGCGCTGGCCACGGTCAGCCCGAAAGGCCGGCCGCAGGTCACGCCGGTCTGGTTCATGCTGGATGGCGAGGAAATTCTGATGGACACGTCGCAGGGGCGGGTTAAGCTCCGCAACCTGGAGGCCAACCCCTACGCGGCGATCGCCGTTGTGGACAAGGACAATCCCTATCTATACGTGCAGATTCGCGGCAAGGTCCGCCTGGACTTTGCGAACGGCGCGCGCGACATCGACCGTCTCTCGATGCGTTACGGGGGCCAGCCGTACAAATACCCGCCGACAGATTCCCCACAGAAGCGGGTGAGTCTTCGCTTGCGTCCCACCGGATTCTCCGGCATGGGAATGAGGTAGGCATGCCGATGACCGCCACGTACGGGATGCTCCTGGACGGCAAACAGATCCCCGCGCAGCGCGAGGAGACGATCGAGGTCCGCAACCCCGCCAACACCGACGAGATTGTCGGCGTCGTACCCAAGGGAGCACCCGAGGACGTGGGGCGGGCGGTGGCCTCCGCTCAGAAAGCATTTGAGACCACGTGGTGGCCACGATTGCACGAGTCTCGCCGGCGCGGTCGGGTGCTCCAGAAATTTGTCGCGCTGGTCGAAGCACGGAAGGAGGACCTGGCGCGGCTCTTGACCCGCGAGCAGGGCAAGGTCTACCGCGAGGCCCAGAGCGAGATCGAGAGCCTCACCAGCACGTTTGACTACTACGCCGGATACGGGGGGAAGATCACCGGCACCGTCACCTATGCCCGCGATGGCGATAATGTACTTCGGCTAGAAACTCGCAAGCAACCCATCGGCGTCTGCGCGGCGATCCTGCCGTTCAACTTCCCCGTCTCGCTCTACGCCTGGAAGGTGGCGCCGGCGCTGATGGCCGGCAACGCGGTCGTCATCAAACCAGCGACCACCGCCCCACTCACCGACGTCGTCCTCACCCAAATGCTCTACGAAGCGGGGGTGCCGGCGGGTATCGCCAACGTCGTGACGGGCCCGTCTTCCGCCGTCGGGGACACGCTCATCAGGCATCCCGCCGTGCGGAAGATTGCCCTCACCGGCTCCACGGACACAGGCCGGACCATTTACACGGCGGCTGCAGCCGGGCTCAAACACGTCACGCTGGAACTTGGTGGCAGCGATCCGAGCGTGGTATGCGACGACGCTGACTTGGTGGCGGCGGCCGAGACGATCGTGCGCAGCGGGCGCTTCCGCAACGCCGGTCAGTCCTGCACGTCGGTGAAACGCGTCTACGTTTTCGACCGTGTCTTCGACGAGTTCGCCAAGCTGGCCGCGGGCTATGCCCGGTCGCTGCGAGTCGGCAACGGGCTGGATCCGGCCGTCGAGATGGGCCCGCTGAACAATGCGCAGGTGCGCGATGACGTGGAGCGGTTGCTGCAGGACGCCCTTCAACGCGGCGCGGTCCTGGTCGCCGGTGGCGCCAGGCCGTCCGGCGGCGACTACGCCAGGGGCTATTTCCTGCAGCCGACGGTGCTGACCGGCGTGCCGGAGGATGCCGCGATCTGGACGGAGGAGTGTTTTGGCCCCGTGCTGCCGCTGGAGCGTGTGCACGACCTCGACGACGCGATCGCCAAAGCTAACGACTCTCCCTACGGACTGGGCGCCGCCATCTGGTCGGAGAATTCAAAGACCATCGAGCGGTTCGTCGACCGGATCCAGTCCGGCATGGTGTGGGTGAACTATAAACCACTCAGTCTCCCGGAGGCGCCGTTCGGCGGGGTGAAAGATAGCGGCATCGGCCGCGAACTGGGGGCCGAAGGGTTGGCCGAATACCTGGAGACGAAATCGGTCCGGACATTCGTCGGGAAGAGCGAACCTCCGGCGCGGTAGCCTACGGAGGGATTTCTCGTGAAGTCTACAGATGCGCAGTCGATTCATCGCCGCCTGACCGCTGTGGACGGACACTGCGACCTGCCGCTGGCCGTCAGCCGCGCCGCCGATGTCCGGGGGGATGTACCGGCCCTGGGAACCATGGCGGTCGGCCGGGCGATCCGCGACGGCGGAGTTCGCGTGGTCGTGAGCCCAACGTGGGTTGAACTCGAGCACGCGCCGGAGGCCTTACGCCGCGCGCTCATCGCCTACGCGCGCCTGGAGCGTTCTGTCGCGCAAAGCCCGCAAGAATTCGCCATCGTCACCTCGGGTACGCAACTGCGCCGTACCGTCGACGGCGGCCGGACCGCGTTGGTCCTCGGGCTGGAGGGCTGCGTTCCGCTGGGCTACGATCCGGCACTGCTGGACGTCTTTGTTCGCCTCGGCGCGCGCGTGGTTGGGCTGACCTGGAATGAACGAAACGCGTTTGCCAGCGGGGCGAAACAAGATGCCCGAGAAGGACTCTCTCCGTTGGGTAAGGCGCTGGTGCGGGAGGGCGACCGCCTCGGCGTCATCTGGGACGTGTCGCACCTGAACGAACGCAGCTTCTGGGATCTGACAGAAACCAGCGCTGGCCCAATCGTCGCCTCGCACTCGAACTGTCAGGCTCTATTCATGCAGGGCCGCAATCTTACCGATGATCAGATTCGAGCGATTGCCAAACGGGGTGGAATCGTCAGCCTGATGATCCAGTCGTTTGCCATGAGCCCGAAGATCGCGACCATGGACGAGTTCCTGCGCCACGTCGAGCACGCCGTGTCGCTGGCCGGCGTCGAACACGTGGGGTTCGGATACGATTTCACTACGTTTATTGATGGGATCTATATGATGAAGCTGGATTATCTCCCGCCCGACGGGCCGCCCGAGGAGAACATGCACAAAACCATCGCTGAAATTCCCACGCACGCCGAGCTGCCGCGTCTCACCGAAGCGTTGCTGGCTCGTGGATACCCTGAGCGCGACGTGGCACGTTTGATGGGTGGAAACTGGTTCGAGTTCCTGGCCGCCGTCTTGAAATAGCTGTGTTCCATGGGTGAGGGCGCGCGCCAACCCAGCGTCACCTTAGCTTGACGTCTGGAGCCTTCACGGTTGACCCGTTTTCATCGAGGAGACCGATCTTTGTCTGGACGGTCGCTCTACTGGCTGTGAACAGATCGGCGCGGTGAATCCCGAGAAAGCGGTAGCCCAGCAGCGGCTTGAGCCGCTGGACGGCCGCCGGGATCTCTTCTGGGGTGGCCGCCACAATGATCACGCCCCCAGGGAAGCGCACGTCTACCTCGCCCGTCGGGTCCAGCGTGCCCTGGAACCGCTCACACAGCCGCTGGATCAGTTGCTGACGAGTGAGCCTCTCCATCGCGCCGGCCTACTCCCCCACCGATCCGGCGCCCGGCCGATCTGTCTGAGCCTCGGCGACAAGATCCAACAGCGGATGATTCGGGGGCAACCCCGCGGTCTGCATAAGTACGGCGCGCCAGCCCTGCTGTTCCACGGCCTGCGCGAGTTGGACCGCGGACGGATCGTCCGCCGCGCGATACTGCAGCGCGGCGGCAATTGCCGTCGCCAGGTGGCGCGCCGGGAGCCCCGCCTCGACGGCGGCGCGGGCGGGACCGCAGAGTCGCTCGCCGGCGCCGAGCTTGCGGAGCGGATCCCGTGCCACCCTGGCAATGGGGTCACGTAGCCGTGGGTCACGGAACCGCGCCAGGCTCCGTCCCGCGTAGGTCGATAGTTCCTCGCGAGCGAAGGCCGGATAGCGATGCCGCAGCGCGGCGGCGGCTTCGGCGGCCGCACCCTCAGCGATCTGCCGGATCACGCGGTCCTGCATCGCCTCGTCAATCACCCGGTACCCGCGATGGGCTCCCAGATACGCAACCGCGGCATGCAGACCGTTTACCAGCCACAGCTTCCGTACGCGGAATGGCTCGAGATCCTCGACAAACGACACGCCCTCGATCCGGGGCACATCGCCGACCCATCCACCGCGCGCCACGAGGAACTCGAAGGATTCCTCGACGGTCACGGCAAGGTGCTGCTGCGGGTCGTTCGAACCCGTCACAATCCGATCGACGACGCAGTCGGGAAATCCCGCCCACGCAGGCACGGTCGACCCGGCCTCGCCTTCCACCAGCGCGCGCAACCGGGTCGAGTTGCCCAGTAGGTTCTCACAGGCGATGACGTTGATGGCCGCGGCCGGATGCCGGCGCAGGCCTTCCCGAATCGGATCCGCCACGGCCGGCAGGACTCCGGCCCCTACTGCCGTCGTCACCAGCTGAGCGCCGGCAACCGCGCCCACCACAGCTTCCACGTCCGCCGCGTGCAGCGCGTGAACGTTGTCAATAGTTTCCAGCCGTTCGCCGCCGCTGATGAGAATCCGCACCGGGTAACGCCCGAGGGCGTTCAACTGCCGGACGACCTCGTCGACGACGTCTACGAAGGTGAGATCATAGCCCGATCGCCGCAGGACGTAACCGACCAGGCCGCGCCCAATGTTCCCAGCGCCGAACTGTACCGCCCTGGCCACGGTGGGAGGCCCTCGAAGGGCCTAATCCTTTTCTCCCTCTCCTTGGGGAGAGGGCGCAGGGTGAGGGGGTTCTTGCCAGGGGCGGCCCAGCGTCTCATACACGTGGGCGGAGCTGGTCGTGGTCCACAGCGCTTTCGAGACGGCCTCGTCTTCCAGCACCCGGGCCAGATTGGCCAGGACGCCGATGTGCTCGTCGCGGATGGCCGCGATCCCGACGATCAGGTAGGCGAGATTCGTGCCGTCCCAGTTCACACCGTTGGGGAACTGCGCGACCGCGATGCCGGTCGCCAGGATCAGCGTCTTGTCTTCGAAGGTGCCGTGCGGAATGGCGATGCCGTTCCCGACGTAGGTGGACATTGTCAGCTCGCGCGCCTTCATCGACGCGACATACGCCGGCCGCACATAGTCTCCGCTTACGAGCATCTGGCCGACCAGCTCGATGGCCTGATCCCGACCGCCCGTCTGCTGGCCCAGCCGGATCAGCTCCGGACTGAGGACCGGTTTCACCGGCGCCACGCGCCTCAGCTCGAGATGGACTCGCCCGCCTTCAACTTCTTAACCAGGTCGTCGTAGACGGGGTTATTCACGAAATTCATAAACGAGATCACCACCGCGGTGGGAGCGACTTCCTGCGCCCGCTTCGCCAGTCCGGTGTGCGCGACGATGATGTCGGCATCTTTGGGGATGGCGTGGACGGCGGCGTAGACGACCTCGACGGTGAGCCCGGCATCCTTCAATTTGCGCTTCAACTGATTCGCGCCGATGAGACTCGATCCCATCCCGGCCTCGCATGCAAATACAATCTTCCGGACTTCCACTGCGCGCTTGACGACCTGCCCCATGCTTCGCCTCCCCGTGTGGGTGGAGAAAGAGAGCCGGCCGGCGGGGTCTCCCGCCGGCGGCTCCCTTCAACTACTCTAGCGTAATCCCTATGTCCGCTCTCGCACCGGATACGCCTTGAGGATGGCCGAGCCGACCACGAACGACGCCACAGCCCCGACCAGGATGCCCGCCAGCACGCCGAAGTGCCCGCCCCGCGGGGTCATGGCGACCTCCGCGAAGATGCTGCCGGGTGACGGCGTGGCCACCAGACCCGCGCCCGTGAGAACAAAGACGATGTCGGCAGCAATCCCGCCCGCCCACATGGCCACGATCATGATTGGATGCATCAGCACATACGGGAAGTAGATTTCGTGGATGCCTCCTAAGAAGTGAATGATGATCGCGCCCGGCGCGGACTGCTTGGCATTCCCCTTACCTACCAACCAGTACGCCAGCAGGAGGCCCAGCCCGGGCCCGGGATTGGTTTCCAACAGGAAGTGAATCGCCTTCCCGGACTGTGCCGACATCTGCACTCCAAGCGGCGCCAGTACGCCGTGATTGATGGCGTTGTTGAGGAAGAGCACCTTGCCGACTTCGATCGGAATGTCTGCCAGCGGGATGAGCCGGCTCGCGATCAAGGCCTTGACGCCGGCCGCCAGCAGGCCGTTGCCGGCCATAATCACTGGACCGATGGCCACACGGCCCAGGAGCGCCACGATCCCGCCGAGGATGCCGGCGGAGAAGTTGTTCACGAGCATCTCGAAGCCGCTGGGCGTCCGCGGCTGCAGGACCGCGTCGATCTTTTTGATGAGCCAGCCCCCGAGCGGGCCGACAATCATGGCTCCGAGGAACTGGGGAACATCGGACCCGACCACGATGCCGACCGTGGCCACCGCGCCGACCACGCCGCCGCGGTGTCCATAGATCAGCGTGCCGCCGGTAAATCCGATGAGGATCGGCAGCAGGTAGACGATCATTGGGCCGACGAGCTTTGCCAGGTTCTCGTTGGGCGTCCAGCCGGTAGGAATGAAGAAGGCAGTGATCAGACCCCAGGCGATGAAGGCTCCGATGTTCGGAATAACCATCCCCGCCATGAAACCGCCCCATCGCTGCATTCGCTCTTGCATTGGGACACCTCCAGTGGTTGTCAGAACGGAGTCCGTCCTAGCACTGGATTCCGCGCTCACCTCCCCCATGCAAACGGGTTCAGCCCTGCTTTCGTTCAAGCCCTACGGGATGCTGGTCGCATCTTCCTTCAGTTCTTGAACCGATTCGTGCCTTGGCCAGTACAAGTCCGCCGCTGGCTCCGGCGACTCGGAAGTGTTGACTCAAGTATACACTTACGTATATACTGATTGGTGAGGGGTGACCCCGAACATGGCTAAGGTGGTCGGCGTCAAAGAAGCACATCAGCGATTGACCCGCCTTATCCGCGCGGCCGAAGACGGCGAACAGATCGTCATTACGCGCGATGGAACACCATCTGCCGTGCTCCTTGGCGCCCGGGAGTATAACAGCCTCATGGCTACGCTGGAGGAGATGGCCGACCCCGGCGCATTGCGGGCTTTGCGGGAAGCACAGTCTGACGCGAAAGCCGGGCGACTCTATACCTACGAAGAGGTCTTCGGGCACCCCCCTCTGCGAGAGACGCGGAAGAGGCGTTAATGGCGCACGTCCGGTTCACCCGGCGCGCGCTGCGCGATATTCGTAAGCTTCCCCCGGAGGTGCGACGTCGGATCGAGATCGCGCTCGACGCGTTGATCGACGATCCGCACGCGGGAGATCTCCTACATGGGGACTGGAAGGGGCACTGGAAGCTTCGAGCCGGTGGCTATCGAATCATCTACCGCGTCACGAACCACGATACTGTGGAGGTCCAATACGTCCGTCATCGTCGTGAAGCCTATCGTCCTTAGCCATACTTCCGGGTAGGGTCCCGTTGTTTTGATTGAGTGGATTGTGGAGATAGGGTAGATTTGAAGTTGTGGGCCCTTAGCTCAGCGGGTAGAGCGCCGGGCTTTTAACCCGGGCGTCGGGGGTTCGAGTCCCTCAGGGCCCACCAGAAGATTGCCGGGCGGAGAGCGCACTTCTGGACGTCCCGGCAATCTTCTGGTTTGTCGGTGGGCGAACCCCCGACGCCGAGGGAGTCTGAGGGAGGCACTCCCCCAGGTATTAGGGGGCAGCGAGCGCAAACGTACTAACCAAATTCGGCACAACATTGCACCGCGAGCGATC
>VBAP01000128.1 GCA_005882335.1 Candidatus Segetimicrobium genomatis
TCGACGACAGAAAACTTAAGGGAACTGGGGAACGCGGGAACGCGGGAGCGCGATAACAGGGTCGTCATTGCGAGGGGCGAAGCCCCGAAGCAATCTCCTCAGGCGAGGAGATCGCGTCGCTCCGCTCGCGATGACCGCAGCCACCACAGGTCCCCGGTTCCGACGGAGAGTGGTTCATGTTGATTCGTACGAGGGTGAATGGGGAAGAGCGTCAGGCTGACGTCTGGCCGGGAATGAGTCTGCTTTCGATGCTGCGCGACCATCTGGGGCTGGTCGGCTCGAAGAAC
>VBAP01000129.1:0-4228 GCA_005882335.1 Candidatus Segetimicrobium genomatis
GCACAGGCGGGCCTGATGGTGGCGAAAGCGCGGAAACGCGGAACTCCCCACGCTCGCGTGGCTTCCTCGGGGCGCGGTGCGAAAGCGCCCACGTTCAGCCGGAGGCGCCGGCTGTTGATTCGCGCCTGTGATGTTGTCGTCACCATGGACGACCCAGGGACGGAACTGCCGGGTGGGTCGATCCTCATCGATGACGGCGTCATCACCTGGGTGGGCCCGGGAGACCCGCCGCCGGCCGATGGAGTGGAGGTTGTCGATGGACGCGGCCTGATCGCCATTCCGGGGCTGATCAACGCCCATCACCACCTCTATCAATCGATGACCCGGTCGCGCGCGCAGGACCAAGGGTTGTTTGGCTGGCTCCAGCAGCTGTATCCGGTGTGGGCCGGTGTGGATATCCCCTGGATGCGGGCGGCCGCGGCGGTGAGCCTGGCCGAGCTTGCCCTGTCGGGCTGTTCCACCACCACCGACCACCACTACGTGTTTCCCAGCGGGGTCGCGGGCATCATGGAGGCTGAAGTTCACGTCGCCAGACAGATCGGCATGCGGTTCCATCCGTGCCGCGGCTCGATGGATCTGGGCGCCGGCAAGGGGGGGTTACCGCCGGATTCCATCGTGGAAGATACCGATGCCATCCTGACCCAGACCGAAGACGCGATCAGGCGATGGCATGATCCCCGTCCGGGCGCGATGGTCCGGGTGGCCGTGGCGCCATGCTCGCCATTTTCTGCGACCCCGCGGCTGATGCGCGAATCGGCCGCCCTGGCCAGGCGCGCCGGCGTGCGGCTGCACACGCATATCGCGGAGACCGTAGACGAAGAGGACTATTGCCGGCGGATCTTTGGGCGCCGGCCGCTGCAACTGCTTGACGATCTGGAGTGGCTGGGACCGGACGTCTGGCTGGCCCACTGCGTGCACCTCAACGGCGATGACATTCGCCGCGTCGCCCAGACCGGCACCGCAGTGGCGTGGTGTCCCACGTCGAACCTGCGCCTGGGGTCGGGCATCGCGCCGGTGGGAGAACTCATCGAGGCCGGCGCTGCGGTGGGATTGGCGGTGGACGGCTCGGCCTCCAACGATGCGGGGCATATGCTGGCCGAAGTCCGGCAGGCTATGCTGCTCGCGCGCGCGCGTGGGAATCTGAAGCGGATGAGTGCGCGCGATGCCCTGCGTATCGCTACGCGGGGAAGCGCCCGGTGCCTGGGACGGGACGATGTCGGTGCGCTCCTGCCTGGTAAGCGCGGCGATGTCGCGCTGTTTGCCACGGACGGTCTGGCACTGGCCGGGACGCAGTTTGATCCGGTGGCTGCGCTGGTGTACTGCTTCCCGCAGCGGGTCCGGCACCTCGTGGTGGACGGCCGTCCCGTCGTCCGGGATGGTCGGCTTGTGAACATGGAGGAGCATGTGATCGCCGCCGACGCGCGGGGCGTGGAGAAGCGCATACTGACAAAGGCGGGATTAGGGATTCGGGAGTAGGGATTGGAAAGACCAGGTAGTTCTCGAATCCCCAATCCCTAATCCCCAATCCCGCAGTTGGGGGGTTGGTAGGCGTGAGCACCAAGGTCGCGGAACGCACGCGGGGCGGCGTCGGAGAGAGCGTCCGGCGGGTGGACGGCGTCCCAAAGGTGAAGGGACAGTTCCTCTATGGCAGCGATCTGTGGGCCTAAGAGATGCTGTGGGGGTACACGCTGCGCAGCCCGCACCCTCATGCCCGCATCGTCTCAATTGACATCTCCCGCGCGCTTAGCAGCACCGGCGTGCACGCCGTCCTCGTGGCGTCGGATGTCCCCGGGCGGAAGACGTATGGACTCGAAATTCCCGATCAGCCGGTGCTGGCGATCGACCGCGTGCGGTATCAGGGCGAGGCGGTCGCCGTGCTTGCCGCCAACGATCTCGAACTGGCCCGCCGCGCTGCGGAACGCATCACGGTCGCTTATGAGGTGCTGCCCGCCGTCGCCGACATGGAGCAGGCGCTGCGCAGCGACGCGCCAAAAGTCCATGACTTCGGCAACGTGCTGCGCCACATCCGTATCGCGCGTGGAGATCACAATACGCCGGCAGACGTCTGGGTCGAGGGATACTACGAGACCGGCATGCAGGATCAGGCCATGCTGGGTCCGGAGTCAGGGCTCGCGATCCCGGCCGAGGATGGGGGCATCGACCTGTACGTCGCCACACAGTGGCTGCACGTAGATCGGGATCAGATTGCGCCATGTCTGGACCTGCCCCCCGACAAGGTGCGGCTTCATCTCGCCGGCATCGGCGGCGCGTTTGGAGCGCGCGAAGACCTCAGCATGCACCTCCATGCCTGCCTGCTGGCGCTGCGCACCAGGAAGCCCGTGAAAATGGTCTACTCGCGCGAGGAGTCGTTCTACGGCCATGTGCACCGGCACCCCGCGCGCATCTGGATGCGCCACGGCGCGACCCGCGGCGGCATGCTGACCAGCGTCTATGCCCGGATCATGATTGACGGCGGCGCCTACGCGTCGTCCTCAACCGCGGTCATCGCCAACGCGTCCACGTTTGCGGCCGGGCCCTATGACGTGCCTAACGCGCTGGTGGAGGGGACCGCCGTCTACACGAACAACCCACCCTGCGGCGCGATGCGGGGCTTCGGCGCGGTACAGGCCTGCGTGGGCCACGAAGCCCAAATGGATAAACTGGCGCGGGCGTTACGTCTGGATCCGGTTGAGCTGCGCGTCAAGAATGCCGTCTCGACCGGATCCGTGCTGCCGACCGGCCAGACCATCCGCGGAAGCGCGCCGGTCCGTGAAGTGATCCGCCGGTGTGCGGCGATCGAACTCCCTCCGGCGCCATCCGAGCGCGATCCGCTGACCTACCCCGGGGGGGCCGGCAATGTGAGTCGTGGAGAGCGGCTGCGGCGGGGGATCGGGTTTGCCGTCGGCTACAAGAACATCGCGTACAGCGAGGGGTTTGACGATTCTGCCGAATGTCGCGTGAAGTTGTTCAGTGAACCGGGCGGCGTTATCGCCGAGGTGCACAGCGCCGCCGCAGAGGTGGGGCAAGGCGTGCACACCCTCTTGGTGCAGATTGCGCGGGAGGAACTGGGCATCG
The DNA here is from genome assembly GCA_005882335.1 of Candidatus Segetimicrobium genomatis. GTDB lineage: Bacteria > Sysuimicrobiota > Sysuimicrobiia > Sysuimicrobiales > Kaftiobacteriaceae > Telluricultor. The sequence goes on from VBAP01000129.1 coordinate 3,076, forward strand.
ACAATGTGGTCCTGCATCCTGCGGATACCTCCGTGGGTTCGGCAGGATCCAGTTCGGCCTCGCGGCAGACGATGATGTCCGGCGGGGCCGTGCAGATGGCGTGCCGGGCGGTGCGCGATGTCCTGTTCGAGCGCGCCCGCCACGCGGGTCTGGATCGCGAGGTGGCTCCCGACATCTCGTTGGCCATTCGCGACGGGCAGATCTTTGCCGGTGCCCGCCATGTCGGCGCGATGGTCGAATTCCTTGACGAGCCGATCGAGCAGACCCGCGTCTACCATCATCGGAAGACCACCCCGCTCGACCGGGACGGGCAGGGCGACCCGCATGTCACGTTTGCGTTTGCCGCACAGCGCGCTGTCGTGGAGGTGGACGAAGAACTCGGCCTGGTGCGTGTCGTGCAGATCGCGGCCGCCCAGGACGTTGGACATGCGCTGAACCCACAAGGCGTCTTTGGTCAGATCGAGGGAGGCACCGCGCAGGGTTTAGGGTTCGCGTTGATGGAGGAGATTCAACTGAAAGACGGCCGGATCCGCAATCCGTCGTTTACGGACTACCTCATCCCGACCATTCTCGACATGCCGCCGGTCATTTCGGTGCTTATCGAGGAACCCGAACCCGGCGTTCCGTACGGCGCCAAAGGAGCAGGGGAACCGTCCACCATCGTTTCCACCGCAGCCATTCTGGCAGCGCTGCGCGATGCCACCGGCCGCGAACTCAACCGGGTCCCCGTGCGGCCAGACGATCTCATCGGGCTGGCGCAGCCGGTCCAGTCGTCCGGGCCGCCCCCAGCCCCGAACGTCCCGTACCCGGAGCCGGTCCCTAAGGCGCTTGGGATCCTGTGAGCTATCAGCGGATCGTCGCCGACGGCTTGATCGTCCGCCGGTAGATACCGCGCCAGGTGATGTCGATGATCTCGCTCAGGCGGCCGGCCGCTTTCAGCTGTGGTCGGTGACTGCGACTGAATTCGTTGACGGCGTCAAGCGGATCGCCGTCCGTTTCGTAGATGGCGAGGTACTTCCCTCCGCTCTGTCCTGCCATAGTCTGGAACCGATGAGCCGTGTGAAACAGGCCGGTGCCGAGAAGGTCAGGGATGTGAATCCGCTCGTACCACTCATTGAAGTCACGCTCGCGATCAGGGGCTGAGCAACTACTT
>VBAP01000129.1:4272-9176 GCA_005882335.1 Candidatus Segetimicrobium genomatis
TTCTGGCAGCGCTGCGCGATGCCACCGGCCGCGAACTCAACCGGGTCCCCGTGCGGCCAGACGATCTCATCGGGCTGGCGCAGCCGGTCCAGTCGTCCGGGCCGCCCCCAGCCCCGAACGTCCCGTACCCGGAGCCGGTCCCTAAGGCGCTTGGGATCCTGTGAGCTATCAGCGGATCGTCGCCGACGGCTTGATCGTCATCGTACCAGATATTGAACTCCGCCTCGCGGGTGTGGTCCGCGCAGGTGGTGAGGGTGAGGCGAACCGCCTCAGGATGCCGCCCGTCCATAGACTCGGCGCGCCTCATCAACTCCGGCCCCGCGGGGGACTCGGGCATAGAACGACCGCAGCACGTGCTCCAGCGCGGTGAGGACGGTCAAGACCGTTCGTAACTCCGCATTGTAACCCATGGTGCCGATTCGCCAGATGCGGCCACGCAACGGACCGAACGACGTGGCCACCTCTACGCCGAACTCTTCCAGCAGGCGCGCCCTCCCCTCTTCATCGGGAACCCCGTCGGGGAGCATCATGGCCGTAATCATCGGCAGCCGGTGCTTGGGATCGCCGAACAGTTGGATGCCCATGGCCTCCAGGCCCGCTTTCAATGCATCTCCGGTACGCTGGTGGCGGGTCCATCGGGCCTCGAGTCCTTCGTCGACGATCAGCCGCAGCGCTTCATGCAGTCCATAGGTCATGCTCGTCGGCAGCGTGTGATGGTTGAGCCGCTCCGGGCTCCAGTACCGCTGGAGTTGGGCGAGATCGAAATAGTTGCTGATGATCGGCGTCTTGCGTGACGTGATGACCTCTTCTGCCCTGGCGCCATACGTGATGGGGGCCATCCCAGACGGGCACCCGATACACTTCTGTGTTCCGGCCGAGCCCAGGTCGATCTGCCAGGCGTCCGTATCCACCGGGATACCGCCCAGAGTCACGACGGCGTCCACGACCAGCAGCGCCTCACGACGATGGCAGATGCTGCCGATCTCGTCCAACATCGGCTGCAGCATCCCCGTGGAGGTTTCCCCATGCACAACGGCGACGATCTTCGGTCGAGTCCGCCGTAACGCTTCATCGATCTGCTGGGGATCGATGACCTTTCCCCACTCCGCGGTGACCTGGCTGACAATCCCTCCATAGCGGGTGGCCAGGTCGACGAACAAATCGCCGAACCGGCCGCAGTTGGCGACCAGGACGCGATCTCCCGGCTCGACCAGCGACGCGATGCCGGCTTCCATCCCCGCCCGGCCGGTGCCGGAGATGGCAAACGTGCGGGGGTTAACCGTGTGGAACACCTGCCGGCCCAACTCCATCACGTCGGTCATGATCGCCGTGAACGCAGGATCGAACTGCCCCAGCACGGGCGCGCCCATCGCCCGCAGCACCCGGGGATCGGGATTGGTGGGACCGGTCCCGCACAGCAGCCGCACAGGTGGATTCAGTTCGCTGACTGGTACCACTGCAGGCCTCCTCGTAGTCGGAGATGACTCATCTGAGTCACAAACACCTGCTCGCGGAGATCTTCACGGTGCCTGGCACCGATGAAGCAGGTCGATCTGCCATTCACGGTGCCTGGCACCGATGAAGATCGTTATGTCGCGTAGCGTTCCGCAAATGCCGCCAGCGCCTGCTGGAAGCATGCCAGTGGAGCCCGTGCCACGCCGGCTCCGATCTGGCCGACGCCGCCGCGGCGGTGGGCGATGCCGGTGTTGATGACCGGTTCCGTCTCCAGTTCCACGACCCGGCGGATGTCGATCCCGGTGGGCGTCCCCGCAAAGTCGAGGGCCGGAATCTTGAAATGTGGATTCGGTCCAACCGTGATCTCACTCATCCGCGTGGTGGTCAAAAGCGCATCTTGCGCGGACCGCAGTCCGACGAACCCTGCCACCGCGGGAGATGCGGCCATCGCCATGCCTCCGAGCCCTACTGTTTCTACAATGGCGCTGTCACCCATGTCGGGGTTGGCATCGGCGGCGCCATAGCCGGGAAAGTACAAGCCGTCCGGCACCGGCGCCGGCGCCGTAAACCACGCCGCGCCCAGCCCGCTCACACGGAGACCGAACTCTACGCCGTTGCGGCTCATGGCCGTGACCACGGTGCAGTAGGGGATGTCCCGCAGGCCGTCCGCGACGCATTTGCATGCCGCCATCGCCACGTTGAGGAAAAACTGGTCGTTGTCGGCCAGGAAGCGCAGCACCGCTGCCGCAGTCGCCGCGGGGAGCTCGGCCTCCACCAGGTGCGGCGCCAGCGCACGGACGAACAGCGCGGTGGCGGCGATGTTGCGTTGATGCATCTCATCCCCCATCGCCAGCGCCCGCGTCATCAGGGGGATCAGCGGCAGTCCCCCGAGTTTTTGCAGCGCCGCATCGATCGCCGGTCCCAGCACCGCGCGGATCCACCGCAGGTGCTCCAGCACCGCCGGATCGTACGCGCCGAACCGCAGCACCGCGCCGATGCCTTCGTTGATCGGACTGCAGGCGACCGTCCCGGATGGGGCGTCGCGCACTTCGAGCAGCGGCATCGTGGGGGAGATGATGCCGGCCATCGGGCCGACGGCACCGTGGTCATGCGCGCAGAGCAGTGTAATCGCCCCGGAGTCTAGCAGCCGGGCTGCCTCATCCGCCGTGTCCGCCCATCCTTCCAGCAGGGCGGCGCCGAGGACGGCCCCGCGCATCGGACCGCACAGCGCAGCAGGGGCGATGGGTGGGCCGGCATGGAGTAACGTACGGCCGGACAGCGCCGGAACCAGCGCCCGGGCGTCTCTCACGCCACTCAACACGGGCGCGGAGCGCGCCAGCCGGTCCAGGGCGCCAGCGTTTGCGGCGGCGATGCGGTCGGTCAGGCGGGCCATCTCAACCTGCAGCGTACGCCAGCGGCAGGCGGCGGCTCATGTCGGGGGCGTCATCGAGGAACAGCAGGGTCTCCAGCAGCACCTGGGCGCCTATCTCCACGGCTTCCCATGGGGTGCGCTCCTCCGGGGAGTGACTCAAACCGCCGGTGCTGACCACGAAGATCATGCCGGCCGGCACATATCGCGACATCACGCCGGCGTCATGTCCGGCCCAGCTGGGGAGTGTCAGCGGCGGCTGCCCGCAGCGTTCGATGGCACGCACGATGGCGTCGCGCACCCGAAGATCCAGCGGCACCGGGGGCGAGGGATCCCAGGTGCCAAGCCGCACCGTGAGGTGATGGCGGTCGGCGATCTCCCGGGAGCGTTCCTCGACGGCATCACGCAATGTCTCGAGCACCTGCGCATCAGGGCTGCGCAACTCCACGGTGAGTTCGACCCGGCCCGGAATGACGTTGGTGGCTCCCGGCAGGACATGCGCCCGCCCGATGGTGCCGACCGCGCGGTCACGCTCCGCGAGCGCGAGATCTCGGACCGCCAGCACCAGTTCCGCTGCGCCGACGAGGGCGTCGGCCCGTCCCGGCATCGGCGTCGTGCCGGCATGCGACGCCCGCCCTTCGATCACCACCGGTGCCCGAAGAACGCCGGTGATGGATTCCACGGCAGCCACCACGCGGCCCATCCGCTCCAACACGGGTCCCTGCTCGATGTGGAGTTCCACGTACGCACCCACCTGCGCCGGGACTCTCGCTGGCGGGAGGCCGTGTTCCCGGGCGCGCAGGCAGTCGTCGACCGACCGACCGGTTGCATCGCGGAGTTGGGCCAGACGGCTGCGACCGATTTCGCCTACGAGTGCCCGCGATGACAGCGTGCCGGCGCCGAAGGCGTGCCCCTCTTCGTCGGCGAATGCCATTACAGCCAGGCCGTGCTGCAATGGCCGGTTGGCCTCCCGCAGCGTCTGTGCGCACTCGATGGCCGCGACCACGCCAAGCGCGCCGTCGAAGATCCCGCCCTGCGGCACGGTATCCAGATGCGATCCGGCGAGCAACGCCGCCTCGCGCCGTCCCGACCGCTGGCCGATCAGATTGCCGAACTCGTCGACGCCGACGTCCAACCCGCCCTCGCGCATCATCTGCGCGGATCGCTGGACGGCTTGAACGTGGGCAGGAGCGAATGGCAGCCGGGTCAGACCGCCGGCAGGGTCGCGACCGATGGTGCCGAGCTGATCCATCCGCTCGCGAAGCCGGCGGGGCGAGACCTTGATCGTCGCCATCACGAATGCTCGAATGTTCCGCGCCTCCGCAGGTCATCCCTGCCGGATGGAATGGAGGTCTATCCGGTGGCGTTCCGTGAGATAATGGTTTCGTACACCGCGGTCGATGACCGCGTGCACGCAGCGGTGCTGCACGAGCTCCTCCTCCGCCAGACCCCGACCGTCGAGCAGTTGGCGCGCGTGACGGGGTTGCCCGCGATAGCCGTTGATGACGCGATGGGGCGGTTGCGGGAACGGGGGGCGGTGGTCGGCGATCCGACCGGCGGCGTCGTCGCGGCGTACCCACTGTCCGGGGTCCCAACCTCGCATGTGGTCGCCCTGGATGTCGCGGTGGCGTGGGCCAACTGCGCGGTCGACGCGCTGGCAGTCCCGGCCATGGTGGGCCGTCCGGGTACGATTTCTTCACAGTGCACGCTCTGTTCCGGATCCATCACGATCGACGTAGAGGGGACTGTGGTACGCTCGCGTGAACCTGCGGGCGTCGTGGTGGCGTACGGCGGCCTGACGGATTGCCGCGATCGCCCGGCGCTGGTTCGGAGCTGTCCGTTCGTCAACTTCTTCTGCGGCGAGGCCCACGCGGCGCAGTGGCAGCCTCCGACGACCTGGAGCGGCCGGTTCCTCTCCCTGGACCAGGCCGCCCGGCTGGCCGTTTCGAACTTCCATCATGTGATCGAGGTGTACCAGCGGTTCCGCCCCGAACAATGAGGTATCTGCTGGTATTGCGGTCCGCTGAAAAAGGCGGGACCTGGGACCAGGAATTGCAGAACAGATCTCTTCCGGCCCGGT
>VBAP01000088.1 GCA_005882335.1 Candidatus Segetimicrobium genomatis
CGTCTCCGGGGCCGGGGGCTTGACGCTTGCCGAGGCCACCGCCTGCTGCAGCAGCGCACCGGCGATATCGCCGATGGTGATGCGGGATTCTTCCTCCTGCTGCCGCAGCACCTCTTTGACCCGCTTGCGCTCGCGCTCCCGTTCCATCTTCCGCACCGATAGTTGCATACGCCGTTCGTCGGGCCGGATCTCGGCCACCACCGCCTCGATGGCATCGCCGACCTTGAGCACATCTTCGATCTTGTTCACCCGTTTCTCCGCGGCCTCAGCGATGGGTAGGAACGCGTCCAGGTCGCCCAGGCGCACAAACGCGCCGGATGAGACCAGCCGCACCACCTTCCCCTTCACGGTGTCACCGACCTGGAAGTGCTCGCCGACCTTCTGCCAGGGATCCTCGAGTATCTGCTTGAGTCCCAGCGAGATGCGCCCGGCCTCACGGTCCACCCGCAGCACGGTGATCTTCAGCCGCTGGTTGCGGCGGATGACTTCCGAAGGGTGCTTAATATAGGTCCACGACATCTCGCTGATCGGAAGCAACCCGTCGGTGCCGCCCAGGTCGACAAAAGCGCCGAAGTCGGTCAGCCGCTTCACCGTGCCCTCGACGACCATTCCCTCCTGCAACGTGGCCAGCAATTCGCCTTTTCGCTTCTGCCGATCCTCCTCGACCGCCAGGCGATGCGAGAGAATGACGCGGCCTTTTGGCCGGTCGACTTCCAGCACCTTCAGCGGAATAGACTGCCCGACGAACCATTCGAAACGGCGACCCTTCGCCTGCGAGAGATCAACGTGCGAACCGGGGACAAAGCCGCGCATGCCCAAATCGACGACCAGGCCGCCCTTGACTTTGTCCACCACCATGGCATGAAGGATCTTGCTGGTTTGATGGGCGTTTTGAACGCGCCGCCAGGCCATCTCGAAGTCGGCGCGGCGCTTGGACAGGATGATGTTCCCCTCCTCGCCCTCCACCCGCACGACCATGACGTCGATCCGGTCGCCGACCGAAACATCCGCGGCCGGACCCTCGCGGGACAACTCGGCAGAGGGAATCAAACCCTCCGACTTGGCCCCCACGTCGACGAGCACTCCTTCGTTATCCACCCTGACGACCGTCCCCTGAACGATCTGGCGTTCGGTCAGGGGGGATACTTTTTCCGCGAGCCCCACAGGATCGTCGACGATGGTCAGCGTCTGGGGTATGGTTTTGTCTCCGGTCATAGTGCCGCCCTCCCGACGAGCCCTTCGAGCATGCTCACAGTCTATCAGTCGCCAACTGGGAAACGGCTATCGGTATTCGCGTTATGGCCCGTTCTTCCTCCCGGTGCCCTCGGCGCTTCCTGCCCTCCTATTTCATCCTAACGTTGGATCGTCACAGCAGGGTTCACGGCTTGAGTGCTCTGGTGACACAACGCCGCGGAAAATGCAGTGACGCTCGCTCCTCGCGCCCCTGTTCCAGCTTTCACCCATCAAATGTTCCAGTAGTTGCGGACGGTGCTGCGGACCTGCCTGATCCTGGCCCTCACGGCCGAATAGGGCGTTTCGGCGCCTGGACCGGGGTGCTCGGCGGCAGGCGCCGGCCGACCGGCAAGAGCGGCCAGCGTCGCCATGACGGAGTCGGTGAGGTGGGCAAGGTCGTAGCCCCCCTCCAGGATGGCGGCGACACCCGTGCGCTCAGGGCGGGAGTGGAACACCATCTGTGCCAGTGTCCAGAAACCCGCTGCGGTAACCAGCATCCCGCCCAGTGGGTCCCCGAAGTGGGCGTCGTACCCGGCGGAGATGATCAGCCCCTGGGGCGCACTGACGTTGAGCACGGGGATGACGACCTCTTCGAACGCCAGGCGGTACCCCTCGTCGCCGGTGCCCGCCGGCAGCGGAATGTTGATCGTGAAGCCTGTACCGTCACCCGCTCCAGTTTCCTCGATCGCTCCGGTCCCCGGATACCAATACTCCTGGTGCAGCGAGATGTACAGGACCCCGCCGTCACGATAGAAGATGGCCTGAGTCCCATTGCCGTGATGCACATCCCAGTCGAGAATGCACAGCCGCGACAGCCCGAACCGCCGCCGGGCGTCGTCTGCGGCGACGGCGGCGTTGTTGAACAGGCAGAAGCCCATTCCGCGATCGGGCAGTGCATGGTGCCCGGGAGGGCGGATGGCAGCGAACGCCGCCGGGACGCGGCCCTCCAGCACTGCCCTGGTCGCTGCGACGGCGCCTCCGGCCGACAGGCGCGCGATCTCATACGATGCCGGCGACACGACCGTGTCGGCATCCAGCGCGCCCCCACCATGGGCTGCCACATCGCGCACGTGTTGGACGTACTCGCGCACATGGACCGCCGCAAGCTGTTCCTCGTCCACCGGCTCCGGGCGGACGCGCTCAAGCGTCTCTGCCAGGGGGCTGCGGTCGACAGCCTCGATGATGGCGGCTACACGTTGCGGCCGCTCAGGATGGCCTTGACCTGTTTCGTGTTTCAGGTAATCGGGATGGCTGACGAAGACATCAGAATGTAGAACGCAGACGGCAGAACGCAGACGGCAGACCCCCGGATGGCTCTTTGCGCTCTGCGTTCTGCACTCTGCGTTCTACTTTCCGCCCACTATTTTCTGATTTCTGCAGCAAGGGCTGCCTGCCGAAGCCGCCGCACTGAGGCCTCGATACCGCCTTCTGACTGAAAGATTGCCGATGCCGCCACGAGGACGTTGGCGCCGGCGGCAACGGCCTGTGCCGCCGTAGACTCGTTGATCCCGCCGTCTACCTGCACGTCAAGGGCCAGGCCGTGTGTGGCGATCCATTCACGGAGCTGGCGGACTTTCGGGAGCACCGCCGGGATGAAGCGCTGCCCGGCGTAGCCGGGATTCACAGTCATCAACAGCACCATGTCGAGCTCACCCAGCATGGGCTCGACTGTCACCAGCGGCGTGGCGGGATTGAGGGCGACGCACGCTTTGGCGCCCAGATCCTTGATCTGCTGGATGACACGGTGCAGGTGCCTCGCCGCTTCCACGTGCACAGTGATGGAGCTCGCGCCGCTGCGCACACAGCGGTCCAGCTGGCGATCGGGCTCGACGATCATCAGATGCACGTCGACCGGCAGGGAGGTACTGCGCCGCACCGCGTCGATGATCACGGGACCGATGGAGATCTCTGGTACAAACCGGCCGTCCATCACGTCCACATGGATGGAGTCTGCGCCGCCCCCCTGCGCAGCGCCGACCTGCTCGTTCAGCCGGGCAAAGTCGGCGGCGAGGATGCTGGCCGCAATGCGCACCGCGCCGGTCACGGCCGGACCTCTTGCACCAGACGACCCTGAATGTAAACCTGGATGATGGTATACCCGCGGCTGCGGATCGACTGACTAATGCGCGTGCCCGGCGACAGAACCTTGCGCAGCACGGTCCGCACGCCAGCCTCGTCGACGACAACAAGCTTGACTTCCTGATTTGGTTCCCCGGCCGGCACCACCAGTTGGACATCGGTCAGTTTTTCGTCCGGACTCGGCGCCGGCTGAGCCTGCGCCGTCACCAACGGCGTGGCCGGTGGTGCGGACTCCTCGCCTGGTCGCACGGTAACGGTCACGCTCACGGGATCCGCAGCTCCGATGCGCGTCCCGGCCCGCGGGGATTGTTCGACCACGATCCCGGGCTCGATGTCCGTAACCGCCGTATTGCGGACCTCGGAGAGGGTCACCCCCATGTCCTGCAGCAGCCGCCGGGCATCCGGCAGGGGCCGGCCGATCAGGTTGGGCATCTCCAGGCGCTGCGGCCCCTTGCTGACGACCAGGTTGACCGCGCGATTGCGCTCGACGCGCGCGCCTGGCTGCGGATCCTGCTCGATCACAAAACCACCTTTGACCTGCTCATCAAATGTCTCGCGTTGTTCGCCGACGCGCAACCGCGCTTGCTCCAGCAGCAGGCGGGCCTCCAGCAGCGTGCGGCGCTCCACGTCGGGCACCAGGACCACCTCAGTCCCCAGGCTGACCGCGACGTTGATCATCCGGCCCCGCTTGACCACCTTGCCTGCCGGTTGGTCTTGGGAGACGATAGTGTCGAGGGGCGCATCGCTGCTGTAGACCTGATCGCTGACTTGCAGTGTCAGCTGCGCGGAGTCCGCGGCCCGCTGTGCCGCCTCCAGCGGCTGGCCGACGAAGTTCGGCACGGTCACCTCGGGAACCGCGAGGTAGCCGGTGAACACCCGCCAGCCGCCCCACAGACCACCGACGACCATGACCAGCACGACGCCCACGGTCAGCGCGAACGATTGAGGCGCCGTTTTCGCTTTCGCTTCGACCGCCCCGCCTGGCAGCACCATCGTGAAGGGGGTTTCTTCCATCAGCCGATGCGCCGGCGGCACCCGCCAGAGGTCGGTCTCGCCCAGCAGATCCGCGCGCATCTCGCCGGCCGAACGGTAGCGATCGCTGGACGATTTCATCAGCGCGCGAGAGATGATGCCTTCGACACGCTCCGGCAGCCCGGGCACCAGGCCGCTGGGCGCAGGCGGCGCCTTGTGGACGTGGGACAGCGCGATGGCGATGGGGCTCTCGCCGTCAAACGGCAACTGTCCCGTCACCATTTCATACAGCACGACCCCCAGCGCGTACAGGTCCGCCGACCGGCCCACCGTGGTTCCCCGCGCCTGCTCAGGCGACAGGTACTGCACCGATCCGAGAACGGTGCCGGTCTGCGTGATGGTGGCCGAGCTCAGGGCCCGGGCGATGCCAAAATCGGTCACCTTCACCTGCCCGTCTGCCGTCAGCAGGATATTCTGCGGTTTGATGTCGCGGTGGACAATCCCATTACTGTGCGCGAAATCCAGCGCCTCGCAGACCTGTGCGGCGATCTGCACGGCGCGATCGGGCGACAGGCGGCCCTCGCGTCGGATGTACTCTTTGAGGTTCGCGCCTTCCACGTACTCCATGGCGATGTAGTGCACGGTGCCATCGCGCCCGCTGTCGTACACGCGCACCATGTGCGGGTGAACCAGCTCGCTGATGGCCTTCGCTTCCCGCTGGAACCGCTCCACAAACTCGATGTCCGTGGCGTACTGCTCTCGGAGGATTTTCAGGGCCACGATCGCGCCGTCGGTGATCCGCCGGGCGGTGTAGACCGTAGCCATGCCGCCCTCGCTGATCCGATCGAGGATCTCGTACTGCGCCGCGACAACGTGCCCGCTGACGATCACGGTCCCGGTCGCTCCATCCCCACTCTGCTTCGCGAAGTCATCTCTAGCGCCTTTCCTGCGCAGTCGCGCCGTCGCGCGGTCGCGGCGTCGCGTCCAGCCCGAGCATCTCGGTTCCCTTTGTGCGCTGGAGCTGGCCGCACGCCGCATCGATCTCCACGCCGCGCTCCAATCGGACCGTGGTGGGAATGCCCCGAGCGCGCAGTTCTCTGACAAAGGCCTCGACCCGCTCTCGACCCGGACGCCGGTACTGCAACCCATACACGGGATTCCAGGGGATGAGGTTCACATGGAACGCATACCCGAGTCCCCCACGCAGTACCTCACCCTGTGACACGCCGATGGGAATCCCCACGTCCGGCCCGTCGTCGGCGATTGCCCCGTTCAAGCGCGTGCGCAGCAGGTCGCCCAGAATCGCAGCCAGCTCCGGCGTGTCGTTCACGTGTTCCATCAGCACGTATTCAAAGGAGATGCGGCGGCCGGTCTGGCGAACATACTCGCCGCTGGCGTCCAGCAGTGCCGCCACCGGCCATTTGCGGTTGATCGGCACAAGGTCGCTGCGGAGTTCGTCGGTCGGTGCGTGCAGCGACACCGCCAGCGTGAGCTGCAATCGCTCTGACGCCAGCGCGCGGATCTGCGGCACCAGGCCGACGGTCGACACGGTGAGGTGGCGCATGCCGATGCCCAGCCCATACGGCGCGTTGAGCAGGCGGACCGCGCGCAGCGTCGCCTCGTAGTTCGCCAGCGGCTCGCCCATCCCCATGAACACCACGTTGGTGACCCGCTCGCCGGTGAGCCGCTGCACCAGGATCACCTGGTCGATGATTTCTGCGGCGGAGAGGTTGCGCGTTAAGCCGGCCAGGCCGGTGGCGCAGAAGGTGCAACCCATGCCGCACCCCACCTGCGTGGAGATGCAGACGCTGCGCCGCCCGTCCTGGTACCGCATGAATACCGTCTCGATGGTGTTCCCGTCTGAGAGCCCGAGGAGATACTTGATGGTATCTCCGCCGTCAGCGGTCAGCGCGGTCACGGGCGACAGCGATGTCACGGAAGCGTCTTCGGCAAGGTGCGCGCGCAGCGCGGCTGGCAGGTCCGTCATCTCGGCAAAGGACGTCGCCCCGCGCTGATACAGCCAGTGGGCAATCTGCCGGCCGCGATAGCGCGGCTCCCCCTCGCGTTCCGCGAACGCCTCGAGTTCCTCCAGCGTCATACCCTTGAGTTCAACGGTCTGTTGGGATTGCGCCATGCCGTTCCCCGTTTCCCGGCTTGCTTTTCCGTCTGTTAGTTGCGGCGTCGCATCCTGACGATGAAAAAGCCATCGGTGCCGTGCCGGTGTGGCAACAAAGTCACCATGCCGGGTCGATCGGCCGGAAGAACGGGCAGGCCTTCCGGCAGCCGCAGGGTGGGATCGAGTTCATAGTCGCGGTGGTGCTCCAGAAACTGGTCCACGACCATCCCGCTTTCTTCCGGCTCGGTCGTGCACACGCTGTAGAGTAACATACCCCCGGCTCGGACTGCGCCGGCGGCCCCTGCCAGAATCGCACGCTGTAGATCCGCCATCCCATGGAGGTGCTCCGCGTACACCCGCCACTTGATCTCCGGCCGTCGGCGCAATACCCCCAGTCCCGTGCATGGGGCATCCACCAGGACGCGATCGGCCACCTGTGGCAGCGTCTCGCCGAGCTTCCGGGCATCCTGCACGACTACTTCCACAGACTGCAACCCCAGGTGAGTCAGCCGGCGATGCATCGCCTGCGCCTTTCCCGGATGAATGTCGCAGGCGATGACACGGCCTTGATCTGCCATGCGCTCCGCGATGTGAGTGGTCTTCCCACCGGGAGCGGCGCACGCATCGATAATCGTCTCCCCTGGCTGCGGGTCGAGGAGGTGCGCGACAACCATGGCGCCGAGATCTTGCACAGTCAGCGCTCCAGATTCCACCAGGCGATGACGGGCCTCAAACGGACCCTGTAGGCGGAGCCCTTCGGCCAGCGGCGTCGGCCTCGCGGTCACCCCGGAGGCAGCAAGGTCGGCGATGACCGCATCCGGCGACGCCCGCAGCCGGTTCACGCGCGCGTAGATTGGTGGCGGCGTGTTATTGGCCCGGCAGAGTGCGATGGTGTCTTCGATGCCGGAACGCTGGACCCAGCGATCGACCAGCCAGCCTGGATGCGAGTGCTCCACGGCGATCCGAGTGACAGGATCGTTCTCTGCCGGCAGAGGACGTTCACCCTGATCGGCGAGACGACGGAGCACCGCGTTCACCAACGCCGCCGTTCCAGCGTGGCCGTGCCGCCTGGCCAGGTGCACCGCTTCATGGACGATGGCGCGCGCCGGGATACGCTCCAGGAACAGGAGTTGATACACTGCCGTCCGCAGGATGGCACGGATGCGCGGAGGCAGCTCGTCAAGCGCATAGCGCAGCGCGCCGGCGATCGTCCAATCGACTCTGGCCTGATGACGCAGCGTGCCGTAGACGAGTTCCGTGGCCAGACCGGCGTCGACCGGCGGCAGGTGAGTCTCCGTCAGCTGGTGATGCAGGAGGACGTTGGCAAACGCCCGCTCCGATTCCACTCGAGAAAGCACCAGCGCGGCGGTCTCCCGGGCTGATAGAACGGGAGGCCGCCGCGCTGTCGCAGGCGACGGGCGGCTCAATCTCTTCGAGACTGGCGGATGAGCACGAGTCGCAGCAGACTCAAGATAGCCACCGCGGCGGCGGCGACATATGTCAGGGCAGCAGCGTTGAGCACCGACCGCACGCCTGCCGCCTCCTGCGGCGCCACCAGCCCCTGCCCCTGCAGCACGACCACGGCGCGGTTACTGGCGTTCAACTCGACGGGCAGTGTGACCAGCGAGAACACCACATAGCCAAGAAAGAGGACGATCCCCACGTCCATCAGTCTCGTCACGCCGGTGACAATGCCGAGAATGAACAGGATCCAGGCGGCGTTGGTGCCCAGCGTGGCCGCAGGCACGATCGCAGACCGCAGCGCCAGAGGTGCGTAGCCATCACGGTGCTGCAGGGCGTGGCCGGTCTCGTGCGCCGCGACCCCCACGGCCGCCAGCGAGTCACTCCCGTAGACGTCAGGCGACAGACGCAGTTTCTTCGTACGCGGATCATAGTGGTCCGCCAGCGTGCCACCAACCTGCTCAATGGTCACGTCGGTGATCCCCTGTCGCCGCAGGAGTTCCGCCGCCACTTGAGCACCGGTATACCCATTGCTGGCACGGATGCCCGAATAGTAGTTGAAGGTCGACTGGACCTTCCACTGCGCAAACAGCGCCAGGAGGAACCCTGGAATCAAGATGATAAACGTCGGATCGTAGAACAAAAATGGCATTGACGTGTTCACCTCCGACCCCATTATAACGGGAACGCGGGAACAGGGGAACGCGGGAACATGCAAGGGTCCGATGTCATTACGCCTTCCCGCGTTGCCGCGTTCCCGCGATCCCGTTGGTTCCCTCTCTGAGGCGCTCCCCTGCCTGCAAGTGGCTTCCTCGTACGTATTCGTCCGCTGTCATCCGCCTGCGGCCCTCGGGCTGGACCTCCGTCACCAGGAGCGCGCCTTCACCCGCGGCAACGACAAACCCCTCGCCACGCCGGATTTCCACAACCGTGCCGGATGGGGCGGCCGGCTTGACACTCTCGATCGCGGTTCCCTTCCAGATCTTCAGCAGCCGGCCACGGTGCAGGGTGTACGCCGACGGCCACGGATCCATAGCCCGGATGAGGTTGGCCAGAGCCTGGGCGGGGCGGATCCAGTCCAGGCGTCCGTCCTCTTTTGTAAGTTTCTTCACGTATGTGGCCGCCGATGCGTCCTGGGGGATCCGTGGCGCCCTGCCGTCGGCGATCAATCGCAGCGCCTCGACCAACGTCTGTGCGCCCACCTCGGCGAGTTTGGCCTCCAGCGTCTGCGCGGTGTCGTCCGGCTCAATCGGAACCCGGCGCTGCAGGATGATGTCGCCGGCATCCAACGCTTCGCTCTGGTACATGATCGTCACGCCGGTCTCCCGCTGGCCATCGGCGATCGCGGACTGGATCGGCGACGCGCCTCGGTACTTGGGGAGGAGGGACGGATGCACATTGATGCACCCCAGCGGCGGCAGCGCGAGGATCGACGGCGGAATGATCTTGCCGTAGGCGACCGTAATGATGACGTCGGGCTGCAAGGCCCGCAGATCGTCGAGCACCGCGGGGTCGTTCAGCCTGGTAGGCTGCATGACCCGCAGGCCCAACGTGCGCGCGACCTGGGCCACCGGCGGGGGCGTTACCTGACGGCCGCGGCCCCGGGGGCGATCCGGCTGGGTCACGACCGCCAGCATCTCCACTTCATCCAGCACGGCGCGCAACGAGGGGATCGCAAAAGCGGGAGTGCCGAGGAAGATGGCTCGCAGGCGGCCCGGACTCATGCCGTCGGAACGGCGGCCTCGACCTCCGCTGACGCCGCGACCTCGCGGATCGTTGACTTGTCGACGACGCGATCGAGGAACAGTACACCATCGAGGTGGTCGACTTCGTGTTGCAGCACGCGGGCCAGCAGCCCGTCCGCGTCGAGTGTGATGCCCTTGCCTTTCCGGTTCTTCGCCTTGACTTTCACCCGCGCGGCCCGCGGGACATCTGCGATGATGCCGGGAATGGACAGGCAGCCCTCGGTCCCGATCTCCTCGCCTTCACGCTTCAGGATCTTGGGATCAATGAGCACGTGCAGGCGCTCGCTCACCTCAGCGACGATCACGCGTTTGCTCGCGCCAACCTGCGGCGCGGCCAGGCCGACTCCATTGGCCTCGTGCATCACCTCGATCATGGCATCGATGAGCTGCTGGATCTGCGGAGTGATGCGCCCAACGGCCCTGGCTTTCCGCCGCAGCACGCCTGCTTTGGGGCTGTCCACGGTGATAATTTCCACAACACTATTCAATCTACGCAATCCACGCCATCTTCGCAATCTTCGTGATCCTCCCGGATTGCCTCCTCTCCGGCTGCCGATCGCATAGATTGCGCAGATCGCCTAGATTGAGCGGATTAGAGTAGGTCAACCGGGTCTACATCCACCGTGAGCTTTACATCCTTTGGAAGCTTCGACGTGGTGAGCAGCGCCGCGAGGCGCCGGCGCGCCGCATCCTCATGCTCCTTGACCAGGAGCTGCCACCGGTACCGTCCCCGGACCTTCGCAATCGGCGCCGCCGACGGCCCCAGCACCTCTCCCGCTCCGGCGAGCTCGTCCGCCAGCCGGTCTGCCCGCTCGCGCACGACATTCTCACGGGGACCCGTCACGATGAGATTCACCAGCGGCCGGAACGGAGGGTACCCGAAGCGTTCCCTGGCCGCCAGTTCCCCCTCCCAGAACTTCGCGGCGTCCCCCCGGGCTACCGCCAGCAGCGCGGGGTGCGTAGGGGAGAAGGTCTGGACGATCATCTCCTG
The DNA here is from genome assembly GCA_005882335.1 of Candidatus Segetimicrobium genomatis. Classification (GTDB taxonomy): domain Bacteria; phylum Sysuimicrobiota; class Sysuimicrobiia; order Sysuimicrobiales; family Kaftiobacteriaceae; genus Telluricultor. The sequence goes on from VBAP01000088.1 coordinate 10,598, forward strand.
CTCCGCCAGCCGCAGCAGGCGGGTCAGCACCTGGTGCACCCGCTCGGCCGCGCGGAAGTCGGGAAGGTTCAGGCCAGCATCGATGCCGACCGCTCCCACGACGGCAGCGCGCACCTGGCCCACGCCCTTGATGAGCAGTTGCGTCCCGATCAGCATCCCGCCCCGCCGCTGGAACTGTTGCCAGACCCGGAGCTGGGAAGCTTCGGTGGGGGCCGCCTCGGCGTCCAGGCGCATCACGGCAGCGGATCGAAACAGCTTTCGCGCCGCCTGCTCCACGCGCTCAGTCCCGATACCGTGCGGACGCAGATGCGCGCCTTGACATTGCGGGCAGACCTGCGGAACCGGTTCGGTATGGTTACAGAGATGGCAGCGTAATTCTACCCGCGCGGCAGCGAGAGACCGGCTACCGGAAGGGGCAGCACGCTCCACGTGATACGTCAGCGCCACGCCGCACCGCGGACACCGCGGCACCGTGCCGCACTCGTGGCACAGGAGGAAATCGGCGTATCCGCGCCGGGGCACAAATATGATCGCTCTCCCGTGCGGTAGGACACGCGCCAGGGCCTGGTAGAGGCGCCGTCCGAACAGGCCGCCCAGCGGGCCCGCTTCTGCCCGCACATCCGACACCGAAATCGCAGGCCGCGCCGCCGGCGCCAGGGTGATAACCGCAGCACGTCCCGTCCGCGCCGCGTGCACCACCTCCAGCGATGGTGCTGGCGTCCCCCACAGCGTGGACGCGCCGCAGACGCGAGCCCGCTCTTCAGCGACCCGCCGCGCATGATAGCGCGGCTCACGCTCTTCCTTGTACGCCGTGTCCTCCTCGTGATCGACGATAATCAACCCCAACCGGGGCAGCGGAGCGAAGACTGCCAGCCGTGTCCCTACCACCAATCCGACTTCGCCGGCGAGGATCCGCCGCCAGGAGTCCCATCGCTGCTGCTCGGGTACGTGCCCGGTTAGCAGCGCGACCTGTACGCGAACATGCCTGGCCACCCACCCGGCCATCCGCTCTGCCTGAGAGATCTCAGGGACCAGCACGATCGCACCGAGGTTCCCCTCGACGGCCCATCGCAACGCTTCCGCGTAGGCATCGAACCGGGCATCCTCTCCCACCACCGCGACAGTCCGGGGATCCGTACTGAGGTAAACGACCACCCCGGTCGGCGCGGAGGCCTCGGGGACCGGGCCGTGCGGTTGCACAAGAACGATGGGCTCGACCTGTGTTCTTCGCAAGGCAGCCGCAAAGGGCGGCAGCATGGCCGCCACAGCCTCTCCGACAGTGCATACGTAGTGTCCGGCCATCCACCAGGCCAGGGCGACCAGGTCTTCGGGCAGCACAGGGAGACGGTCCTCCACCGCGGCGATCAGTCGAACACGCCGGTCGACCTGCTCGGCCAGCCGGACGACGAATCCTAGCGAGGTTTGGCGGCCGAATGGAACGCGGACGGGAGTGCCGAGGGAGATCCGAGGCTCCAGGGACTGGGGAATTCCGAACGTAAAGACACGATCACCGGCGTGGAGGGGGACGTTGAGGGCAACCTCGGCAAACGCGCCGGAACGTGACTCGTGACTAGTGATTCGTGATTCGCCCATGGAAAGCGCACGGGACGGGAGTGCAATCGCACTCCAGTCCCGGTTTACATTCTCTATTACCAACAGTTATCTTGTCCGCCGCGTTCCCGCGTTTCCCGATCCCGCGTTCCCATCCTTCGCCTCGAGAACGGCCAGGATTTCCTCGATAATGGCCTCAGGCTCGGCCATGCGGCCGATCGCCTCCTTCCCCGAGGCCAGCCGGCCGACGACGGGGCCGATGATCCGCACGCCGCGGCGGCGCAGAGTCTGCAGATGCTCCTGGGTGGTGACATGTTCGTACATCGTGTCGCTCATCGCCGGGGCGACCAGCACTGGCGCCCGGGTAGCCAGTACCGTTGCCGACACCACGTCATCGGCCAGTCCCAATGCCAGCTTGGCCAGAGTATGGGCAGTGGCCGGAACGACCGCCAGCAGGTTGGCCCGTTCCCCGAGCGCCACGTGTGGTTCATCATATGGAGTCTGGGCCTCCCACATCTCCGTGACCACCGGGTGCTGAGACAGCGCACGAAAGGTCAGGGGTGAGACAAACTGGGCGGCCGCCGACGTCATGACCACATGGACCTCCGCGTCGAGCTTGCGCAGCCCGGTGACGACGTGAGCCGCCTTGAAGGCCGCAACCCCCCCGGTCACCCCCACGACGACCACCTTTCCTGCCAGCCGCCGAGTCTGGTTCACCATCAGCGTCCCCCGGCGTTCTCCGCCTTGACCTGGTCCCGGGTCCCCGGTCCCTGGTCCCGTGCTTGCATCGACCGAACCAGCCCAGCCAGCGTGTCCGCGATCGCGTCTGCGTTCCAGTAGCTGGTGTCGATGATGAGGTGGTAGGGAGAAAGATCGTTCGTGTCGATGTTGTAGAGCCGCTCGTAGCGTGCCCACTCGCTCCGTTCCCGCTCGACGAGTTCCGCGCGGGCAGATTCGAGGGGCTGACCTTCCCGCCGCGCCACGCGGGCGGCGCGGACGTCCACCGCCGCGCGGAGCCAGATCTTCAAATCCGCCTCCACCATCCAGCCAGCGAGCCGGCTTTCCACAACGCAGTTCCCGCCTTTGGCCAGCTCGCGCTGCCGCTCATCCAGCTCGCGATCCAGGGTGGGATCCTGCTCGGCCAGTTTGTTCACGTCGGTGACCGAGATACCCCGGGCGCGGGCGATGTCGCGGAAGACCTCCCCGCCGGAGATGTACCGGTATCCCAACCGCGCCGCCAGCCCGCGGGCCACGGTGCTCTTCCCCACGCCGATGGGTCCGGCGATGGCGATGATCAAGTCAGTGAGGGCGCGGCAGCGCCCAACCTCGTTCCCTTCTCCGCAGATGAGGCGCCGGCAGGCGCCAGCCGCATCCCCCTCGCCCCGGTGGGGAGAGGGATAAAGGGTGAGGGGTTACGCGCAATGCCGTGCTCCCCTTCCTGGCGTGTTGGAGAGGGATGAAGGGTGAGGGGGTCAGAGTAAGCCGCCATGGTTGAGTCACTGGTCATGACCGGACCGGCGCCGGTCACTGTGGTGGCTCCCCTTCTTCATCTCTGGTCGTAAAGCGGTGCGCCACCGTCTCGGGTTGCACAGCCGAGAGTAGAACATGACCGCTGTCGGTGATGACGACCGCCCGGGTGCGACGCCCATACGTGGCATCGATGAGGGCGCCTTTGTCTCTTGCCTCCTGGATAATGCGCTTGATGGGCGCGGAGTCAGGCGCCACGATGGCAATGATCCGGTGGGCTGCAACGATGTTGCCGAACCCGATATTGATGAGCCGGGGATCCTCGAGGGCGTCCTTCATGCCTATTCCACGTTCTGCACTTGTTCGCGCAGGCTCTCCAGTTCGCCCTTCACCCCGATCACCGCACGGGTGATCTCGAGATCGCTCGCCTTGGAGCCGATCGTGTTCGCCTCGCGGCCCATCTCCTGAAGGACAAACTCCAGCCGACGCCCCACGGCTCCGGCGGCGTTGGTGACGTCCTCCCGGAACTGCGCCAGGTGGCTGCGCAGACGGGTCACTTCTTCGCTGACGTCTACGCGCTCCGCAAAGATCACAATCTCCGTGGCCAGCCGGGCCTCATCAACCGGAACCTCACGGAGTAACTCTGCCACCCGCTGGCGCAGCCGCTGTGCATACTCCGCCGCGGCGACGCGGGCGCGTCCTTCGATCACGCGGGTAAACCCCTCCACATGATCCAGCCGTGTGAGGAGATCCGCGGCCAGCCGGCGGCCTTCCGCCTCTCGCATCCCGACGAGCGCGACCACGGCTTCTCCCACCGCGCGGCTCAGATCCGGCCACAGCGCCTCCACATCTTCGCGTACCTCCTCCACTTTCACCACGTCAGGGAGGGAGACGATGTGCGAGAGGCCTATTTCACCAGCAACGCCCAGGACGTCGGCCAACTCCCGCAACGCCTGGGCGTACGCGCGCGCGAGGTCCGTATCAGACCGTACAGTCTTGGGCCGCGCTCCGCGCTCTTCCCTCATTATAGTAACCTCCACGCGACCCCGCAACACACGCGACTGCACGAGGGCGCGGACGCGATCTTCCAGCGCAGACAGATCGCGGGGCAGCCGCACCAGAATCTCGCTGAAGCGGTGATTCACAGACCGCATCTCCACGGTGAACCGACGCGCCGGCGTCAGCATCTCCGCGCTGCCATATCCCGTCATGCTCCGAATCATGTTGCAACGTGATTCTTGTTGGTGAAAGGGGTCTCCTGTTCAGAAGGAAGAGGGAAGAGGGAAGAGGGAAGAGGGAACGAGCGTGGCTCGCCTGTTGACATCATTCGACAGCGTGGTCCTCGCCGCCGTGGCCCGGGAAGTCGCCGCGCTGGTGGGGTCGCGGGCGGTGCGGGTGGCGCAGCCCGCCCCCGACGAGATCGCCATCGACCTCCGCGCCCCGTCCGGCAGCGCCACCGTATTATGCTCGATTCACCCCCGTTGGGCGCGCATCCACCTCGCCTCGAAAACCGCGAGCGGCGGGCCATCGTCCTTCGCGCAGGTGCTGCGCAGCCGGCTCGAATCGGCCACGCTGGCCGGTGTGCGACAGACGTCATTTGAGCGTATCCTCACGCTGACGTTTCGGACTGTGCGTGACCGCGCCGATCTCATCGTAGAGATCATGGGACGGCACAGCAATCTGATTTTGGTCGAGGACGGAACCATCACGGGGAGCCTGAAATCCGTTCCGCGTGAAAAATCATCGGTGCGAGAAGTCCTGCCCGGTCGCCCGTACGTCGCCCCGCCGGCGGACCGGCCCTCCCCCGCCAGTCTCGATGAGCAGTCGCTGGCCGCGATGTTATCGTCTTCGGACGAACCGCTGGCCAAGCGCCTGGTGGCGTCGGTCCTGGGACTGAGTCCGCCCCTGGCGGCGGAAATCGTCGTGCGGGCGGGGCTGAACCCAGAAGCACCGTCGCGCGGTCAGGCGGGCGCGGCAGCCCGACTGTGGGAGACGCTGCAGGAAGTTGTGGCCATCGTCGCACGCGACGCGTTTGCCCCGGTCCTCTACTATGACGGCAGCGCGCCGGTCGGGTTCGCCCCGTTCCCGTTCAAATCCCTGGCGGGGCTGCGGTCGGCACCCACCTCCAGCATGAGCGAAGCGGTGGAGATGGTGCTCGGCCAGTTTGGAGCTGCTGCGCGTATCGAGGAGGAACGCGCGGCTCTGCTGGCGGCGATACGCGCGGCGCTGGAGCGAGTCGAACGGACCGCGGCTGAGGTACAGCGCGCCGTCGAAGAGGCGGAACGGACCGGGAAGCTGCGACAGCATGGAGAACTCCTGCTGGCCTATGCGTCCCAGATCCCGCCGAGAGTGCCACACGTCACGCTGCCGGGATTCGACGGCGCGCCGGTGACGATTGATCTCGACCCCACCCTGTCAGCGGTTGAGAATGCCCAACGGCTGTTCAAGCGCTACGGACGTGTGCGGTCGGCCCGGCCGGCGCTAGAGGCGCGCTTACGAGCTGCTGCCGACGAACGCGCGTACCTGGAATCTGCACGCGCACTGATCGAACAGGCCTTGTCGAGTGACGATCTCTTCGACCTGCGCCGCGAGCTGGCCGATGAAGGGTACGTCCGTGCCCGCAAAACGCCCGCGCGCCCGTCTGCAACTCCCGGCCCAAGGCGGTTCGTCCTCGCCGACGGGACGACGACCGTGCTGGTCGGGCGGACCAACCACGAAAACGACGTCCTCACCTTTAAGGTCGCTTCGCCAGATGACATCTGGTTGCACGCCCGCGGCACCCCTGGTGCCCACGCGATTCTCAAGAGCGGCGCCGCGAACCCTTCCGAAGAAACGATCCAGCAGGCGGCGGCCATCGCTGCCTACTTCAGCAAGGCGCGGGGCGCAGCTCAGACGGCAGTCGACTACACGCGCCGGCGGTATGTGCGCAAACCGAGAGGGGCGAAGCCGGGGCTGGTCACCTATGCGCGCGAGCGGACCGTGTATGTGAAACCCGAACTACCGGGGCCGCGGGAACAGGGGAACCCCCACGCCGGCCCCGCCGGCTCGGGGCGGAGCGGGGGAACGCGGTAGGGCGCGATGCATTACATCTCCGGCGTCGCATTCCCGCGATCCCGCGATCCCGCGTTCCCGTCAGTGGGCTCCTCAATCACGACCTCATCCTTCCCGTCGGTCTCCTCCAGCCGCACTGCCACGTGTTCACGCGACGAGGTCGGGAGGTTCTTTCCCACGTAATCCGGGCGGATTGGCAGTTCGCGGTGCCCGCGATCAATGAGCACGGCGAGTTGAATGCCGCCCGGCCGGCCGAGATCAATGAGCGCGTCCAGCGCCGCCCGCACGGTTCGCCCTGTGTACAACACATCATCGATCAAGATGACCACCTTGCCGGCCACGTCGAACGGCGCCGGGCGCACGGTCGGTGCCGCACGACTGGGCCGGTCGTCGCGGTAGTGCGCGATGTCGAGTGTCCCCACCGGCACCTGCACGTGCTCGATGCCGGTGATGATGCCGGCCAGCCGGTGGGCCAGCGGCACCCCGCGCGTGGGCACCCCCGCCATCGCCAGATGCTCGGCGCTCATATTCCTCTCGAGGATCTCGTGCGCCATGCGTACCAGGGCCCGGCGGATGGCATCGGCATCCATGACGCGCGCCTTTTCTCGCATCACCGGTACCGTCATCTGTGCCGCCCCTTTCGGCGGTCCTGCGCCGGCCCCTGCGCCCTGGCCCGTTCGACTGCCACCGTGAAGTCTGCGGGCGGCGGCGCCTCAAACACCATTTCCTTCCCGATGGCGGGATGGACAAACCTCAGGCGATATGCGTGGAGCGCCTGGCGACCCACGCCGAGCTCGTCCGGCCTCCCGGCGTAGACAGGATCCCCCGCGACGGGATGCCCAATGTGTGCGAAGTGGACCCGGATCTGGTGGGTGCGCCCGGTGATGAGCTGAGCTTCCACCAGCGTGTAGCGCGCAAAGCGCTCCAGGACCCGGTACCGGGTGATCGCCTCGCGACCGCGGGGCGCGACCGCCATGCGCGTACGATGCCGCGGGTGCCGGCCGATCGGCGCGTCGATCGTGTCTTCTTCGCGCGGCAGGACCCCATGCACCAATGCCAGGTACATTCGGCTCATGGTTCGCCGCGCCACCTGAGGTTGCAGGGAGGCATATGCCGCGGGCGTCTTGGCCACGACCAGCAGGCCTGAGGTATCTTTGTCCAATCGGTGGACGATCCCAGGCCGCTGCCTGCTGCCGACTCCGGCCAGGCCCGGCACCCGGGCCAGGACGGCGTTCACCAGGGTGCCTGACGCGCGCCCCGCCCCGGGATGGACGGTGAGATCCGGGGGCTTGTTGATCACCAGCAGGTGTTCATCCTCGAACACAACTGGAAATGGAATCTCTTCGGGTGTGACCGTGGAGGGCGGCGAAGGGGGCACCACAACCTCGACGCGTTGTCCCCGCCGGAGGCGCAGCGCGGGTTTGGCCGCGGTCCCATCGACTGTGACGTGGCCGGCTTCGATGAATGCTTTGATGCGGGAACGGGAGTGGGCACGTAGATGCGCAGTCAGGAAGGCGTCGAGCCGGGCACCCTCGTGCGCCGCGTCGACGAAATAAATGTGATGCTCAGTCATCGGCGGAGAGCGCAGGCGACCAAGGATCCAAGGTACCAAGTTGCCCGCCTGCCTGGTACCCTGGTCCCCTGGTCCCCTGGTACCCGTGTCTCGTCAGCCGGTGGGATTCTGTGGCACGGGCTCCGGCTGAGGCCGGCCGACGACCATCAGGCCGGCGATGCCGACCGCAGCGGCCAGGACGTTTGTGGCCTGAGCCAGCGTCAGTGGCCCCACAACAGCCGGGCTCTCCACAAAGAACTCCACCGCAAATCGGGTCACGGCATGCAACGCCAGCCACAGGAAGAACAACGTACCGGCACCCATCGCCCGATGCTCCTGGACGCGCAGCACGATGTACGTCCCGACTGAGGCAATGAGGAGGTACATCGGCACGGGATGCCGCTGCTCAAACACCATCTGCACCGCCCACGGCACCGTGGTCGGCCGGCCGAGGTAGAGCCCGTGCAGCAGCGCCCCGATCATCGCCACGGCGTAGCCCGCGGCGAGCGGCGGAGCGAACACATCGAGGAATCGACGGAGCGGAATCTGCCGGCTGCGCGCGTACAGCACGGCCACCGCCCCGCCGCCGACCACCGCACCGTAAAATACGAGGCCCGAATCCTGCCAGATGGTGACGATCCGCACTGGTTCTTGCGCAAAGGTGGGCAGGTTGGCCACCACGTAGCCCAGGCGGCCGACCACGATGCCGCCGATGATCATATACAACGCAATATCCAGCATCTGCGAAGGATCGATCCCCAGCGGGGCGGCGCGCCGGCGGGCCAAGGCGATGCTCACGACAAAGGCCAGCAGCAAGAACAACCCAAACGACGAGATGGGAAACGGCCCGATCTGGAACAAGATCGGTTTCATCGATCACCCCGGGTCTGCGGTGTAGCTTCGGTTCGAGTCGCCAGCGAGATGATCAACAACGCCGCCCCAGCCGTCACAGCAATGTCGGCCAGGTTGAAGACCGGCCAGATGCGCAGGTCGATGTAGTCGATGACCGCGCCCAGGCGCACCCGGTCGATCAGGTTCCCAGCCGCTCCGCCGGCGAGCAATGCCAGGGCGCGCTGCACCTGCGGAGCCCGCGTCCACTGTGCCTCATTGTAGAAGAGCAAAAACAGCAGGGTCAAGACGATCACTGCGGGCACGAACGCCGGCACCTGCGGGAGCAGGCTGAATGCGACGCCGGGGTTGTGGACGTGCGTGAGGCCGAGGACGGCAGGCAGCAGGGCAATGCTGCTTCCCAACGGCAGCGCCCTGATGATCAACGCCTTCAGGGCCTGGTCGATGGCGACCACACTGGTCATCAGGATGACGATTCCTGCGCGGGAGCCCGGTGACGACGACAGCACGTGTTTCAGCGGGACGATTTTTCCTCCAGCTCTTTGCACCGAATGCACAGCGTCGCGTATGGGAGGACTTTGAGACGCGCAAAGTCGATGGCGTTGCCGCAGCGCAGGCAGCGGCCATAGGTCCCATCTTCAATGCGCTGCAACGCTTCCTCGACCTGGGTCAGCGTGTGCTGCACGCTGGACTCCAGTGCCACGCTCTTCTCGCGCTCAAAGGTGCTGCTGGCCACGTCGGCCAGGTCCTCATCATAGCCGCCCCCGATGTCCATCCCCACCTGCTCTTCGACCTCGGGGGCATGCTCTTCCATCACCTCGAGCTCGGTCATCAGCCGGTCCCGCTCCTGCTCCAGCATCTTCCTGAGCTCGGAGACCTCGCGGCGGCTGAGGGGCTTGCCCCGAAATGGCGCCTTCGCCGTCTTGTTCACCGGGATGGGCCGGGCCACTTTGGAGCCGGCCTTGCGGACCGTCGCTTGCTCGGACCGAAGTCGAGGACGAAGGCGTGAAGGAGATTTCGTTCGAGATTTCATCGTCTTTGGTGCCATGCACGATCCTCCTGATCCCTGCCGCTGCACATCGGCGTGGATGGGTCACAATGCCGCACACACGTACGTTTGCCGCTCGGCTGTCGGTAGTGTATCCGATGACCCTCCTATTGGCAAGCCCCGTACGAAACCTGATTTTGCCATGCCGGTCCGGCCACGCTCATAGCGCCGGTCAGTTTCGCATGGGACAACCCCGTACCAAACCTGATTATTCCACCGTTCTGAGCATACCTGGGCGTGCCGGCCGGGGTGGTACGGGGCAAAGAGGTGGAAGTGCGGCTATCGGCGGGTCGATGCGTGTTGCGGCACGCCTGTTGCGAGGCGCAATGCCGCGCGAGCGAGGACAAGGTTCGAATCCAGGAGCGGGACGCGGAGATCATGAGGCTTCAAGACATACGGGAGCTCCGTGCATCCGAGCACGAGCGCCTGAGCGCCTTGCGCCAGCAGCTGGTCGGAGACCTGCACCAGGGTCCGAGTCACGTCCGGACCCATCTGTCCCGCCTTCACTCCATAGATGGCGCGATTGACGACCCGCTGCCCTGCCGAATCCGGACCGATGACCTCGATGCCCAACCGCCCGCAGGCCCGATGGTAGAGACCGGACGCCATCGTGGCCTCGGTGGCGAGGACACCCAGCACCCGTACGTCACGCACGGCGTCGCGGGCTGCTGCGGCAACTTCGTCCATGATGTGGAGCACCGGAATGGACACTGCCGCCACTATGCGGTCGTAGAAGAAGTGCGCCGTGTTGCACGGGATGACGAGAAAGTCTGCGCCGGCCTGCTGGAGGTTCAGCGCGGTCGCCACCAATCCCGGCGTGGGATCTTCCCCCTCGCCGAGGATGGCGGGCGACCGATCGGGGATCTTGGGATTGTTATCGATGATGATGCGAAAATGGTCCTGGTCCGCCTTCGCGGGGGTGAGACGCAAGATCTTCTCAAAAAAATCGAGCGTGGCCCACGGGCCCAGGCCGCCCAGCACGCCAATCACTTTCTGCGACATAGTCTGCTCCGATCAACGTCAGAACGCGGATGGCAGAAGGCAGAACGCAGAAAGCCGCTACCAGGCAGTCTGCGCTCTGCGCTCTGCGTTCTGCAGTCTGGTATCAATTCGAAACCGCAATTCGCAATCTCGTCTAGGATCTCCCGCTATCCATGGCGCACAACTTTCGTGATCCCGATCCGTACCTGCCGTCCATCCAGCTGCAGGGTATGCTGGGCTCGGCCGGGATCGGCCCGCACCTCCACGGCCAGCGTCTCCCGCTCAATATATGCCCGATGTGCGTGTAGGATCGGCTCCAGGCCTCCATCATGGAACAGCGCGATGCGGTCGACCACGGCCAGCCCCACCTCCCTGCGGAGGTTCTGGATCTGGTGGACGAGTTCCCGAGCCTGGCCCTCCAGCACCAGCTCCGGGGTCAACGTGGTCTCGAGCACGGCAAACTCGCCGCCCTGCCCCTCCGCCGCATAGCCCCGTGTTTCGTGCATCCGGGCCAGAATCTCATCTCGAGACAGGACGATCTCCTCGCCATTGACCCCAACGCTGAGCCGGCCGTCCCGCTCCAGCGTACGCAAGACGGTGGCCGGATCCAGGGACTGCACCGCGCGGGCCACGTCCTGGACACGCGCGCCCAGGCGTGGCCCCAGCAGGTCGAAGCGGACCTTGATCTCAAACGAGACGTAGCGGCTGGGATCATCGACGAAACGCACCGACTTCACGTTCAGCTCGTCGGCAAGTTGCTCCAGCAGTTCCTGGCGGTCGCGCAGGGCGCGGTGCCGGGTCACCAGCAAGACCGCCGGGAGGGGTTGGCGGACCTTGATCCGTGCGCGGCCCCGGGCCGCCCGACCGAGAGCGACGAGGGTCCTCACCCCATCCATCAGCGCATCCAATGAGTCGTCCATCAGGGCGCCTTCCGGAGAGGAGAAGTCGCATAGATGCACGCTCTCCGGCGCGTCCGGCTCCACCGGCCGCACCACATCCTGGTAGATCCGCTCGGACAGAAACGGGAGAAACGGCGCCAGCACGAACGTCAAGGTGCGCACGGCATGGTACAAGGTGTAGTACGCGGCGCGTTTGTCGCTGTCATCCTCGCTCTTCCAAAACCGCCGCCGGCTGCGCCGCACATACCAGTTGGAGAGGTCGTCCACAAACGCCTCCACCGGCCGGCTGGCGCCTGTGGGATCATAGTCATCCATGCGGTCCCGCACGGCGGCCGCCAGTCGGTTCACGCGAGAGAGCAGCCACCGGTCCAGGGTCCCCAGCGCCGGCCGTGTGCGCATCAATGATCTGAAGTCAAACCCCTCCAGGTTGGCATACGTGACGAAGAAGGCCACCACGTTCCACAGCGGGATCACAAACCGCCGCCGGACGTCGTCCAGCAGCCCGTAGCCGAAGTTCAAATTTGTGGCCGGGTTCTGGACGCAGTAGGCCCAGCGCATCACGTCCACGCCGGCGCGATCGGCGGCCTCGTTGAATTCGATGGCGTTGCCCTTGCTCTTGTGCATGTCCTCGCCGTGCTCATCGCGCACCAACGCGTACCCCAGGCAGGTGCGGAACGGCTCGCGCCCGTCCAGCACAGTGGCCATCACCAGCAGCGAGTAGAACCAGTTCCGGTACTGGCCGGGGAAACTCTCGGTGATAAAATCCGCGGGGTACCACTGCTGCCAGACGTCCGGGTGCGTCCGGAACCCCAGGGTGGAGAACGACACGATGCCGGCGTCCAGCCAGGGGTTGCCGACGTCCGCGATGCGCGAGACGACATCCCCGCACTTGCTGCACCGGATTTTCACCGCGTCGATCCACGGCCGGTGAGGCGAGTGACCATCGAAGTCCTGCCACCCCTCCACCGCGCGCGCCCGCAGTTCCTCCGCCGATCCGATGACGTCCACGTGGCCGCATTTCGCGCACTCGTAAATCGGGAGCGCCAAGCCCCAGTATCGCTTCTTGCTGATCATCCAGTCGTGCATGTTGCGCAGCCAGTCCAGCTCGCGCTCCAAGCCGAACGCCGGGATCCATCGGATGCGCTGTGTCACGCGCATCAGCTGCTCGCGCACCGGATCCATGGCAATGAACCACTCGTCCACCAGCCGGAACACGAGTTCGGTGTCGCAGCGCCAGCACACCGGATAGCGGTGCCTGTATGGCTCGACCTTGTACAACCGGCCGGTCGTACGCAGGTGCTCGATGATCGGCTCCGCCGCCTCACCGGTCCGCTTGCCGACCAGCCCATCGAAACCTTTCGTGAACACACCAAACTCGTCGATCGGTGCGATCACCGGCAGTCCGTGCTCCCTGCTCAGCGCAAAGTCTTCGGCACCGCACCCTGGTGCGATGTGCACGACACCGGTGCCTTCCTCCGCCCCGACATCCTTCCAGGGAATCACCCGATGTTCGATCCCGCGCTGGGGGGGCAGGTCATCAAACGGACCGCGATACCGCAACCCGACCAGCTGGCTGCCGGGCACGCGCTCAACGACCGTGTAGTCTCCCTGCAATACGCCGAGCGTGCCTTCAGCCAGCACCAGTTCTTCTCGTCCCTGCCGCACGATGGCGTAGGTGAGGTCCGGATGCACGGCCGCCGCAACGTTGCTGGTGAGCGTCCACGGCGTGGTCGTCCAGACCAGCAGCGATCGGTTCGCGCGGTCGGCGAGCGGGAAGCGGAGGAAGACCCCCGGGTGGGTGATCTCCTGGTACCCCTCTGTGACGATCTCGTGCTCACTGATGCCTGTGGAGCAGCGTGGACACCAGGGCATTACGTCGTGCCCTTTATAGACCATGCCGCGCTCCCAGCATTTCTTCAGGAACGCCCAGATCTCGTAGTTGTTCTCATCGGAGAAGGTGAAGTACGAGCCGCCGAGCTGGGTTGATCCCAGCTGCCCCACGAGTTGTTCGGCGGTGGCTGTCACGGGGCCGGCCCGACCCTGCACGGTGATGCGCCGGGTTGGATCGGTCCGCAGCTCTTGGGCCAGCCGGCGCAGCATGGCGGGATCCTCCCAGTCCATCCACATGCCCAGACGGATAGATTGCTCGGTGATCTGCGCGGCGTACGTCAGCACGCGCTCTTTGCAGAGATTCACAAACGGCCCGATGCCGAACGTCTCGATGTCACGCTTGCTGCGGAAGCCCAGATCGCGCTCGACGTTCACCTCCACCCACAGGCCCTGACAATCGTAGCCATTCTGATAGCGCTGGCGGAACCCGCGCATGGTCCGGTAACGCTGGAACAGGTCTTTGTAGGTGCGCCCCCAGGCATGATGCACCCCCATGGGGTTGTTGGCAGTGATCGGGCCATCCAGGAACGACCAGCGCCGCGCCAATCGTTCGTTGCGGCGCAGGTACTTGGTCAGGATGCCCTGTGCCTGCCACCAGGCCAGGATCTCCCGTTCCATGGCGGGGAAATCAACTTTAGAGGAGACAGGTCTGAACGTCGGTATGGCCATCGCCCTCTATTCGTCTTTCGCGTCTATGACTCGCAGACGTCAAAGGCCGCGCGCGTCCAAAAAAAGTAATGCCCGTCCTTGTTTGGGACGGGCGCATCCACCCGCGGTACCACCCACCTGCCGGATCCGGCGAAGACCGTTTGCATCGCCGCATGCGGCGCTCGACCGGAACGGGACGCAGACGTCCGATTCCGTCCTCCCGGTTACGGGGGAGACTCCGGCGGAACCTACTGAAGTGAATAGTGAATGGTGAATAGTGAATAGCCAGAGCGGAACTCGGCCATCAGAGACTCTTCACTATTCACTAATCACTATTCACTCGTTCAGTTCGCAGCTCTGGGGGGATCTTCGGCCGGTCACCGGCCGCCGGACTGACACCAAATGCCCGGCTCGCTAGGTGGCGATGGCTGGCGTACTCTTCCCCTTCATCGCTTTGTGCCTGGGGATTCTAACACGGACGAGAAGGGACCGTCAATACGAGAGGGGACGGTCGGCCCCCCACCACTTGTGTGGGTTTCCGTTCGTCCTATGGCGAGACCGCCAACGCGGGGCGGCGGATCGTGACCACAGGCGACGTCCAGGTCTCCCAGTCTGCCGGATTGTCGGCATCGCCGAGCGCTTTCAGGACAGACAGTTTCACGACATACTGACCGTCCGGAGCCGTGTGCGTCCTGTTTCCGGTGACCGCCGTCCCGTCCCACGAATAGGCGAAAAAGGACGCATTTACGAAGAACGGCGGCGCGACAATGTTGCGCGATACATACGGGAGGTCTAACACGCGGTGCCACGCCTGGCCTGTCGCCGCGTCGAAGACCTCCAGTCGGAGCCGGCGCACCTGGTGGTCGAGGTGGACGAGGATCCAGGGGATGTCACCCCCGCTCATGGAGTACGTCGCACCGGCAGGCTGCCGCGTCCAGTCGCTGAGCGGCCCGGTGGTTGTCGCAGCCACCCGCGTGGCCAGCCAGGGGAAGCCTGCCGATGTGGGCGCCAGCGCCTGTAGAGACTGATAGTTGCCTTTGAACCCGGCGTAGGGAACACGAAACACCTGGCCATTGCTCGCGGTCAATTTGATGTAGCCACCAAACAGACTTGTGTCCGGCAGTAATGGACTCGGAATAATCGTCACTTGAACGGACCCTTTGCTCTTGGCCAGAAGGGTGACGCTGGATGCACTGAACGTCACAAGTGAATCGGCGACCGTGGGAACCGGTGACCGCGTCGATCCAATGGTCGCCAGGGCCGGCTCGTGGGAGAGGTCGTACGTCACCGCCGATGCGGTCGTGTTCTCGATCGACAACGCCCGAGTGACCGGCCCCATCACTTCGCCCAGTGACAGCTTGCCCGGATCCACTTTGCTCGTGGCCAGAATGGCTCTATCGATCTTCAGCAAACCCGCGCCCTGCCGGTGCACGTGGTCCAAGCCAGCGGGCAAACCTCCCCGGGGCTGCGGGTCCGCACTGTTCTGCAGGAGTGTGCGCACCTGCTGGGGCGCAACCCGCGGTCTCGCCTGCAGCAGCAATGCGACGGCGCCGGCCACATGCGGGGATGCCATCGACGTGCCGCTGAGGATTGCATATCCACCGAGTTGCAACGGATAGGTCGAGCGGATCAGCCCACCGGGCGCGCCGATGTCCGGTTTAAGGGTCAGATCTGGCGCCATCGCGTACGAGCTGAACGACGAGATGTGGCCTCCTGTTGGGTTGGGCACCGAAACGTATCCGTCGGTCCATGTCATCGAGACCGGTCCGGTCGTCAGTCGGTCGTTGATCACGATCCCGTCCGCCTGCGAGATGGCCACTACGGGAATGTGCACCGCATTTGGACCCGTACCTGTCACGTTGGGATTGATGAGGCCGGTGGTGTTGTTGTACAGGACAACTCCCTCCGCGCCGGCGCTCTGGGCGTTCACCACCTTGACGTTGAAGGTACATGTCCCACGGCGGATCAGGACGACCCGCCCGGTCAGGTCAGTGGTCAGCGGCTGGCACGCGTCCGCAGTACTCGTCGAAGTCCCGGTGCGAGCCATCGGGGAACTCCCTGAGAGTGGGGAAGGAGGCGCGCCGGTCGCCGGGATGTACCCAACTGCCCGGTCGTCGGCTGAAATCGTAAACTTCGACACGTTGATGCTTGTGTTGTCGAAGCTGGCCACGCCAATGACCTTGCTGCCGACGGCCGGCGCACTCGCCGAGTACGTCCCATCGCCACCGTTGTTGCCGAAAGAGGCGACGACCACGATACGTTTGTTAACCAACCGGTCCGCAGCTTGCGCGGTCGGATACTGCGGCCACTCAAACGGTTCTCCCACGCTGATGTTGAGCACGTCGGCGCCGTCCGCAAGTATCCGCTCCATCGCCGTAAGGAGAATTTCGGTGCTGGTGTCGCCGCGGCAACCGAACACGCGATATGCGCCGAACGTCACCTCCGGCGCCACGCCCGTCACCGCTCCATTGGCGCCGATGATCCCGGCGACGTGCGTGCCGTGCCCGTTGCAGTCGTCAGGGATCGGATCTGGATGGGGGGTATTGGCGGTGGGATCGGAGAAGTTAAACGCATCCCCGACAAAGTCATACCCGACTTCCACCCGGCAACCAGGTCCGAAGCATCCACCGAGATCAGGGTGATCAAAATCCACGCCCGTATCCAGCACGGCAACTCTGATCCCCCTACCCGTGTACCCCAACTCGCTGTGGACCACATCGGCTCCCGTCATGACCACAGCCGTCGCAAGTTCGGGATCCGCCGTCACCTGCGCCTCTGGGACACTCACGGCCAGCACGGGATAGATTGCCTTGACGCCCGGAAGGCCGATGAGGCGGTTCAGGTTTCTTGGGGTTGCCTCAACGGACAGGCCATTCCAGAGAAGATCAAACGACCGGCGCTCGACGAACTGAATCGCCGCCGCGCGCGCCGCATTGCGGAGCGCATCCTTCTCAGTCTTCAGTATCTTCTGGTAGTTCGCCCGTTGGGCAGACGTGAACACCGCATCGACATCCGCCAGCGGGGCGTTCGACAACTCGACAAACCACAGGCCGGGGGGTTCGTCCGCCGGAAACGAGGTGCCGGCGGTTTGCGCAAACGCACTGGCGGTCCCGACGAGGAGGACAACAAGCAGAGCCGATACCGCTCGAGGCCGGAACATGCCCAGTCCTCCTGCCGACAATGTGTTCAATCCATTTTGCTAGGGGGGGTAAACCTAAGTATCTCCGCTAATCACCTTCGGGGTCAAGATCAAAACGATAGAAGATCCATAGAAGGAGGCGGGACCCGCCTGTCCACCGCACCGAGGGGGATCCCGCGCCGGATCCGGGGGGGACACGGACCAGGCCCCGCCCACCTTTTGAAAGCCGACTAACGCGGTCGCGCAGTCGCGCCGTCGCGCGGTCGCGGCACCTCTGCTAGGCGTTCAGACTGGTCATCTTCCGCGACCGCCTGATCGCTCGACTGCCCGACTGCTGACTCCGCGACTACCTGACTGCTTGACCGCTCGACTGCGTCAGTTGGATCGTTTGCCCGCTCCACGTTCACCACGCGCCAGACTTCGGCCAGCGACGTCAACCCCGCCGCCGCCTTCTCCAGTCCGTCCTCGAGCAGCGTCATCATCCCTGCCCCCACCGCCTGCTCCTTCAGCGTGTGGTGCGGCGCCCGGTTGATCACCAGGTGCCGCAGTTCATCGTCCATCTCCGAAATCTCGAAGATCGCCACCCGCCCCCGGTACCCCGTGTAGTTGCAGAACTCGCACCCCCGCCCCAGGTAATACGTCCCCTCCCGCGCCCGCGCCCCGAACCGCGCCTGCACCTCCTCCGCCCCATGCCGGTCCGGCTCCCGGCACTTGGGACACAGCACCCGCACCAGCCGCTGCGCCGCCACCCCTTCCAGCGCCGACGCCACCAGGTACGGCTCGATCCCCATGTCCAGCAGCCGCGTGATCGCCCCCGGCGCGTCGTTGGTGTGCAGCGTGCTCAGCACCAGGTGCCCGGTCAGCGCCGCCTGGATGGCGATCTGCGCCGTCTCCTGATCGCGCACCTCGCCCACCATGATGATGTCGGGGTCCTGGCGCAGGAAGTGCCGCAGGGAGGACGGAAACGTCACCCCCGCGCGCACGTTCACCTGCATCTGGGTGATCCCCGCGATCTGGTACTCCACCGGGTCTTCCACCGTCAGCACGTTGACCTTCTCGTTATTCAGCTGGTTGAGGA
>VBAP01000089.1 GCA_005882335.1 Candidatus Segetimicrobium genomatis
TGTGGGACCGCAGACTGCCTACTGCTGACTGCTGACTTTCGTTTGCGCCGTCCGCTCCGTCCATTTCGCGGCCAACACATCCCGGCGTGGGCGGTACACCTGCATGTAGAACTGCTGCTGCGACTCCAACACCGGCTTCGAGAACACCCCAACGATCCGCAACGCCTCAGCCCACGCGTCTTTGAATGTCCCCACGAATCGCTGCTCGATCTGCCGGCGGAAATCTTCCGGCCGCTGCACCTCTCCGCCGATCGTAAACAGCGTGCTCCCGGCAGCCGTGACCTTGTACGCCTTGTCGTCGCCGAGATGAAACTCCCCGAAGGAGGCTGTGTACTTCTTTGGCTTCGCGGGGCCCTTGCCGCCTTTGAAGCCGCGCTTGGCGGCGGCATAGTAGATGGCGCGGTTGAGCCCCCACGACTTGGCGCTGGCCGTGGGAAGACCCAGTGTCTTCGCCCGCGCCGCCTGGAGGGTCGCCATCACCTGAAATCGTCCGACGCCGGATGCCACTCGATAATTATAGCAATCTGCGCAATCTGCGCGATCTGCGCAATCTATGGTCACTGTAAGCTATGGTTGCCGCACGAGGGGCACGGATGCCATCGAGTCCCCGATTGCGTAGATTGTGTAGATTGCGAAGATTGCGTAGATCAAGTAGGGTAGCCCGCACCACAGCACGAACTATTCGGAACACCCTGAATCTCCGAGGAGTGAGCGGTATGAGTGTCGTCGGTGAGCGGTCGAGGATGTACGTGGGTGGGGCATGGATCGGCGCGGCGGGCGGCAAAACGATGCGCGTCACCAATCCCGCCACAGGCGAACCGCTGGCCGACCTGCCCGATGCGGGCCGCGACGACGTGTGGAAGGCGTGTGACGAAGCCGCGAAGGCCTTCCCGAAGTGGGCGGCGACACCGGCGCTGGAACGCGGGAAGATCTTGCGGCGCGTCTACGAGCTGCTGACCGAGCGGCGCGACGAACTGGCCAGGCTGGTCACCGAAGAGAACGGCAAGCCGTTTGAAGAAGCCAAGCGGGAGGTCGCGTTTGCGACCGGCTACTTCAGCTGGTTCGCGGAGGAGGCCCGCCGCGCCTACGGCGAAATCGTCCCACCGCCCGTGCCCGGGAAGCGGCTGTGGGTGATGCGGCAGCCCATTGGCGTGGTCGCTGCGATCACGCCGTGGAATTTCCCGGCCACCATGGTCACGCGCAAGATCGCCCCGGCCCTTGCGGCCGGCTGCGCCGTGGTCCTGAAGCCCGCCAGCGCCACGCCGCTGACCGCGCTCGCCCTCGCCCGCATCTGCGCAGAAGCCGGGCTGCCGGCCGGCGTGTTCAATGTGGTCACCGGCAAGAGCAGCAGCGTGATCGGCCAGGTGTTTCTGGACCATCCTGGCGTGCGGAAGATCGCCTTCACGGGATCCACCGAGGTCGGCAAGCGACTCATGGCCGGGGCCAGCGCGCAGCTCAAGCGCGTCTCATTTGAGTTGGGCGGAAACGCCCCGTTCATCGTCTTCGACGACGCGGATCTCGCCCCGGCCGCCGACGGCGGAGTGGCGATCAAGTTCCTGCGCGTGGCCGGTCAGTCGTGTATTTGCGCGAACCGGGTGTACGTACAGGAGAGCATTGCCGAGAAGTTCATCCCAATGTTTGTCGAGCGGGTGAACAAGCTGAAGGTGGCGCCGGGATTTGAACCGGGCGCGCAGATCGGTCCGCTGATCAACTCAGAGATCCTGGAAAAGGTCGACGCCCTGGTGCAGGGCGCAGTCAAAGACGGCGCGCGGGTCGCGGCGGGTGGCCGCCGGCTGGGGAACGGCGCATTCAGCACGGGGCTCTACTATGCCCCGACGGTCCTCACGCAGGTCCGCGAGGAGATGGCCGTGGCGAAGGAAGAAATCTTCGGCCCGGTCGCCCCACTCATGACGTTCAAGGATGAGGCTGAGGTCATTCAGCGGTCCAACAATACCACCTTCGGCCTGGCCGCGTATTTCTACACGCGCGACCTCCGCCGGGCCATCCGCGTGGCGGAGGCCCTGGAGTACGGGATGGTTGGGGTGAACGACGCCACCGGCTACACTCACGAGATCCCGTTCGGCGGGTTCAAGGAAAGCGGGCTGGGGCGCGAGGGCGGGAAGCAGGGCATCGAGGAGTATATGGAGGTCAAGTCGATCTCCGTCGGAATATGATATGCGAACAAGCGAACACAGGGAACATGGCGAACAACTGCGGTCGTTCCTCTTCGTTCGCCTGTTCGCCGTGTTCGCTTTGTTCGCCCTGTTCGCGTAGTTGAGGTTAACGTCCAAACACCAAATTGGGCAACCACAGTGCCAGCTGGGGGAGAAAGAAGACGAGGACGAGCGCCAGGACCTGCAGGCCCATGAACGGCATCATCCCCCACCAGATCTCCGACAGCAGCACCTCTTTCGGCGCGACTCCTTTGATGTAAAAAGCCGCCATCGCCACAGGCGGGCTGAGGAATGCCGTCTGCAGGTTTACCGCCACCAGAATCCCTAGCCAGATCGGGTCGACGTGGTACCGAGCAGCAATCGGCCAGAACAGCGGCATGAAGATAATGATGATTTCGGTCCACTCCAGCGGCCAGCCCAGCAGAAAGATGATCAGCATCATCAGCCAGACAAACCCCCAGGCCGGGAGGTTCAGGCCGACGATAAACTCCTCGATGAGTCGGGACCCGCCCAGGCGCGCGAATACACCCGAGAACGTGGCCGATCCCACGAGGAGCGTGAGGACCATGCTCGAGGTGCGAATGGACTTGTAGACAGCGTCCCTAAGGTTCTCCAGGTTCAAGCGCCGATAGGCCGCGGTGAGAACGAGAGCGCCGAGTGCGCCAAATCCCGCGGCCTCCGTCGGCGTTGCCCACCCGAAGGCTATGGATCCCAGCACGGTGGAGATCAACGCGCCGATAGGCACCACGCCCGTCAGGAACATCCGCACTTTCACGCCCAGCGGGAAATTTCGCTCCTCGGGAGGCAGTGGCGGGCCGGATTCCGGCTTCAGCCACGTCGCGACCAGGATATAGATGATATAGAATGCCGCCAGAATGAACCCCGGGATGAATGCCCCAAGGTAGAGCCTGACAATAGATTCGCCAGCGTTGGCCGCGTAGAGGATTAGCAACACGCTCGGTGGGATGAGAATCCCCAGGGTCCCTCCCGCCGCAATGGACCCCGCTGCCAGCCGCTTATCGTACCTGAGTTTTAACATCGGCGGGAGCGCCAGCAATCCCATGATAGTCACTGACGCCCCGATGATCCCGGTGGCCATCGCAAAGATTGTGCACGTGATGACCGTGGAGAGAGCAAGCGAGCCGCGCAGCGGACCGGAGATCACCAGGATGGTACGAAAGAGCCGGTCGAGTATCCCCGACCGCTCTACGACATAGCCCATGAACACAAAGAGCACGATGGAAATCAGCACGTCGTTGGACATCACAAAGAACGCGCGCTGGACCATCATGTCGAACACCAGGTGGCCGAAACCCACGTACCCGAACACGAAACCCAGGGCCAGGAGCGTGAAGGCTGTGGGGAAGCCAATGAAGATGGCCAGACTCAGCAGGGCGAGCTGGATCAGGCCAAGAGTCTCGTTGCTCATTCCAGCACCTCGGCCTCTGCCATTCCCGCCGGCCACCGGCCATCACGGATCGTGATGATACATCGCAGGATCTGCGCGACGCCCTGCAGCGTCAGCAGGGCCGCCCCTGCGGGAATGGCCGCCTTCAGCGGCCACACCGGCGTGGCATACGGGCTGAGCGGTGAACTTTCATGCACCCGGTACGAAGCGAGGAAGAACTGCCATCCCACCCACGTCAGCGCGATCATCGCCGGGAAGAACACAATGAGATAGAGGACCAGATCGATCGTGGCCTGCGTGCGCGGGGAGAAGTTGCGGTAGAAGATGTCACCCCGGACATGCGCATTGCGGGACAGCGTGTATGCCGAGCCCAGCATGAAGTACATGCCATAGCTCATGTAACTGAAATCGAAGGCCCACGTGGTCGGCCGGCCCGCGAGCCGCCGGGAGATGATCTCATACGACATCGCCAGGGTGATCCCCAGCACGAGCCATGCGAAGGTCTTACCGACGGTCTCGCTCACCCTGTCGATGAACGTGACAATCTTTTCCATGCGGTGTCCTCCCCAACGTGAAAAGCCGGGTGCCGTTCGGTCCGAGCACGCAGTCAGGGCGTTCCGGGAGGCGGCTCCACGGGACGCCCTGACGGTGTCGCGTTATGTCAATCTGCCCTTCGACTACTGCTTCCCTTTGAAGTAATGGTCGTACGCGATCCTGTTGTCCACGTAGATCCGCAGCTTCCAGGAGACTACGCGCTTCGCCCACGCCTTCTGGCTTGCCACGATCTTGGCGAAGAGAGGGTCTGCGCTGGAGTGTTTCTCGACCAGCCTATCCCAGGCTTTGAGCTGTGCCTCCAGGACCTCCTTTGGCGTAGTAAACACCCGCACGCCTCGCTTCGTTTCCAGCTCCTCGAGATCGACGCTGTTGCGCGCGATCGCCCTGAAGTGATAGTCGGCCGATTCCGCGAAGATTGCTCCTCTCACGACCGCCTTCAGCTCGGGGGTGAGCGCTTCCCACTTCCCCTTGTTGATAGCGACTTCGAACTGCTCCATGGGCTGGTGGAAACTCTGCAGCATGTACACCTTCCGGACATCGGGGAAGCCCAGGGCTTTGTCCGAGGAAGGATTATTGAACTCGGCGGCATCGATGACCCCCCGCTCGAGCGCCGGTACCACCTCGCCGCCCGGAAGAATGACCACAGAAGCTCCCATATCCGCGAACAGCTCTGCAGAGAGGCCTACGGTGCGGTACTTGGTCCCCTTGAACTGCTCCGGCTTGAGCACGGGGGTCCTGAACCACCCTAGTGGCTGCGTGGCAAATGGGCCCATGAGAAAGGCCACGTAATTGAGCTTGAGCTGGTTTTGGATGAGATCCTGATACATCTCGAACCCACCGCCGTAGTAGAACCAGGACAGCAGGTCCACCGCGTCCATGCCGAAGGAAGGACCGGTGCCGAAGAGACTCGTGGTGGGGCTCTTGGAGTACGAGTACACCCCCACGGCGTGTCCGGCATCCAACAGGCCGCTGCTCACAGCATCGGAGATGGCAAAGGCGCCAACGACAGCTCCGGCCGGCAGCAGATCAACTCTGATACGGCCCCCGGACATCTCGTTGATTTTCTGCGCTAAGGCGATGGCCGACTCGTGGAAGAAGTCTCGCGAAGGCCAGCCTGACTGCATCTTCCAGACGATGGGCGCCTGGGCCGTCGCGATGTTGATCGACGGAAACTTGGTGGCGGCCGCGGCGGCGCCGATGCCGGCGGCGACCGCGGTCTTCAAGAATTCTCTGCGGGATGACTTCCTGGTGGACGAATGGGTGGGACGTTTAGTCCTATGGGTAACAACAACCTTGCCTCGTTGCTTCATGGGCCTTTCTCCCCCTTCGTGTCCAGACTGACACGAGTCGATCTCTTCGGCCCTAAAAGCAAGATAGGTTGTGCAGAAGCCCTGTGTTTAGCCGCCCTATACGCCGTCCCCGGCATGGGCTCCTTCCAGTTGACCATATGCGGCGTGTAACAACGCTGTCTCAGCCTGGGCACAGGAGGCATTTACGGACCGCCGAAGCACACCCAGCGATGCGCGGGATAAGCGGACGCGTGAGAATAGGGCAGGTACGGCTACGGCAAGTAGAGAACCGCAGTCGCAGAAAGGAGGTACGCAGGCAGAGTGAGTCACTCCCTGTGGATGCGCGAACTACACAAGCCTGGGACGCGGATAAGTGAGGAGGGAAGTCAGGATGGCTGAGCATGAAGTTAGTCGTCGGGAGTTTTTCAAACAGGTCGGTGTGACCGTTGGCGCGGCGGCTCTTGGCGGACTCACCACCAGTTCTCTGATCCCACAGCGCGCCGAGGCGCAGGCGCCCGCGCAGGGCAAGATTCCCGATACACCCTACAAGGTCGGCCACATGACCTTCCTGTCCGGTGCCGCGGCGATCCTCGGCGCACCGATGCTCAAGGGCCACATTCTTGCCGCTGAGGAAATCAACGCCGACGGCGGATTCCTCCGCAAACGGAAGATCGAAACCATCACGGCGGACGAAGCAGCCGGCACGGACGCGAACGTGAAGGAGTTCAAGCGGATGAAGCTCGAGGCAAAGATCGACTGCTTCACGGGCATCACCTCGAGCGGCAACACGCCCGCGCTCGGCCCCGTGGCCGAGGACCTGAAGGTCCTGACGCTCTTTGCGGATGGGTGCACCGATTTCCTGTTTGACAAAGCGGTGCCGAATCCCAAGTACGTCTTCCGGTTCACGAACATCCAGTCAGCGGACGGCGTGACCTGCGCCATGGCCGTGGCCATGACCTGGCCGGAGGTGCGCAAGTTCGCCTTCATCAGCCCGGACTACTCCTACGGCCGCAACGCCTTCGACCATTTCCGCATCGCGATCAGCAAGCTGCTGCCCGACACCGAGGTCGTCTCTGAGGCCTGGCCGAAACTGGGTACCACCGACTTCACCGCCCACATCACGAAAACAATTTCCACCAAGCCGGACCTGTTGGTCTCGTCGGTCTGGGGGGGCGACTACATCGCCTTCTACAAGCAGGCGTTGGGCTACGGGCTGTTCGAGAAGATGAAGTTCGCCAGCACGATCGCGTTCGGGGTCGCGCCCCACGCCATCGGCAAGGACCATCCCCAGGGCGTCATCGCCGGCGTGCACGCCAATTACTACTGGAATTTCCCGCCGGGCAACAAGTGGCCGATCAACAACCTCTTCGTACGCAAGTACTACAATCGCTGGAAGGAATACCCGAACTTCGAGGCGGAGGGCGCGTACACGGCGCTGCAGATGCTCCGTCTGGCGATCGAACGCGCCAACCGGCTGACCGGCGGGTGGCCGGACGATGACGCGATCATTCACGAACTGGAAGGCCTCTCCTGGGAGTCGCCGGCCGGGTACATTCAGATCCGCACCGACAACCACCAGGCATACAAGGATGCGGTCACCGGGTTCTCGTACGACGAAAAGAACTTTCCGTTCCTGGTCCTGGATCCCAGCCGGATGATCACGATCCCGATTCGCAACATCACGGCGCCACCCGGATGGCCCAAGGGGGAACCCACGTCCACGTACACCTGGATTGAGCAGACCTGGCCAAAACTCCGGTCGTAGCCGGCCGCGGCACCGCGGAGGGCGGGTTCCCTTCCCGATCCGCCCTCCGTTCCGTCCACGTCCGGACCGCTGCGATGAAAACGTTGACAGCCGTCTGCATCCTGACCCTGCTCGCGGCACCGATCCGCGTACGCGCCGGCCACGAACTCCCGTACTACCCGTCCTTCTATCCTCACGAGATACGGCTCGAGGCGGCTGACGCCGCCGACCTCGGCGATGCGCTGCGGGCCGGGCGGATCCACGCCAGCCCTGGCGCGAATCCATTCGGCGGCGCGCTTCCCGCGGACATGGCCACGGCGGCCTCCTGGGGCGGCTATGTCGTGGCGACCTTTGGCCGTGACGTCATCCGCTCCACCGCGCCCGCGGCCCGGTGCGCGCTCGCCCGTCGGATCGCAGGCCGCGTAGACCGCGCCGCTGCAGGTTTTGTGTTTCATCCGTATCCCGTGACACCGTATCACGGCGACTACTTCTATCATTACGATCTGGCCCAGGAAGCATTGGGAACGGTCGCCTCAGACTCAACCACGACGCCGCTGCCGCCGACGTTTAGGATCAAAGCGACCGGAGCGGCGGCGCGCCTGATGATCGGTCCAACGCCCGTGGCGGATGGAACCTGGCAGGCGGCCATCGAGGTGATCGGCCTCGATACCCTGGTGCCGGAGGCCGGACTGCCCCTGGCCGGCCGCCCCGCGCCGCCGTGGGGCAGGGAAGGATGGTTCCAGGCATTCCGGCTGTTGGCCGGCTACGTCTCCGACCCGCAGGTCCGCAGGCAGGCCGTCGAGATTTACCATCAGCTCACGGGGGGTATCGTTGCGACCGCTGGGGCAAGGGTGAGCCTCGAGCGGCGACTCGTGTCCTTGCTGCGGAGTGGGTGCGACCGGTTTGTGCTCGGCTACACCGTCCGGCGCGAAGCGTTCATCACCGACTTCACCAATGGAATAGAAAACGTTGGCTACGACGCGCAGACTGGGCTGAGTTCGGCGATCTTCCTCCGCACGGCAAAGCTGAAGGACTTTCCCTGGAATGGCGTGCTGCAGCTTGGGATCACCGGAGCGCGGATCGCCGCCTGGAATCCACTGGCCGGGTTCACCGACGCGTTCGGGCGGCTGCTCTGGAATGCCGTCGGCGACCCTGCCCTGCTCCCTGCCCCCTATCGAAGCGGATGGGTGGCGAACCGGGTCACCTGGACGATTCGCGCAGTAGATCACGTCCCGGCCGGCGCCGTGATCCCGAGTCCAGACGGCCGGCTGCGGCCGGTTTCCGCCGGGGCGCACGCTGCGGTCGAGGTCACCTACACGCTACGCCCGTCGCTCTTTCATGATGAATCGACAATGACAGTGGCCGACGCGATCTATCCATACATCATGGCCTTTGAGGCTGCGGGAGGCCTGAACGGCGGCTCCGATCGCGCTGTCGCGGCCGCCACGGCTCCGGTGCGCGAAGCGCTGGCCGGAATCCTGGTGGCCCGCATCGACCGGATCACCAGGCAATTGTGGGGCGTGGAACTGGCCTGGCAGGCGCCGATCGTGGAAGTCTATCTGCGGCAGGCTCCGCACGATCCGGAGCAGGCCGCTGCGCTGGCTCCCGCGTGGAGCGCCGTGCCCTGGACGCTCCTGGTGCTGATGGAGGAAGCCGCGCGGCAGGGCATCGGTGCGATTTCCCAGGGCGACGCCGCGTCCCGCGGCATCGCCTGGCTCGACGTGGTACGCGATCGCAGAACGAGCGAGCGTTTGCTGCGCCTGGTGGAAGCGTATGCGGCGCAGGGCTATCGGCCGGAGGGACTGCAAGCCTTTGTCACTTCGTCAGAAGCGCGCGACCGCTGGTCCGCCCTGCGAACATTCTATTTGAAACACCAGCACTGGCTGGTGACCAATGGGCCGTATCAGCTGACGTCGTGGTCTGACAGTTCGGTGACCCTGACGGTCTTCCGCGATCTGAGCTATCCCCTGACGGTGGGAACCTATGACCGCTACGCCATCCCCCACCACGGGTACGTCACAAAGGTCGAACGCCGACCGGGACGGCTCGAGGTAACTGCCGACGTGGAACGCGTGGCGCGTTTCGCGCGCAGCTTCGAGATCGTCCGGGAGCCGCTGGGGAAACCGCCGTCGCCCGAGCAGGCGTTATCCGCCGGCCACGACGGAAAACCTCAATGCCAATACATCGTCGTCAGCGCTGAGGGGCGGGTCATCGCCGCAGGCCGCGTCGAGTATGCGAACGGGGGGACGTTCACCCTGCAGATCCCTGACGGCATCGCGAGATCCAGCATCATCTTGGCCATCGTGGTTGCGGAGAACGAGACCATGCCAGAGGTTACGACGGTCGCCCTGCCGCAGAGCTAGGACGTGCGACCCTCGCCCGCGATACCGACGTGTCAGCCACCTGGATCGCGAGGAGAACGACGCTGACGGTCACACCCATGATCACGACCCAAACGAGAAACCGCGACGCACCCGAGAGCAGCGCGATCGTCCCGCTCGACAGCCCGGTCAACGCCAGGCCCAGCACCGGCAGGACGGGCGCGCCGCAGCCGACTACGCTGCACGGCATCGTGCTGAACCCCAGTGTGCTCAAGATCGCCCCTATCAGCCCGCCGCGCGAACTCCGCCCCCTCGCGGCGGGGTTGTCGCTCCTCAGCTGAGCCCGCCTTTCCAACCACAGCGTGGAGTAGGTCCCAAAGAGCACGCCCATCAGGATCCACCGGGCGATGTCCCTCACGGTGGCGGTAAAGCCCCACTCCGGCGCATCGTACTGCCCCGAGGCGACGAACCAGAGCACCGCCGCATTCCAGAGGAACTCGACCTTTCGTCCCGCGGTCGCTTCGCCGGATCGAAGCCACGACGGTACGTTGTGTAGCCACGGATTGATGGAGAAGTAGTCGTAGGGTTTGCGAACGACGGACAACACGAAGGGCGGCAAGACCAGATTCATCGCCACGACACCTGCGACGATGAGCGCAAAGATGCCCGCCCGCGCCCGGATGGCACGGGCCGGCGCCCGGAGCACCGTGACCAGCTCTTGTCTATCCATGGATGATCCGCATGACCCCCTGATCGGCGAACGCCTCTTCCGGGGTCCCCACGAACGAGATTTCTCCCCTGTCCATGACGTATAGTCGCTCGGCCACGCGCGACGCGGTCATGATGTTCGATTCGGCGATGAACAGCGCGATCCCCATGGCCTTGATCCGCGCGACGGCCTCAGTAAACCGCTTCACGATCGCGGGCGCCAGACCCTCAAATGCCTCGTCCAGCAGCAAGATCGACGGGCGAAGCATCATCGCCCTAGCGATGGCCACCATCTTCTTCTCGCCGCCGCTGAGATGGAAACCCCGTCTCCCGCTTAGCCCGCGTAGCTCGGGGAAGAGTTCATAGACGTGCGCCGGCCCGACATCACTCCCCGCTCCGTCCCCGGTGTTCCCGAGCCACAACGCGATCCGCAGGTTTTCCTCCACGGTGAGGTCGGGGAAGACGCCCGTGTCTTCCGGCGCATAGCCGATCCCGCTCTGCACGCGCCGATGCGTTGGCAGCCTCGTGATATTCTGTCCGCTCAGCCGGATCTCACCGGCGCGAACCGGCAGCAGCCCCATGATGCTGTCCATGGTGGTAGTCTTGCCGGCGCCGTTCCGCCCCACCAGGCACACCACCTCGTCCCCGCGTACGGTCAACGACACGTCCCGCAGGACGTGGGCGCGGCCGCGATAGGTGGTAAGGTTGGTAACCTGCAGCACGATCCCAGCTTCGTCCATCACGCCTTCCCCAACAACGCGGTGGCCACGCGCTCGTCGGCGCGAATCTGCTCGGGGGTTCCCTCGGCCAGTACCTTCCCCTGGTGCATCATCACGATGCGATGCGAATAGGTGAACACGACGTCCATGTCGTGTTCGACGATGACCGCCGCCAGCCCGCGCGCTTGCACGAGCTGCGCGACGGCGTCCATGATTGTTCCCTTCTCTCGCGTGCCGACCCCACTGGTGGGCTCATCCAGCAGGATCAACTTTGGGCGCAGCGCGTAGGCCAGTGCCACGTCCAGCAGCTTCCGCTCGCCCTGGGCCAGTCCGGCGGCCGGCGTGTCCCACTTGTCCTCCAAGCCGAAATCCCGCAGGATCTCCAGGGCCTCCTCCCTGGCGTGGCGATTGCGTTCTGCCAGGCGCAAGACCTGACGGGTCGTGCCGTCCCGCGAGAAAATCGCGAGCCGCACATTGTCGAGCGCGCTGAGTTGATCAAACAGATTCACCAGCTGGAAGCTGCGGGCGATCCCGGCTTTGATCCGGTCCCGCACGGGTACCGCCGTGATGTCGGCGTCCTGAAACGCGATGCTCCCGGCATCCGGCACCAGGAGCCCGCTGAGCAAGTTCACCAGTGTGGTCTTGCCTGCGCCATTGGATCCTACGAGCGAGACCAACTCCTCGGACTCCACGAGGAAATCTACGCCGTCCACGGCGCGGGTCTCGCCGAACGATTTCCTCAGTCCCTGCGCGAACAGCAGCGGCATCTTTAACGATTCCTCTGTTCGCGGCGAGATCCCCAGGCGAAGACGCCGACGATTCCCCGCGGCATCACCAGCACCAGAGCCACCAGGATGATCCCCAGCAGCATCTGCCAGTACTCCGTGGTCTTGATGACGTAGGTTTCCAGATAGTTGTAGGCGATGCCGCCCAGGATGGGACCGATGAAGCTCTTGAACCCGCCCAGCACGGTCATAAACACGATCTTGCCGGAGAAGGTCCAATGCAGGATGTCTGGCGTGGTCAGCCCATTCAACGGGGCGAACAGCGCGCCCGCCACCCCGGTGAACGCGCCGGAGATGACAAACGCGTACCAGCGGTACCGCCGGACTCCGATACCGACGAACTGGGCCCGGACCTCATTGTCGCGGATGGCCTGCAGCGCCTTCCCGAACGGCGAGGCGGCGATTACCCCCATCACCGCCACGCAGACAAAGAAGATGACCAGCACATAGTAGTAGTAGGTGAAGGAGAGAAACCTCACCTTATCGCCCGAGGTGCCGACCAACCCCCAGAGTAAGGTCGGGGTAGGGATGCTCAGCCCGTCGGTCCCATTGGTGATCCAGAAGAACTTGAGGGCCAGCGCCCACAAGACCTGAGACAGTGCCAGTGTCAGAATCGAGAAGAAGATCCGCGTGTAACGCACGCAGACGGATCCGAACACCGCTGCCAGCACGAGGGCACTTGTGAGTCCCGCCAGGAGGAATCCTTCCATGGAGTACACGTGTAGGTATTTCACCAGCAGACCCGCCGCATACGCTGCGCCGCCGAAGAACGCGGCGTGCCCGAACGACAGCAGACCCGTGTAGCCTAACAGCAGGTTGAACGCCAGGGCCGCGATGCTAAACACCAGACCGTAGGTGAGTTGAATCCTCTGGAAGGGGGACGCCAGCCAGCCAATGACCGGGACACCTTCCAGGAACGGGAGCAGGAGTGCGAGGAGCGCCAGCGCCGCCGTGTACCACAGGGCTGGCCGGATCCTGTGCGCGTCGCGGGCCGTGCCAAGGGTCAGCGCCGCATCTGGAGAATGCTGGACGCTGCTCATGCGCGCCCCAGCAGGCCGGCGGGGCGTGTGATCAGCACCACCGCGGCGATCAGGTAGAGCACGGCCAGTTCCAGTTCGGGGAAGTACTGGATCGCGATGGTCCGCACCAAGCCCACAATCAGCGCACCGACCAGCGCCCCCTCCAGGCTTCCCAGACCTCCGATCACCACCACCACGAATGCCAGGATCAGCGCGTCCACGCCCATGCCCAGGACCGCGCCCTGGATGGGAACAATCACCGCACCGGCCAGCCCGGCCATCACGCAGCCCAGCGCAAACGCCTGCACGTAGACGGCGCTGACGTTGATGCCGAGCGCGGCAGCCATCCGGCGGTTTTGGGACGTCGCGCGGAGCATCACCCCGAAGCGGGTCTTGAACACAAACGCCCACAGTAAGATCGCAGCCGCGAGACCCAGCAGGATCACCACGACGTTGTAGCGAGGATACGTCGCGCCCAGCACATGCAGACTGCCAAACGAGGCCCACAGCGGACTGACCGTCAGTGGTGTGGCCCCCCAGACGTAGCGCATCGCATCCTCCAGGATCAACAGCAGGCCGAAGGTCAGCAGCAACTGGTACTCCTCTGCCCTCGCGTACAGTGGGCGGAGGAACAACGGCTCCACGACGGCGCCGGTCGCGCCGACGGCCGCCGCGGCCACGGGCAGGAGCACGATGAGATAAGCCGGCTCCGCCCCTGACGCTCCGGCCACCCGCGAGACCCCCCAGGCCATGACATACGCCCCCAGGGCGAACAGGCTCCCGTGGGCCAGGTTGACGATCCGCATCACGCCGTAGATCAGACTGAGCCCGCCCGCGATCAGGAACAGAACGGCCGCATAGAGCAGCGAGTTTAGGAGTTGTGCGAGGAGGACGTCCATGACTTCACGCCTGAACTATCGCGCCGTCCACCCTGCGTCGAGTGTGTAGGCTCCGCCTGTCATCGCCGCAGCATGATCGCTGCAGAGATACAGCGCAAACGACGCGACCTCTTCGGGCTCCAGCAGCCGTTTGATGGCCGCCGGAGCCAGCATGATCTTCTGCACCACGTCTTGCTCTGGAATCCCATGCACCTTGGACTGCTCGGCGATCTGGCGTTCCACCAGCGGTGTCCGAACGTACGAGGGACAGATCGCGTTGACCGTGATATTGTACTCGGCAACCTCCAGGGCCACCGTCCGGGTAAATCCCACCACGCCGTGCTTGGCGGCGTTGTACGCGCTCTTGAAGGGCGACGCGACCAATCCGTGGATCGAGGAGATGTTGATCACGCGCCCCCAACGTTTGGCCATCATCGGCGGCAGCGCATACTTGGTGCACAGGAAGGTGCCGGTCAGCATCACCCCAATGAGGAGATTCCACTGTTCCTCCGGGAACTCGTGCACTGGCGCGATGAACTGCAGGCCGGCGTTATTGACCAGGACGTCCAAGCCGCCAAACTCACGAGCCGTCGCCGAAGTCATCGCCTCCACTTCCTTCGGCTGGCTGATATCGGTGCGGACAGCGATCGCCTGACCCCCGCCCTGCTCGATCTCCTGTGCTACCTTACGCGCCCCCGCTTCATGGAGATCGCACACGCAGACGCCCGCACCGCGTGACGCCAGCGTCCTGGCGATGGCACGGCCGATGCCGCTCGCCGCACCCGTCACGATCGCGGCCTTCCCGTGGAGGTCCACCTCCGGGCCAGACACGCCAGCACCCCCTCTGTCACGCGCTCCGTATCTCAGCGAGTTAGTGTTGCGCTTGCATGAGATGTTCTCCTCCCTGGCGTGCTCGTTAGACCTGGCAGGAGGCCATGAGTAGGCAAATCCGAAAAGGAGGCGCGCAGACGATTATCCAGCGTACAGTGCGGAAGGGGCGGCAGGACGAGCCCCCTTCAGCATGTCTGTTGAAGACTAGAGACGGGACAGCAGACGGATCCGCGGCGCGATCGCGTAGTTGAGCT
Source organism: Candidatus Segetimicrobium genomatis (assembly GCA_005882335.1). GTDB lineage: Bacteria > Sysuimicrobiota > Sysuimicrobiia > Sysuimicrobiales > Kaftiobacteriaceae > Telluricultor. The sequence goes on from VBAP01000089.1 coordinate 14,686, forward strand.
GCACGAGCACGATGAACCGCGAACAGGCCATCGCTCAAAGCGGAAAGGCGTTCGAGGCTCCGGCCGGCGATCCGATTGTAGGAAGTATCCATCGCGAATACGAGCGATTCGTCTCGAATCTATTCCACAGAGGTCTTGGAGCTCCTAGAACCGCATGTCTATGCCCAGGTTAGATCCTCGCAGCATCCGCAACGTGACCGGAGGGAGCTTGGCCCACATGAGCCATGAGCGCGTCAACGACCTTGGGATCGAATTGGGTTCCGCCCCCGTTCTTTATCACCTTTATCGCTTCCGCTATCGACCGGGCTTTCCGATATGGTCGAGTGCTAATGATGGCATCGAAGACATCCGCAACCGCCACGATGCGACCTGAGAGCGGGATCGCCTCGCCCTTTAGTCCTACCGGATATCCAGTTCCATCCCACCGCTCATGGTGCGTCAGAGCAATCTCCTCGGCCAGTCTCAAGAGATCGGACTTTCCTTCTGAGAGGATCCCGGCCCCGACCTTCACGTGGGTTTTCATGAGTTCGAACTCCTCAGGGATCAGCGCGCCAGGTTTCAGCAGGATATGATCCGGGATGCCGATCTTCCCAACGTCATGCAGGGGTGCGGCGCGCCGGATCAACTCTATCTCGTCCGCGGCCAGTCCCAAATTGCGCGCCAGCACAGCTGATAGTTCCCCCACACGTCTGGCGTGCTCCCCGGTGTCGTCATCGCGGAACTCGGCGGCCGCCGCCAACCGCTCCACCATCTCAAAATAGGCATCCTCGAGTTCCTGGGTGCGTTCGCGCACCCGCAATTCAAGGAGCGCGTTTTGACCGCGGAGCTGGAGGTGGAGATCCGTGGTCTTCTGGTCGGCAGACCTGCGTTCGGCCATGACGCTGGCCAGCGGGAGCGCGACCAGAGCCGAAGTACCCATGAAGGCCTGCAACAAGAGGAGCGACTCGTTGGGCGTGGCACCCACGAGCGGACCGAGATGCCTGACCGTGGCCCACACGGCGATGAGGGTGAGGAGGACAACAACACCAGCAGTCTCACGCTGATCGAAGCGCAACGCCGCCCAAACCAGGAACGGCACGGTGAGGTAGACGAACGGAAACTGACCACCGAATACAATCCAGCTTGTGGAAAGGAGCGCCACGAGAAAGAGACTACGTTCAAGCATCGCTTGGCCACTCCAGCGGAGATGGGGATTCTTGCCGTAGAGGATGAGCAAAGGCGCAAAGATGAGCGCTACAGTGGCGTCCCCCAGCCACCAGGTGAGCCAAATGAGCCGGTCGTCGGCCCCGCGGGCGAAACCGCCAAGTGCCAGGCTTGTCACGCCGATCGTTGCGCTTACCGCCGTGCTCAGAATAGCTGCGAGAAGAGCAAACTTGAATATGTCTCGAGGATGATCAAAGGCATTACTGGAGTTCGCGTACTTGTTTACCAAGTACGCCCCAACCAACCCCTCCAGCGTATTCCCCGTGGCAATACTCAGCGACGTCCATACCGTCCCATAGGTGGTGAGATTGGCTAGAAATGCGCCGAGGAATATGCCTGGACCGGCACGGTAGCCGAGAAGCAGCATGGACGCGAGGGCGATACCGGTGGGTGGCCACACCGGCGTGGCGCTGGGGTGATAAAAGGCGAGTCTAAGGCCGAGTTTGGCAGCAGCGAAATAGACTACGGCCAGGATCAAAACATTTCCGAGGGGCTGGACGCTTCTCAACCCCGCGAACAGTGGTCGTATGGCCCCCAAAAATCGTCGTCGACCCAAGTTCAGAGGCATACGACATAGTGATACCTCCCCAAACTGTCCCTTAGACTCGACCAAGAATCATGCCTCATTTGGCTTACCTCGCCAGCATGGGCTGCTTGATGAGCATCTGCTCGAGCTCGCGCGGATTGCTGGCCTTGCTCATCGCCGCCCTCTGGCGTAATCTTCCCCTGCTCGACTATCCCTTGGTCTCTCGGGTCGTGATCAGGAACATCTGCCCCGGCTGGGGATTGAACGCCTTCACCCGTTCGGCCAGCGCACGCCGCGCCGCCACTTCCTTCACGAACACGTCGCCGCGCAACTCCGGCGGCA
>VBAP01000133.1:0-2768 GCA_005882335.1 Candidatus Segetimicrobium genomatis
AGAGAAGGACTTTGACACGCTCGTGCCCCAATATCCGCAGTAACGTGCGGGAGCGTCCACCGATTTTGAACGTCGGGAAGACTGTTGCCGCAATCGCTGGCCTCGCCGCATTGTACTTCACCGCGGCCAAACTCGGTCTCACCCTGGCGTTCCTGAACGCCAGCGCGACAGCAGTCTGGCCGCCGACGGGGATCGCCCTGGCGGCCCTCTTGCTCCTGGGAACCCGCGTATGGCCCGGCGTGTTCCTCGGAGCATTCCTCGCCAACCTGACCACTGCGGGCACGCTCGTTACCTCGCTTGGCATCGCGGCCGGTAATACGCTGGAAGCCCTGCTCGGTGCCTACCTCGTCAACAGGTTTGCCGGCGGTCGCGACGCGTTCGACCAGGCGCAGAACATCTTTCGCTTTGTCCTGCTGGCGGCAATGATCAGCACGACAGTCAGCGCGACGATGGGAGTCACGACGCTGTCGCTGAGTGGTTTCGTCCGCCCGGGGGACTACGGACCCGTGTGGCTGACGTGGTGGTTAGGAGATGCCGCTGGCGCGATTGTCATCGCGTCGTTTGTGCTCCTGTGGAGCCGGCACCGTCGCGTCACGTGGACGCGCGAGCAGATGCTCGAGGGCGCGTTCCTCCTGGTGGCCGTCCTCGTCGTCGCCGGAGTGGTTTTCGGCGGCCTATTCTCGTTCGAATACCTGACCGTCCCGCTGCTCGCCTGGGCGGCATTCCGATTTGGCCCGCGGGAAACCGCCACCGTCATCGTCCTGCTCTCAGGCATTGCCATTTGGGGAACGCTCCATGGCGCGGGCCCCTTCCTCGCCGCGACGCAGAATGCCTCGCTCCTCTTGCTCCAGGCCTTCATGGCCATCATGGCGCTGGTGAACCTGCCGGTCGCGGCTGTCGTGGCCGAGCGCAGGCGGGCTGAGGAGCGGCTCCGCGAAAGCGAGCAGCGTTTTCGTACGCTCTACCAGCGCGAGCGTGGGACCGTCGATATCCTGCAGCGCAGCCTGCTTCCCACCCGGCTACCCACCATTCCAGGTCTGATGGTCGCCGGCCGCTATGTTCCTGCCGCGCCGGAACCGCTGGGCGGAGACTGGTACGACGTATTCCCCCTTGCCGGTGGGAGGGTCGGACTGGTTATGGGTGACGTCGCGGGGCACGGCGTGGGGGCAGCGGCGGTGATGGCAAAGCTTCGAAACGCGCTTCGAGCCTACGCCATGGAGGGACATTCGCCAAAGGACGTGGCGGAGAGGCTGAACCGGGTCATGGAGCGCGGCGAAATGGCTTCCGTCGTCTACCTGGTCTTGGATCCGGTCCGCTGGCACGTTTCTTACTTCAACGCGGGGCAACCGCCGCCCGTTGTGCTGGAGCCGACGGGCGCCGTCAAATTCTTGGAGCAATCTTCGATTCCCTTGGGGACACGCATCCCACGTTCGTACGATGAGCACGAGGTCGATCTCACACCCCAGTCGATCCTGCTGTTGTATACAGATGGGATCATTGAAACTCGAACGCAGGGCGCCGAGGCGAGACTTACCAAGCTGGAGCGGGCCGTCGCCGGTCGCCCGGCGACAGATCTCGATGGGCTGCTGGCCCATCTACTCAACCAGATTCTGGGGGAGAGCGCTCCGATCGACGATGCGGCGCTCCTTGCTGTGGCCGCATCCCCTCTTGACCCCGGGCGGTTTCATATCGAATTGGCGGCGCTTCCCGATTCGCTCGCCACACTCCGAAATGCGCTCCGACAGTGGCTCCCCCACATCGGGGCGACGGCGGAGGAGATCTTCGCCGTGACCACGGCTGTTGGTGAAGCCGCGGCGAACGCGATCGAACACGCATATGGCCCAAAGGAAGCGGCGTTTGAGGTCGAGGCGCTCGTCGAGACCGGCAGGCTGGCGATCGCTGTGAGGGACAAGGGCCGGTGGCGAACCCCCCGCGGTCCCATGCGCGGGCATGGGCTAAAAATGATGCGCGAACTGATGGACTCGGTCGAGGTAGCGAGTGGCCCGGAGGGGACGATGATCCGCCTCTCACACACACTTCGAAACGCCGCGCGGCCGTGACGGATCCGCTGGCGGCGGTCCGGGTGATCCTGAAGGGCGACGTCGTCATCGCGTCTCTGGAAGGGGAGGTGGATCTCTCGAATGCCCACGACATTCGGGAGGATATTCTGGCGAGTATTCCAAACACGGCGGCGGGCCTCATCCTCGATCTCACCAAGACCGTGTACCTCGATAGTCAAGGGATACAAGTGCTCCTGGATGTGACGGAACTGCTGGGGGTACGTCAGCAGCGTATCCGGCTGATCGTTCCGAAGGCCGCGCTCATCCGTCAAGTGCTCTTGCTGGCCTCACTGGCCTCGGTGCTCTCGCTTGATCCGACGATGGAGGACGCCCTCGCCAACCTCCAGGCGACCGACTTGTAGCGCCGCCGGAGCAGGGCAATGCCGAGTGCTGCAAGCAAGTACCCGCCGATGACCTCGCTCGCCCAATGATCCCCGAGATACACCAGCGCCACCCCCATACCCCCGACTGCCGCTCCCAGGAGGTATGGCAGTCCCCGCTGCGACCGTTCCGGCCCACTCCACAGCCATGACGCCACGGTCGCCAGCAGCAGGGTGCGGAAGGCGTGTCCGCTGAGATAGGAATAGGGCGTGCGGAGAATGTAGTGCAGGATGTTCACCCCTGGCCGCTGGAGGGATTCAGGGACGCCCGGATGCGGCAACCAGTGCTTGAAAATCCATTCAATCCCGCTTCCGCCAATGAAGATCG
>VBAP01000133.1:2900-7053 GCA_005882335.1 Candidatus Segetimicrobium genomatis
CGTTACGAGGAGATCCGCCTGGGCCAGCGGCGGAGTCATGGCGGCGGCTGTCCACGCCCCCAACGCGATGAGTGCTGCCAGTGGGATCACCCGGTCGCGATTCATCGTCAGTTACTCTTATCTCGCTGCGCTCAGTCTGCCGTCCTGCTGCGCTCAGCGCCCGAACAGGTGCAACCACCACGGTACTGAAACTTTCGGATGGCCAGCGCGTGAGGTGCGAGCATGAGCAGGAATCAAGCTAAGCGTGAACTCCTTTCCGCCATCATCGCGGAAACCCTCGACGACGAAGTGGTCACGCTGGGCGCGCTGGCCGACCGCGCGGCACAGCACGGGTTCGGCCTGCTCATGATCGTGCTGTCGCTGCCGACGCTGTTCCCGGCCCTCCCGCCGGGGCTGGCCCCGTTCGTCGGATTCCTCTACGTTGTCCTGGCCGCTCAGATGCTGATTGGTCTGGAGCGTCCGTGGCTGCCGGCCCGCGTGCGACGCTACCGGCTGAGCGCCCGCGCGAAGCAGATGCTGCGGCAGCGCGGCGTCCGCTTCCTGCGGCGTGTGGAGCAGTTCACGCGGCCCCGGCAGCTGTGGATCCCGGACGCGGTGCTGACCAGAGTCGTCGCCATCGCTGTGTTGCTGCTTGGCATCGCGCTATTCAGCCCGTTGCCATTTTTCCATCTTCTCCCGGCCCTGACCGTCATGATCCTGGGGTTCGGCCTCATCAATCGCGACGCATCGTTCCTGGCCGGCGGCCTGGCGCTCACCGCCGGCGCGGTATCCGTTGCCGTGGTTGGCGCGGAGAAACTGGCAGTGTTGCTGCACTGGTTCCTCGGGCGGGGGCAATGAGGGTGAGCGATTGTGTTCGACTGGCGGGAGACCCCGCAAGGCGCGCAGAAGGTAGCGTCACGCCGGCGTCACTGTAACTCCACATCCGAGGTGCGTGACCTGAAGCGCATCGCGTTTGAGCGGACGCCCCAGCGATAATCAAATCAAGCACCATAGGGGAGGTCGGTGATACATGAAGAGACTGGCGTTGTCGGGCGTCGTGTTCTTGGGTGTGCTGGTCCTTGCCGGCGGCGTCGTTGGCTCCGCAGGGGGCCAGGCGCCGCCGAAAGTCAGCATCATGGTCGGGGGACTGGAAAAGATCATTTACCTGCCGGCGATGTTGACGGAGCGCCTGGGGTACTTTAAGGAGGCCGGCGTTGACGTCACGCTTTACAACGAAGCCGCGGGGGTGTCGGCTGAAGACGAGATGCTTGCCGGGCGCGTCGACGGCGTCGTCGGCTTTTATGATCACTCTATCGATCTGCAATCGAAAGGCAAGTTCGTCCAGGCGGTCATCATCCTCGACCGCGTGCCGGGAGAGGCGCTGGTCGTTTCGAATCGGTCGGGGATCACATCGCTGGCCGGCCTCAAGGGCAAGCGCATTGGGGTCACCGGTCTCGGGTCCTCAACAAACTTCCTTGCCTCGTTTCTGGTCACCAAGGGCGGGGGAAGCCAGGGGGAGTACACGCCGATTCCGGTGGGAGCCGGGAACACGCTGATCGCCGCGATGCAGCAGGACCGGATCGATGCCGCGGTGACCACGGAGCCCACCGTATCCCGCCTGATCAAGTTGAACATGGCCACCGTGCTTGTGGACATGCGGACGGCAGCGGGGACGCGCGCCTCCCTCGGCGGCACCTACCCCGCGGCGTGTCTGTACATGCGGTTGGACTACGTGAGTACCCATAAAGATGCGGTGCAGCGAACCGTGAATGCGTTCGCGAAGACGCTGCGATACCTGCAGATGACCAGAGCCGGGGACGTTGCCGACAAGATGCCCGAAGACTACTATGTGGGAGACAAACCGCTCTACTTGTCGGCCCTGGCGGCCAGCATGAACATGTTCAATCCGACGGGAATGATGCCGCAGGATGGCCCTCCCACTGTGCTCAAGGTGCTGGCGGCATTTAACAAGGAACTGGATCCCAGCAAGGTCGACCTTGCCAAGACCTACACCGACGAGTTCGTCAGCTCAGCCTTGGCGCACAAGTAACGAGCCGATAGTGAGGAGCGCAAAGGAACGACTCTTTGCGTTCCTCGGCATGGGTGTCTGGTGACGGACCATCGGGCCATCGATTGAGCTCGACGATGTGACGAAGCGGTTCCGCACGCCCCGAGGGACATTCTACGTCGCTGTGCATAGTTTGACATGCGCGATTGCCCGCGGGGAGTTTTGCGCCATCGTCGGCCCCACGGGGTCGGGCAAATCCACGACCCTCAACCTCATCGCCGGGCTGCAGGCGCCAAGCCGCGGTCATGTGTCCGTCCTCGGCAAGCCCGTCACTACCCGCAGCGACAACGTCGGTTACATGTTTCAAACCGACGCCATCTTCCCGTGGAAAAACGTCCTCCAGAACGTGGCGACAGGGCCTCTGTACCGAGGCGCATCGCGTGGCGAGGCGGCTCGTCGGGCGCGAGAGTGGATTGGCCGTGTGGGGCTGGCGGGTTTTGAAGATCGGTACCCAAATCAGTTGAGTGGTGGCATGAGGAAGCGGGTCGCCCTCGCGCAGACGTTGATCAACGGACCGGCGGTCCTGTTGATGGATGAGCCGTTCGCGGCGCTCGATGTTCAGACGCGGACACTGATGGAGAACGAGCTGCTGGAGTTGTGGTCTGGAACGTCTGCGTCCGTAGTGTTCGTCACACATGACCTGGAAGAGGCCATTGCGCTTGCCGACCGCGTACTGGTCTTCACCGCTGCGCCAGCGACGCTGAAACGGAGCTATCCCATCGACCTGCCCAGACCGCGCAACGTCACAGAGGTCCGCTTTGATCCGCATTTTACGCAATTGTATCAGCGGATTTGGGAGGACCTGCGCGACGAGGCGGTGATCGCGTATGAGCGATCCAAAGAGATCACCTTCTGACACCCGGATTCCTGAGATCCTGACCGCGGACGAGCAGGCGGCCGAGGTGCGCGAGCATCGACGATATTGGCTGGAGCGTTTGTTGCAGATCGGGGTATTTGCCGCTCTCGTGGGGGGATGGGAGGTGTCCGCCCGGACAGGATTCGCCGACCCGTTCTTTTTCGGTCAACCGTCAGGCGTTGCCGCCACCGTCTGGCGGTGGGCCATGCGCGGCACCCCTCAGGGGCCGCTCTGGCAGCACGTCGTCGTGACCCTGGAAGAGACCGTGCTGGCCTTTTGCCTCGGCGTCTTGATCGGCGTGATCGCCGGATTTGCACTTGGCCGGAATCGTACGCTGGCGGCGGTATTCGGGCCTTATGTGCGGATGGGGAATGCCATCCCCCGCGTGATCCTTGGTTCGATCTTCGTCATCTGGCTTGGCCTGGGCATGGCGAGCAAAGTGGCGCTCGGTGTGACGCTCACCTTCTTCGTTGTCTTCTTCAACGCGTTTCAGGGAGTCCGTGAGGTCGATCCCAACCTTGTGAACAACGCGCGTATCCTGGGGGCGAATCCCCACCAGCTGTCCTTCGACGTCATGCTTCCCGCAGCGCTGGGCTGGATCACCAGCAGCCTGCACACGAGCTTTGGGTTCGCGCTCGTTGGCGCGGTGGTGGGAGAATTTCTCGGTGCTACACACGGCCTGGGGTACCTGGTGGCTGCGGCGCAAGGGGCGTTTAACGCCAACGGTGTCTTCGCAGCGATGGTAATCCTGTCCGTGGTCGCGCTGCTCGCGGACGCGTTGGTCACATGGCTGGAGCGCCGTCTGACCCCCTGGCGGCCGTCCACTCGTGCCAGAGACATCTGAGTTCTCCCCTTCCTGGTCAGCCTCGTGACAGCGCCGTTACTTGATATTGACCCACCCGTGACCCTGGGCTCGTAATCTGATGCTGGACGTAGTCTTGTAAGAGGAGAGAGAGTCGTATGCGGACGATCTGGTTGGCGGTAAGCGCGCTTGTCCTGCTCAGCGTATTTGTCGCGTCGTCCCCGCTACCGGTACAGGGCCAGGCCATGGCCAATCCTGCAAAGGTCGCCAATCTACGGATGGCGCTCCGCGACCTCTACATTAACCATATCTTCTGGGTACGATCTCTCGTCCTCTCGACCAGGCTCGGCGAGAAGAAAGCAGTAAGCGAAGCCGATGAGTATGGTCTAGAAAACGCCAAGGCCATCGGACTCTCTATCAGTCCCTTCTATGGCCAGGCGGCGGCTGA
>VBAP01000134.1 GCA_005882335.1 Candidatus Segetimicrobium genomatis
TCCTCCTTCGCGCCGCGCATCGTGATGCGCCCGCGCGGCATCAACAACCAGCATCTCAACCAAGATGTGTCACTCCGCCCCCCTCACCCTGTATCCCTCTCCCTCCAGGGAGAGGGAAATGCGGTTGGGCGCTGCCGCGCCCGCGTCTGCTCTGATTAGGAATTCGAGGCGTTGCGATGGGATTCCCGTGTACGTTGAGGGCCCGGCAGGGCTCTCTACTTCCCCAACGAGCACCTCAGCCACGACGTCTGCCTCCGCCCCCTCACCCTGTATCCCTCTCCCTCCAGGGAGAGGGGAATGATGTTGGGCCCTACCGGGCCCTCGACTTAAGCGACCCCCTTGTCTTCCGATAGAGAATCTCGGTGATGCCTGGAATCACATAATTAGGGATGGCCCCCACGTTCCTGTAGCCGAGCGCGCGGTAGAAAGCCTGGGCGCGCCGGTTAAAGCCCGAAACGGTCAAGAACACGTTGGGACCCGTGCGGAAGATGTGCGCTTCGGCGTGACGCATCAAGGCCGCGCCCACCCCGCGCCCCCGCGCCATCGTCGCCACGGCGATCCAGCGTACGTACCCGCTGTAGTGGAACGTGCCGTGCAGGCGATAGAGGACGAAACCGACCACCGACCCATCGAGCGTCGCCACAGCGAGTTCCGCGCGGTTCCGGCTGCGCCCCTCCCGCCGGCCCATTGCCTCGCGCAGGACGCGCCGCGCCCGCGGCAGCGTGAGGCGATAGCGACGCCACAGGGGATCGGTCACGACGATCCGGGCGCATGCCTCGACGTCGGACCGCTGTCCCCGCCGCATCGTCAGCACGCGTGCGGATGGCCTCCGACCGGCGGCCCAAGCGCCACGATCGCGGCCGTGCGGCCGGTCGCGCCGTCGCGGCGGTAGGAGTAGAACAACTCGGGATGCTCAAACGTGCACCAGGCCAACGTCTCGATCTGTTCCGCGGGGACGCCCGCATCGACCAGCTGCCGTCGGTTGGCGTCGCGGAGATCCAGCTGCCAGCGCCCACGCGCGTTTCGGGCGGCGACATCCTCCCACCACCGCCAGCCCCGCAGGCGCGCCATCACCGGTTCGTCGACCTCATAGTGACACGGGCCGATGCACGGGCCGATGGCGATACGGAGGTCCTCCGGCCGGCAGTCGAAGCGATCGGCCATGACGGTCACCGCTTCGAGGCTGATCCCGGCCGCCGTCCCTCGCCACCCCGCGTGCAGCGCGGCCACCACGTGCCGCCTGGGATCGGCCAGCAGCAGCGGCACGCAATCGGCGGCGTGCACGGCCAGGACGACGCCCGGTTCCGCCGTCACGAGCCCATCCGCCCCCTCGATGATGCGGCCCGCCTCGGCCTGTCCGACCACGGCGACCACGGCCCCATGCACCTGCGCGGCTTCGACCTCGCGCGCACCCACGAGACCCAGCATGTTGAGGACCAGAGCACGGTTGCGCGCCACGGCCTCCGGATCATCGTCCACCCCGCGCCCCAGGTTCAGCGACGCGTAGGCGCCACGGCTGTATCCGCCGATCCGCGTGGTGAAGGCATGGCGGAGACCGCAGGCGTGCAGGTGATGAGAGAGCAGAAACCGCGGGGCAGTCACACTACGCGCTCGCGAACAACCGCGCTCAGGTAGTCCAGCGCGGCCACCACGAGCGTAATGGCCCACACCGCGGTGGCCGCCTGGCGGTACTGCAGCAAATTGATGTATTGCTGTAAGATGAACCCGACCCCGCCGCCGCCCACAAACCCGATGACCGTGGACATGCGCACGTTGGTGTCCCACCGGTAGATCGTGAAGGCGATGAATGGCGGGACGATCTGCGGGACGACCGCGTAGCGCACCACCTGCAGCGGGCTGGCCCCGGTCGCGGCGATGGCCTCGATCGGCCCCGGGTCGATGGATTCTATCTGCTCGGAGTAGAGCTTCCCCAGAACGGCAACCGAGTGCAGCGCCAGCGCCAGCACGCCGGCGAATGGTCCCAGTCCCACCCACACCGTGAAGACGATGGCCAGGATGAGAGGTTCGATCGATCGCGTCACGTTGAAGAAGGTGCGGGTGAAGAAGTAAATGGTGGTGCCCAATGGGTTCTTGGCCGTCAAGTTCTTGGCGCCCAGGAACGAGAGCGGGATCGCTGCCACGATCGCGATGGTCGTCCCCATCAGCGCCAGAAACACAGTTTCAATGATCTTCTCGCCCACCAGCAGCAGTGTCTTGCTGGGCCGCAGCGGCCCCGTCTCCCAGGTCACGCGCGCCAGCAGCCGCTGCTGCGCCCCGCGAGGGCCGGATTCCGGCCCCCGGAAGACTTCCGGCACGGTGATGGTCACTGCGAACGCCCCCGTGGCGTCCGTGTGAAAGGTCCCGACCTGCTGGGGGTTCCCGATGGGGTTCACCCAGAACAGCGTCCCGGAGCCGTTCGGCCGGAACCCTCGTCCGGTCACCTGGAGTTGTGCTCCCACCGCCGTCACGCGGGTCGGCACCGAGAGTTGTGGCCCGCTCGCCGGCGGCGCGACGTCCTCCGGCGCGACGGCAGCGTTAACCGACATCCCCAGCTGCACTTCCTGTATCTGCACGTCACGGGAGACGACGTCGGGACGGACCAGATCGACGACGAACGGCCTGACGAACTTCGTCCCCTTGAGCAACTCCGGCAGGTCGATCTTGGTGACCCGCCACCCGTAGGCGTACACCGCCAACAGGCCGAAGACCAACAAAAGAAACTTCGTGCTGGCAAACCACGGGCGGGGCTGAAGGACCGTGGCCCGGGCGGGCGCGACCTCCGGTGTCACGTGATCTCAACCTCCACGGCGTCCTCTCCGTAAATCTCCTTGAACCGCCGCTCATCGATGTCCGCCGGCACGCCCTGATAGACGAGCTGACCGGCTTTCAGCGCCAGAATACGGCTGCCGTAGCGCCGGGCCAGGCTGAGGAAGTGCAACGCGCACAACACGGTAATGCCATCCTTCTTGTTCAGCTCTTCCAGGTATCTCAGCACGGAGTGGGATGTGGCCGGATCCAGACTCGCCACCGGCTCATCGGCCAGAATCAGCCTGGGCTCCTGCATCAGCGCCCGCGCGATACCAACCCGCTGCTGCTGCCCGCCGGACAACTGATCCGCACGGGTTCGCGCCTTCTCTGGGATGCCGACCCGCCGCAAATTCGCCATGGCGCGGTCCACCTCATCCCTGGGGAAGTGGTTGATCAGGGACCACCATGGCGGCAGGTAGCCCAGCCGGCCGGAGAGGACGTTGGTGAGCACCGAGGACCGCTTGACCAGATTGAACTGCTGGAAGATCATGCCGATGCTCCGGCGGAGCCGGCGCATCTCCGCCACAGACAGCGCCGTTATGTCGATGTCGTCGATATAGACCTTGCCTGACGTCGGCTCGATCAGCCGGTTGATGCAGCGCATCAACGTGGACTTACCCGATCCCGACAGACCGATGATCACCACGAACTGGCCGGGGGCGACCTCAAAACTGACATCCCGCAGCGCCACCGTGCCGTCGGGGTAGATCTTGCTCAGGTGCTCGACTTTGAGCGAAGCCCCTTTCATTGGATCTCCCATCTCGTCCTAGAACGCAGCACGCAGAACGCAGACGGCAGACCACCCGCGAGCATTCTGCGATCTGCGTTCTGCATTCTGCGTTCTGTCGCGGCGGCTCCTTCCCATGACAGAGAAAGGAGGGGGTGGATCGCCCCCCTCCCCTCCCATCTTCACGAGCCGTCGCGAACCTAGCGCGCCAGTTTCGTCAGGTCCAGGCCGAGGAACTTCGCCGCATCGCGGATGGACTGGAAGTACCAGTCGCCAACCGGGATGACGACTCTGTCTCCCTTGCGGACAATACGCGCCTCGATGGCTGGATCAAACCGGATACCGAGCTGACGGACCTGGGCGTCGCTCAACTCCACCGCATCGGTCAGCCCCTCGATACTGTAGAGGTTCCGCAAGGCTTCCTTGCCGTCTGCCGTCGCGGCGATGCGCAGCAGGCGGTCTTTGATCTTGGCCCGCAGCTCCGGACTGAGCTTGGCGGACACACTCCAAGTATCGTTGGGAATCGGGTTGGTATAGGCGATGGGCTTCACCTTCTGCAATACGTCCGGGAATTGGGCCTGCACCGTCGTACGGGCGTCTTCAAACGATGCTCCCCCGTCGACCTGGCCGCGATAGATCGCCAGGATCACGTTGGGGTGGGACCCGGCGAACACCGTCTCGGCGAAGAACTTGTCCGGGTCGTAGCCCATCTGCTTTAGCATGGCCGCAGGGAACAGATACCCTGAGGTCGACGCGGGATCGACAAAGGCGAACTTCTTCCCGCGCAGATCCTGGATCGTGTTGATGCCGGCGTCGGCGCGAACGCTGATCTGCGCGCGGTAGTACGGCAGGCCGAAGCGGACGGAGATCGCGGACACCTCGACGCCACACTTCTCATGGGCCAGCACGTAGCTGAACGGGTTCAACGCGCCGATGTCGGCCCGCCCCGCACACATCGCTTCGATCGCGGCGGTGTAGCTCGTGGACACCACGGCGTCGACCGGCACACCGAGCGACACGCTGATCATCCGACCCAGGATCTGCCCGCTGGCCAGGATGACATCGGTCTCGCGTGAGGGCACAAAGACCATCACCAGTTTCGTCTGTCCGGTG
>VBAP01000090.1 GCA_005882335.1 Candidatus Segetimicrobium genomatis
ATTCGCCGATGTAGAACATCGCGAATTTGAAGCCTCCGTATTCGGTCTGGTAGCCGGCGATCAACTCCTGTTCGGCCTCCGGCAGGTCGAAGGGCGCGCGGTTGGTCTCGGCAACCGCCGCGATGAGAAAGATGAGAAAACCCAGGGGCTGGAGCGCCACGAACCACACGTGCCGTTGCGCCTCCACGATGCGCACCAGGCTCAATGAGCCGGCGGTCAAGACCACGGAGATCACGGCCAGCCCCAAGGCCAGCTCGTAACTGATCAACTGGGCGCTGCTGCGCAAACTGCCGAGCAGCGAGTACTTGTTGTTCGACGACCACCCGCCCAGGATGATGCCGTACACGCCGACCGAGGAGGTGGCCAGGACCAGGAGGATGCCGACGTTGACGTCGGCCAACCGCAATGGGACGCGCTGCCCAAACAGCGTGACTTCGGGCCCGAACGGGATCACCGCGTACACGAACAGGGCAGCGATCATCGAAATCGCCGGCGCCAACCAGTACACGATGACGTCGACGTGCGCCGGCATGAAGCTTTCCTTGAAGACGAGTTTGAGGCCGTCCGCCAGAGGCTGCAGCAGTCCGAATGGACCGACGCGGTTGGGACCGTAGCGGACCTGAAACTTGCCGAGCAGCCGCCGTTCCAGCAGCGTCATGTACGCGCAGGCCGTCAGCAGGATGAACAGCAGCAGGGCGCTTTTCACCGCCACGATGGCGACCTCGATCACCGCGCGCCTTCCTCCCCGCGACCCTCAGATCCGCCGGCAACGGGCGCGAGGGCCGCGGCCTGCACATGGGTCACCGGCTCGGAGAGATCAACCAGCGCATTGGCGGGCGCGCCGTCATACCCTCGCGGCAAGAAGACCTGACCCGGTAGGACGGCGGATGAGAGCTTCGCCCGCACCGCCACCGATCCGCGGCGCGAGCGCACGACGGTGGCGTCGCCTTCCGCGATCCCGCATCGCGAAGCGTCCTCAGGGTGAAAGAGCGCCCAGGGTTCGCCGGCGAGGTCGGCGATCGCCGGGCTGCGTGAGGTCATCGCGCCGCGATCAAACAGCACATCGCCGATGATGAGGATGAGGGGGTAGTCGGGATCATCCGGGGGGCCGGGGTCAGGGATCAAGGGTTGGGCGGCTGGGGAAGGTTCCGTGCCGACCCCCGACACCCGATCCCCGACACCATTAAGAGACACCCGCGCATCCAGGGCCAGCCCCGGAATGAGCGTGCGCATCTCCTCGAAGATTTCCTCCCACCCACTATAGGCAATCACCTTGCCCATCCGCGCGGCCAGGGCCGCGAAGATCCCCCAATCGCCCCGCGACTGCCCGGGACCTGGGACGGCCGCGTGCAACCGCTGGATGCGGCCCTCGATGTTGCTCACCGTACCGTCCTTCTCCGGCGCCACCAGCGCCGGCAGCACGATATCGGCCACCTGTGCCGTCTGTGTCAGGAACGCGTCCTGGACCACCAGGAGCGGCAGCCGCGTCCGCGCCTCGTTCCACCGGGCGCGGTCGGGGACGTCGGTCGCCGGATCGGCGGCGGCCACGTAGAGGACGTCCAGCCTGCCCTGCCCTGCGGCCTCGATCATCCCCGGCGCGTTCAACCCCGCGCCGTCGGCCACCGTGGCACCCCAGAGCGACTCGAGATCGTGCCTGACCTCCCCCAGGGGACGGCCACCGGGTCCGGCATGCGGCAGCAATCCGGCCAGGTGAGCACCGAACGCATTCCCTTTCCCGCGCATGACATTCACGGGTGCGTGAAACCGGGCCGCGAGATCGCGCAGGACGGCATAGATCTTTGCGCCGTCGGGTGCATCCAGAGCCCCGCGGCCGATCAGAATCAGCGGTCGCGCGGCGTGGGCAAGACGCGCCCCCGCAGCGGAAATCGCCTCGCGGGGTATGCCGCCAGTCTCCGCCGCGGCCGGCGAGGCGCCGGACGCCGCCTCCATCAATGCGCTGACCACCTGCGCGCCGGACCCGTACCGGTGCACCAGGTGATGAGCGATGAATCGACCGATCTCCAGGGCCTTTGGCGTGATCGCGATGATCGCCGCGCCGCGATCCACCGCGCGTTTCATCCGCAGCCAGATGATTGGATACTCTTCGGTAATGTCGCACCCGGCCAGGACGATGGCATCGGCGTCACCCACCTCCGCGATCGACGAAGCCATTCCCCACGGCGCCTGCAGGCTGGCACCGTCCGGCGGCGCGTCGGTGCGATGATCCAGATGATTGGTGCCGATGACGCTGCGGAAGAAGCGCCCGGCCACGTACGCGTCCTCGTTGGTCAGGCGCGCGCCGCCGAGCATCGCCACCCGCGACGGAGAGGCGGCACGCAGCCGGCGCGCCACCGCGTCCAGCGCCTCGTCCCAGGTAGCCTCCACCAGCCCGCCGTCGCGACGGATAAGCGGAGTGCGCAGGCGCTCCGAATGATGCACGTAGTTATGGCCGAAGAACCCCAGGTCGCACAACCAGATGTCATTGATGGCCGGCTGTTCGCGCGCGCGGGTGCGGGTGATGGCGCCGCCGCGCACGTCGAACTCCACGGCGCACCCGACGCCGCACAGCGTGCAGACGCTGGGCACGGTCTGGTTGTCCCAGGGCCGCGCGGCAAAACGATATGTCTTCGCCGTCAGCGCGCCCACGGGGCAGATGGCGATGGTGTTGCCGATGAATTTCGATTCTACCGGCAGGGTGAACGGCGCGTTGACCTCGGTGTGGAATCCTCGCTCGAAGCCCTTCAGGGCGTCGTCGCCGGCCACCAACTCCCCGAACCGCACGCACCGCCAGCACAGGATGCACCGTTCGCGATCGAGCACCAGCACCCGGCCCAGCGACACCGGCTTCGCGAAGTCACGCTTGGCTTCAATGAATCGGCTGCGGCCCGGGCCGTACGCGTAGGTCTGATCTTGCAGCGGGCACTCGCCGCCCTTGTCGCAGATAGGGCAATCCAGCGGGTGATTGATGAGCAGAAACTCGAGGATCGCTTCCTGCCCGGCCCGGACGTCGGGCGTGGTCGTGGAGACGGCCATGCCCTCCGCCGCTTCCAGCGTGCAGGAGGTCTGCAGTTTCGGCATCTTGTCGACTTTGACCAGGCACATCCGGCATGCGCCCAGCGGCGGCATGCGGTCGTGATAACAGAAAATCGGAATCTCGATCCCCGCCTGGGCGGCGGCATGATAAATCGTCGTCCCTTTAGGGACGGAAAATGCTTTTCCGTCGATTGTCAGCGTGACCGTCAGTGGAAACTGGCTCATTGACTCTTCGATGTCATCGCGAGCGGAGCGAAGCGATCTCCTCCATCGAGGAGATTGCTTCGTCGCTTCGCTCCTCGCAATGACAGACAGACTCCATCCGTCATGCCATCACACGCACATCACAGGTTCCAGTCTTGGCGTGGTGTTCGTACTCGTGGCGGAAGAAGCGCAAGGTTGAGTAGATGGCTGGAGGCACGCTTTCGCCCAGCGGGCAGAAGCAGGTGCCGGTCATCCCTCGCGCGATGCCCTCCAGCAGCGGCAGGTCTTCCACGCGCCCCTTGCCGCCGAGCATGCGGTGCAGAGCCTGTCCCAGCCACATCGTCCCTTCGCGGCAGGGCGTGCACTTGCCGCAGGATTCATCGCGATAGAATTCCACGGTGCGTGCCACGACCTCCACCATACAGGTGGTGTCGTCCATGGCGATCAGCGCGCCCGAGCCAAGCATCGATCCATAGACATCGAGTTTGGCCAGCGCGTCGTAGTCCATCGGGGTGTCCAGATACGCGGCGGGCAGGATGGCCGATGACGAACCGCCGGGAAAGCACGCCTTGAACTTCCGGCCGCTGCGCATCCCGCCGGCCCGGTCGATCACCTGCCTGATGGTGGTCCCCAGCGGGACCTCATACACCCCGGGGCGCGCGACATGTCCGCTGACGGAGATGAGAATCGGCGGGCCCTGCTGCCGGTACCACTCGTAGCCCTTGGCGAGAATCCACGCGACATGGCACAGCGTCTCGACGTTGTTGACCACCGTGGGCTGCGTGTACAGGCCCTTGACCGCGGGATAGTAGGGCGGCTTCAGGCGCGGCATCGCCCGGCGGCCCTCGAGCGACTCCAGCAGCGCGGTCTCCTCGCCGGCGATGTACGCGCCAGCGCCGGTGGCCAGCACGATGCTGAGATCGAACCCGCTGCCGGCAGCATTGCGGCCCACCATTCCGGCGGCAGCGGCCTGAGCGAGCGCCCGCTCCAGCATCTCCCGCGCGTGATAGAACTCTCTGCGCAGGTAGATGAACGCCAGGTGCGCGCCGACGGCGTAACTGGCGATGACGATTCCCTCAATGAGACGATGGGGGTCGCCTTCCAGCAACGTGCGATCTTTAAAGGTACCCGGCTCCCCTTCGTCGGCGTTCACGACCACGTACTTGGTCACAGCAGGATCTTTGGGGATAAACTTCCACTTACGCCCGGTGGCGAACCCGGCGCCGCCGCGGCCGCGTAATCCGGATTTGTCTACTTCGTCGGTCACGGCCTCAGGCGACATCGACAGCGCCCGGCGCAGCCCCTCGTAGCCACCGCGCGCACTATACGCCTGCAGTTCGCCCTGGTCCGGTTCGTGAAGGTATGTGAGGAGCACGGGCTCGCCCATGCGTTATGTCATCGACCGGGTGGCCCGGCGGTACCGGCTCAGAACCTCGTCCACCATGCCTGGGGTCAGCGGGCCGAACCGCTCAGTCCCCACCAGCATGGCCGGCGCACTCTCGCACGCGGCGAGGCATTCCGCCGTCTTCAGGGTGAACGCTCCGTCGGATGTCGTCTCTCCGACCTCGACCCCCAGTTGACGCCGCAAGTGGTCGAGGATCCGGCCGCAGCCGTTGAGCATACAGGACAGGTTCGTGCAGACCTGGACGACGTGCCGGCCGCCGGGGCGGAAGAAAAGGAGATGATAGAACGAGGCCACCGAGGTGACTTCGCTGGTTGGCAGACCCATTACTGCCGCGATATCGGCCAGCGCATCCGGCGTCAGGAACCCCACCTCGTTTTGCGCGACGAACAACGCGCCCAGCAGCGCAGACTGCCGCTGGGGGAACTGGGCCATGAGGCGCCGGATCTCGGATTTGGCACCTTCCGACAGACCGGCCGCGTTCCCGCGTTCCCGCGTTTCCGCGTTCCCGTCAGTCATCTGTCCACGTCTCCCAACACAATATCGATGGACGCAATGGCCACCACGACGTCGGCCACGGTACCACGGGAGAGCATCACCGGCAGCGCCTGGAGATTGTTGAACGATGCTGAGCGCACTCGCACCCGGACCGGGCGGTTGCTGCCGTCGCTGACGAGATAGTAGCCTTTCTCCCCCCGCGGAGATTCGACCGAGGCATACACCTCGCCCGCCGGCGGATGGATGCCTTCGCTGACCAGTTTGAACTGGTGGATCACCGCCTCCATGCTGCGCACCAGTTCCCGCCGCGGAGGCAGGGCCACCTTCCGGTCGTCTACAAGGATTGGACCTTCGGGCAGCCGCCGCAATGCCTGGAGGATGATCCGCCGGCTCTGCCGCATCTCGTCCATCCGCACCCGGTACCGGTCGAACGCATCTCCGTTGGATCCCACGGGTACGTCGAACTCGTAGTCGGCGTAGCCGCCGTATGGAAACGCCTTGCGCACATCATAGGAGACACCCGACCCGCGGAGGACCGGCCCGGTGCAACCATAGCGGATGGCGTCCTCGGCACTGAGCACAGCGACCCCTTCCGTGCGCTTGCGCCAGATGAGATTGTCTGTCAACAGCGTCTCGTACTCGTCCAGCCGGCGGGGAAAGTCGTCCAGAAACCTCTGCACACGTTCCGCAAATCCCTGTGGGAGATCCCACTGCAGCCCGCCGATCCGGAAGTACCCGTGCATCATGCGCTGCCCGGAGACCATCTCGAAGATGTCGAGGATCTCCTCGCGGTCACGGAAGCAGTACATCAGCAGGCTGGTGACGTTGAGGTCGATCGCCGCGGTGCCCAGGTAGACGAGATGGCTGGCGATGCGCGAGAGCTCGGCCAGGATAAGCCGGATGACCTCGGCGCGCTTAGGGGCGGTGATGCCGAGCAGCTTTTCGACTGCCAGGACGTAGGCCTGCTCCTCGATGAACGTGGCCAGATACTCGATCCGTGGCGGAAAGACGATGTTCTGATGGTACGTCCGGGTCTCCATCTCCTTCTCAAACCCGGTGTGCAGGTAGCCGATGACGGGCTCGAGGTTGAGGATGACCTCACCCTCCAGCTCCAGCACCAGTCGGAGCACCCCATGGGTGGCGGGGTGTTGCGGGCCCATGTTGAGGACGAGGGTTTCCTTCACTTCTTACAACGGTTTCGGCTTCGACTTCGGGATGATCTGGCTGGGGACTTTCGGCGTGTGGCCCTTGAACTCGACGGGCTCTTCGACCAGCGGGTAATCCTTGCGCAGCGGATGCCCTTCCCAGTCGTCGGGCATGAGGATGCGCCGCAGGTCGGGATGGCCGTCAAAGCGGATGCCAAACAGGTCGAAGACTTCCCGCTCCAGCCAGTTTGCCCCCGGCCACAATGAGGTGGCAGATGGCATCGTCTGCTCGGCCGCCAGGTGGACCATGAATCGGATGCGGGCATGTTGCTCCACCGAGGTGAGCATGTAGATGACATCGAACCTCGGCTGCGCGGGATGCCGGTCCACCGCCGTCAGGTCTGTGAGCAAACGAAAACCCGTACTGCGGGCGATCTCGAGAGCCCGGAGCATCTGCTCGCGGGGAACGATGAGCGTCAGATCGTCCCGAAAGCGCACCTGCTCAAGCACCGTCTCCCCCAGACGCTGCACCAGGACATCTTCGGGGCGAGTCATCGCCGCCTCCGGTGGGCAGGCTCGGCGATGAGCTCCTGCAACTTCAAGAAGCCATACAGCAGCGCTTCTGGGCGCGGTGGGCACCCCGCGACATAGACGTCCACAGGGATTAGTTTGTCCACGCCCTGCACCAGCGCGTAGTTATTGAACACGCCGCCGCAGCTGGCACAATCCCCCATGGCAATGACCCATTTGGGCTCCAGCATCTGCTCATAGATGTGCTTGACCACCGGCGCCATCTTCTGCGACACCCGGCCGGACACGATCATCAAATCAGCCTGCCGCGGCGAGGCGCGGAAGGCTTCACTGCCGAATCGCGCGATATCGAACCGGGCCTGGGCGGTCGCGATCATTTCGATGGCGCAGCAGGCCAGGCCGAACTGCGCCGGCCACAGCGAATTCTTCCGGGCCCATGAGACCACCCGTCCCACCGTCGTGGTGAGGATGTTGCTCTCCAGGGCCCGGAGATCGGCCTCGGTGGCCTCGGTCGGCGACCCCGCGCGCGAAACGACGGTGCCTCGTTCGCTCGGGCCTGTCACTGCCAGTCCAGCGCTCCTCGTTTCCAGGCATACAGGAAGCCCAGGCCCAGCACGGCAACAAACGTCAGCATCTCGATCAACCCATACACCTTGAGCTCGCGGGCCACGACGGCCCACGGGTACAGGAATACCGCCTCCACATCAAACAGCAGAAAGAGCATCGCGATGAGGTAGTACCGGATGGGGACTCGCTCGCGGGCCGTGCCGATCGGCCACACCCCGGATTCGTAAGGCTCAGCCTGTCCGGGCAGCAGACGCCGTGCCCCACCGTCGCGTACGGAGCGCCACCCTCCGAGCAGCGCGTGCGCCCCGAGGAGGACGGCCGTGAGCACGACGGCCAGCGCAAAATGCACGAAGACGGGGACGTAGTCCGTCACGGATAGATGATTCGCGCTCCTACGTGGACACGGTTCGCCGTGCGGTGGATAAACTCCCGGTGTCAGCGCGCGCTGCTCTGCGCAGAACGGTACGACACGGCGCGCGGCGGGCGGCCGGCCGCGGCGGCGCGTAGATCCCCGACGACTTCGGGGAGGACCGCGCGCAGGTCATCGATGTCCTCGTCCGTATTCCAGCGGCCCAGGGTCAGGCGAACGGTCCCAGCCGCGACCTCCGGCCCCAGGCCGATGGCACTGAGGACATGGGAGGGTTCCAGGCTGCCTGAGGTGCAGGCCGATCCACTGCTCGCGGCCACGCCCTGCAAGTCCAGCGCCAGCAAGATGGATTCGCTGTCGGCTCCCTCGAACGACACGTTCACGTTGCCCGGCAGACGCTCGACGGGATGCCCGTTCAGGTGCGCGCCATCCAATCGCGCGACTCCCTCGATCAGCCGGTCACGCAGCCGGCGCAGGCGGGCCGCCTCATCGCTCATGCAGTCCAGGGCAATGGCGATGGCCGCCCCGAAGCCGACGATCGCCGGCACATTTTCCGTCCCCGCGCGGCGGTTGCGCTCATGCGACCCTCCGTGCTGGACGCGCGCGACGTTCGACCCTTTCCTGATGTACAATGCGCCGACGCCCTTGGGTCCATACCGCTTGTGCGCCGACATCGACAGCAGGTCTACCGCCAGCGCACCGACATGGACCGGGAGGATGCCTACCGACTGCGTGGCGTCGGTGTGCATCAGAATCCCGCGCTCTCGCGCCAGGCGGCCGATCTCCGCCACGGGTTCCAGCGTGCCGATTTCATTGTTGGCGTGCATCACCGAGATCAACACGGTGTCGGCGCGGATGGCCGCGCGCAGATCGTCCGGGTCCACCCGGCCATACCGGTCGACCGGGAGATACGACACATCAAACCCGCGCGACTGAAGAAACCGGACGGGTTCCAGCACTGCGTGGTGCTCGATCGTGGAGGTGATGATGTGCCGGCCCCGGGTCTCGTTCGCCCACGCCGCGCCGAGGACCGCGAAGTTGTCGGCCTCCGTGGCGCCGCTGGTGAACACGATCTCCTGCGGGGTCGCCCCGATGGCCGACGCAATCACCTCGCGCGCCTGGTCAACCGCCGCCCGCGCCTCCTGCCCGAACTGATGCACGCTGCCGGCGTTGCCGAACTTTTCGGTGAGGAACGGCAGCATCGCCTCCACCACTCGAGGGTCGGTGGGGGTGGTGGCGCCGTGATCGACGTAGATGCGCGTGTCAGCCACTGCGGGTTTGATCAGAGTGATTAGTGATTTGTGATTAGTGATTCGTTAGTACTAGATTAGCACTTCGGCGCGGCAGGATGGGCTCGCAGTCCCGAATCACTAATCACGCAGTTGGGTGTTAGCGCGGAATGGCCAGCGCCAAGCGGGGAATCAGCGGCGCGCCCCGGCGGCCATCGCCTCTGGCCAGCGTCGGCACCTTGCGCGCGGCCCCGAGGCGCAGCTGCATCCGGACGTCCCGGAGGGGAACGTGCTTACGAACCACAAGGTAGCGGATCTGCTGCGCCCGCTCGATGTCCCGCCAGGAGTACAGCCTCCGGCGAGAACGTCCTTCGCGGACCGGATAGATCAACGCGTGCTGCTCCCATTTCCGCAGCGTCTGGGGGGTGACACCCACCAGGCTGCTCGCGACACTTACGGTGAAGAACGGGTTCGTCTGCTGCTTCATCGGGGAGTCTCCTTCAGGGATTCATGCCCAAGTATAGCAAGGCCCTACCCCCCTCCGGAACAGTCGAACGGAAGTCCGTCATGGCATGAAAATCGGAACAATTCCCCGGAATATCAAGAAAATACCCTATTCCTTGCCCGAATCGAGGCTTGCATGGTTGCCAATCTTCAATTTTCTCGACTTTTTCCCAATTTTCGGCGAATTTTCACCTGCCTGAGGCCCGCTCCAGCCTCCGTGCAAACCGTTCCGCTTCGGGATTGCCGCTGCTCCTCAGCGCCCCCACCGCGGCCGCGACGTCGTAGGGCACCCTGTGCAGCATCGCACGCCATCTCTCCCCCTCGACGCCCAGCGTCGCGTACGAGGCCCGCTGATCCCCGTCAAACGGCAGACCCACGCTGCCTGGGTTAACCAGCAATTTGTCGCCCAGCTCCCGCACATATGCAATGTGAATGTGTCCGTAGGCCACGGCGGCTGCCTCCGTTTCGGCGAACACCCGGCGGAACAGCGGCTCGGGGGCGTCCGGAGGGACGACGTCGCTGACGCTCCAGGGCGTCGCGTGCACAACTACCAGGTCACCGGCCTCGTGGGGCAGCCGCCACAGAAAGGGCAGGCCGGCCAGATACCGGCGGTCGGCGTCGGACAGTTGCGCGCTGGCCCAACTGATCGCATCCGTGATCGCGTCTGGAGCAGCGGAAAGCCATTCGTCCGTGTTGCCACGGATCGCCGGGTAGCCGCGGCGGCGGACGAGCTCAACGCACTCTGCGGGTCGCGGACCGCCCAGCGCGAGATCTCCGGCCACGATCACCTGCGAGGGACCCAGCCGGTCCAGATCCTGCAGAACCGCCTGCAACGCTGAAAGGTTGCCATGAATGTCTGAAATGACCGCGATCACTCACTCATCTCCGACTGTAGTCCGTCATTGCGAGCGGCGAAGCCGCGAAGCAATCTCCTCGAGCGAGGAGATCGCCACGGCCCTTCGGGCCTCGCGATGACAAGAAAGCGCATACCCTCTGCTCTGTGGGCTGCCGCCTACCCTTCCCCAAAAACGGTGTCAATGAAACTCTTCATGATGCGCGCGGTCACGCCCCAAATCTCGTACGCGCCGTATGTGTAGAAGTAGACATCGATCCGCCGGCCGGCCCGCTCCCGCCGTTCGACACGCATCCCGGACGGATCGCGGAACACGCTCAGCGGCGCGCTCAGCACCTCGGCGATCTCTGCCGCGTTGACGCGAAATGGAAATGGGTGCGGGATGATCCCCGCAAACGGCGTAATCAGGAACCCGCTGACTGTGGCGTCGACGTCGTCCAGCGCTCCCAGCACCAGAACCTTGTCCCGCGGGATTCCCAACTCCTCGTCGGTCTCCCGCAGCGCTGTGGTCATGGCGTCCGGATCGTCCGGGTCAGTTGCCCCGCCCGGGAATGAGATCTGGCCTTTGTGGTCCTGGACAGTATCGGTACGCCTGGTGAACAGCACATGCGGTTCCCCATCCTCCGAGAAGAGCGGGATCAGCACCGCGGCCCGGCGTAGCCCGGCAGTATCGATTGTGCGGCGGGGGCGGTCCGCAAGCCTCCGGCGGATAAGGTCGGCCAGGTCGGTCATGCCCCACCTTTTGACAACCCCGGCAACCCTCCTGTGGTGAGCACCAGGGCGAGACGCCTGATCCTGAGAATAGGCGAACGGCCGGTCGGCGCAGGGGCTTGGGCCGTATCCCCAATTTATCCACAAGATGTTGATATCCCAGGCAGGAATTCGCCTCCGGGCAAGGAATACGTTCAAAGACCCGCAGGGGGGAGGAGCCTTCGAGTCTGATCTTGGACGCCTCCACGACAGGCTCCCCACTTAGCAACGCACGGACACCACTCCTCCTTCGCCCGCACCTCCTCCCTGGGGTCAAATTTCCACCTGAAGAGCCGGGCCCCGGGGCCCGCCAGAACATAAGGATCATGCCTGAATACCTGTCTTTTGACAAACGCATACCCGATACCCAGTACCGGGATCTGCTCTTACGGATCATTACCACCGGTGAGGAGGTTCCCACCGAGCACGGCGTCCCGGCCCTGAAGGTCATCGGCCACGCGTTGCGGTTTCCGCTCGCGAACGGGTTCCCCATCGTGACCGAGCGAGACGTCGCCAGCGAGTCGAAGGACGCGAAACGTCCGTCGCTCTTCCACCAGGCCGTCGGAGAGCTCTGCGCCTTCCTCAACGGCGCGCAGACCCGGCAGGAACTCGAGCAGTTTGGCTGCCACTGGTGGGGCCCTTGGGTCACCGCGGAGCGCTGCGAGAAGTTTGGTCTAGCGGCCGGGGATCTTGGACCCGGATCATACGGGGCGGCGTTCCGGAGATTCCCCACCGCAGAAGGCGCGCCCTTTGACCAGATGCGTCATCTTGTCGAGCAGATCAAAGAGCGGCCGGATGGCCGGCATCACGAACTCTCACCGTGGATTCCCCAGTACGCGTTGACCGGCCAACAGGGAGGTCGGCGGGTGGTGGTGCCGCCCTGTCACGGCTGGGTGCACGTGCACGTGAACTCGCGCGCCGGGACGCTGACGCTCACCCATCGGCAGCGCAGCGCGGACGCACCGGTGGGCCTGGTATTTAATCTGATCCATTATGCGGCGCTGACCATCATGATTGCGCAGACCACCGGGTACCGGGCCAACGAGCTCGTCTACTGGATCGATGACGCGCACATCTATCTCAACCAACTCGAGGATGTGCATGCGATCCTTGCCACTGAGCCGCAGCGGTTCCCTACAGTGACGGTGGATCCGGGGATTACTGACGTCTTCGCGTTCCGGTCGCGGCACTTCACGGTCACCGACTACTACCCGCGCCTGTCCCGCCGGCGCATCGCGACGCCCGTTTGACACGAGCCGGCGAACAGCGAATCGCGAACATAGCGAACGGGGCGAACACAGCGAACCAATGCGTCCTTTGTTCGCCCTGTTCCCCCTGTTCGCTGTTCCCCGTTCGCTTTCTAGACAACTGCCGCCGCCACGCCCTGCACACGAGGCAGCCCCTTGCCCAGCACCGTCCAGGAATCGCCTTCGGTGTTGCTCCCATACACTTCGCCCGTTGTCGTGGCGAAGTACACGCCAGCAGGCTTGAGGGAATCTGTATCCATGCCGTGCCGGAGCACCACGCAGTGCACCTTCTTGGGGAGGCCCTGGGCCAGCTTCTCCCAACCACGGCCTCCCGAGCGCGTGCGATAGACTTCCAGGGCGCCCATGATGCAGCTGTTGTGCCTCTTGCAGCCCTTCCCCTGATAGGCGGGCACGACGAAGGCCGTGTTCACCTCGCGCGGGTGCACGGCGAGGGGGAAGCCGTGCCGGTCCGGTAATCCATTGGAGATGTCCTGCCAGGAACCCCCAAAGTCGTCGCTGCGATATACGCCGCAGTGCTGCTGCCGGTACACCACCTTCGAATCCGCCGGCGAGATCCCGATCCGGTGCGTGCAGGCGTGGACCTGCTCGAGATGCTCCGCGGCGGCTTTCGTGCGCTCTTCTTCGCTTGTCGGCCGCATGTGGTCCGTCTGCCCGGCCACCGGGCAGGACTCGAACACACCCCGGCGCGCGAACTCCCAGGACTGCCCGCCGTCTTCGCTGCGCACCGCACCGTGGTTGGTACTGCTGACGATGATCATGCGGTCGGGATCCTTCGGATCGATGTGGATGCCATGGAGCGCGTTGCCCGTGGTGCCAAACCCCCAATCGCCGTACCGCTGTTCTTTCCCTGGTGCGGTGAGATAACCGGGGTGTAGCGTCCAGGCGTGGCCGCGGTCGGCGCTGTGGAACAGATAGCTGAAGTGCGTACCCGCCCACAGCTCATCGGGGTCTTTCGGATTCACCGCCACCGACCAGACCTTCCGGATCGGCAGGCCATCGCTGATCGGTGTCCATGAGCGGCCCTGATTCTTGCTGGCAAACAGACCGTCGCTGAAGGTCGCCGCGTACGCCGTCTTAGTTTTCCGATCCCAGGCAAAGTGGTTGACGGACAGCCCTTTCAAGTAGGGGCCGCGCCGCTTCCATTTCGCGCGCTTCGCATCGCTCTCAAACACAAAGAGGCCGTCGGTTGTACCGGCCAACACCATCACCTTGGGCATCGCCGCCCTCCTAACCCGCACACTCGGGAATCGAAGGGTAGCGTTCGTCATCCGCAGAAGCACACCCTGCCGGAACACCAATGAAACAACTGCGGGATTAGGGATACGGGATCAGGGATCCGACACCGATACGCGCCACAGGCCGTCTCTGATCCCGGATCCCGGCTTCCGCATCCCGCCGTTGACACGAAGGAGGTGGGGCGTGCGTATCGCCACGTATCAGCGCGGACGCGAAGTCGGGCTGGCGTTTGTGGTCAACGACAAGCTGGTAGATCTGGAAGCGGTCGCGAGGCGGAGGAAGGTCAAGGTTCCGGGCGAGATGATCGGGCTGATTGCAGAGGTGCCCGCCGCCACGCTGCGCACGCTGGCGGGGGAGGCGGAGGCTTGGGTGAAGGCGGGGCGCCCGTCCATCCCGGTCTCTCGCGCCAAACTGCTGGCTCCAATCCAGCGGCCCCGCAAGAACATTGTGTGCATGGGCCGCAACTACGCCGAGCACGCCCGCGAGGGCGGTGTGGCGCCCCCGGAAGTGCCCGTGTTCTTCACCAAGCCCCCCACGACAGTGATCGGGCCGGAGGCACCGGTCACCTATCACCGCGCCACCCAGGCGCTGGACTACGAGGTGGAACTCGCGGTGGTCTTGGGCCGGCGCGGCCGCGACATTCCCGCGGCAAAAGCATTGGACTACGTCTTCGGGTACACCGTCATCAACGACGTCACCGCCCGCGACCTGCAGCGGCGGCATCAGCAGTGGTTCAAAGGCAAGTCGCTGGACACATTCGCTCCGCTCGGGCCGTGGATCGTCCACCGCTCGGCCATTCCGGATCCGCAGCGCCTGCGCCTCGTGATGCGGGTGAACGGCGAGGTCCGCCAGAACTCCACGACTGCGAACATGCTCTTCAGCGTAGCCCAGCTGATTGAAAGTCTATCCGCCGGGATGACGATCGAACCCGGCGACATCATGGCCACGGGGACCCCTGAGGGCGTGGGCATGGGGTTTAACCCGCCAAAATGGCTGCACGTCGGCGACACGGTTGAGGCGGAAGTGGAAAACATTGGAGTACTCCGTAACTACATCGTCGCGCCCAAACCCCTAACCACGGGATTCGGGATTAGGGATCCGAGAGCGACGGGTATCCAGGATTGACGCGCAGAACGCGGGCGACAAAACGCTGCGCATGGGCGGAAGACAACCCGCTGATGCGCGCCTACCACGACCGTGAGTGGGGGACCCCGGTGCACAACGACCGGCGGCTGTTCGAGTTCCTGATCCTCGAGGGCATGCAGGCCGGGCTGAGCTGGGACACGATTCTGCGGAAACGCGGAAACTTCCGGCGGGCCTTTTCGCGATTCGATCCCAAGAAGGTCGCGCGTTACACGGCGCGTGATGTCAGGCGGCTGATGGCCGACGCAGGTATCATCCGCAACCGCATGAAGATTCTTGCCGCGATCGCCAACGCCCGGACGCTCCTGGAAGTTCAACGTGAGTTCGGATCGTTCCACCGGTACATCTGGGGCTTCGTCGATGGCCGTCCGCTGGTGAACCGGCACCGCACGCTGGCCCAGATCCCCGCCCAGACCGCCGTTTCCGTGGCGATGAGCAAAGACCTGAGGCGGCGGGGGTTCCACTTTGTGGGCCCGACGATCTGCTATGCCTTCATGCAGGCC
The DNA here is from genome assembly GCA_005882335.1 of Candidatus Segetimicrobium genomatis. Classification (GTDB taxonomy): domain Bacteria; phylum Sysuimicrobiota; class Sysuimicrobiia; order Sysuimicrobiales; family Kaftiobacteriaceae; genus Telluricultor. The sequence goes on from VBAP01000090.1 coordinate 15,234, forward strand.
GTCGGGATGGTCAACGACCACACTGTCGACTGCTTCCGCCGCGCCCAGCTTGCAAAATTGCGGATTGCGAATTGACGATTGCGGATTGGAAGGCCAGACGTCCGGAAGCCGGAGCCGCGACTGCGCGGGCTAGGCGCGGCCGTACACGGGAATGGCGGCGCCGGTAATCTGTGAGGACCCGTCGGAGACGAGGAACGCCAGCACCCGAGCGAGATCGGCCGGCTTCACCCAATGCCCATAATCGGCTTTCGGGAACGCCTTGCGGTTCGCCTCGGTATCCAGAATGCTGGGCAGGACGCAGTTTACGTTGATACCGCTCGCTTTGACCTCTTCAGCGAGTGTCCGCGTGAGGGCGATGACCCCCGCCTTCGCCGCGCTGTACGCGGCCTGGCGGGGAGCCGGCATCACCGCGGTGCGCGACGAGATGTTGACGATCCGCCCGGATTTTCGCTCCAGCATGTGCGGCAGGACGGCCCGACTGCACAGAAACGCGGAGGTGAGGTTGAGGGTCAGCATCCCCTCCCATTCCTCGACCGGGGTCTCGTGGAGTGGCAGGCCCCCTTTCCACCCGCCAACGATGTTCAGCAGCGCATCGACCTGCCTGAACTCCCGCAGCGCATGGGCCATGAGGTCGGCGGCCCCACGCGCGGTCGTGACGTCATACCGCACCGGCATACACCGATGCCGGGCCTCGGCGCTGAGACCCATCGCGTCCATGGGCACTTCCATCATGTCGCACGCCGCAATGCGCGCACCTTCGTCAAGAAAGACCCGCACGGCTTCGCGGCCCAAGGCGCCGGCCGCGCCGGTGATGATCACGACTTTGTTGGAGAGCACTCCGGAATTCACGCTGTGACTAGTGACTGGTGACTAGTGACTGGAAACCTACTCACTTCAGACGAA
>VBAP01000141.1 GCA_005882335.1 Candidatus Segetimicrobium genomatis
ATCCCGGAGGGCCAGGCCGACCCGGGCTTCCCGGCGTACAGCCCGCTCTGGGACGTGCACCTCGCGCAGTGGACGGCTGCGGCCGTCGCCGCGGGTGATAACACGCGCCAGGCCGACTTCGGGACCGTCATCGCGCTCTCGGATGTGGGGACCTTCCCTTCGGGGGCCCGGCCCTTGCAGGCTGCCGGTTTCACCGTGAACTGTCCCGCGGTGAGCTTGAACCCTGGAAAGTAGATGCCCACGCGAGAGGAGAGCCGCGTAACCCGACAGCCGCGACCACCCCTGCGCCTCGCTACCTGACAAATCCACGTCGTGATTTGATCTGGCCGGACACCAGGAGGTGACCGAAATCAGTGGCTTAATCGAACTCGACTCGCTTTGAGGACTGTTCTGCGCCAACGCGGCCTACGACGATTTCGGCCTTGAAGTAGTTCTCACCCCGGACCGGCGAACCGGCGAGGCGTCGCAGGGTCGCAATCTGACCCACGTGGTTGAGCGAATCGGCGATAGGCCCTTGGAAGATTTTCTCGGGAGGGTAACCGAGCGGGGTATCTGCGGCGAGGTATTCGTCAAGCCGCCGGAGCCCTTCAAAGAATCGATCGACATCAGCTTCCCATGATGATTGTGGTTCGGCGTCGCGCCACCGGTGCGTGCCTTTCGCGAGCCACAGAGCCCACTCGAGAAGATCGCCGATGTGCCTGAGGATCTCCGCGGCTGACCGGCAGGTGTCGCACGCCCGGACGGTGGCGAAGCCTTCGGGCGCGCCGCGTATGACCTTGCCTCCGCGGTAGGCAAGCGTCGCGACAGTGTGGCGAAGGAACTCACGGCGATCATCGACACCCGGAGCCATTGTTTCCTCCCTGACTGCTGAGAAAGGTTGAAGGGCCGGCGAAGCTGCCAGCGGGATCTGTTAAGGGATTTCGACAAACACCGATTGGTCCTGAATTTTCACGGGATATGCGACCACCGGCCGCCGTGCCGGAGGCCCCACGACCTCGCCGGTCCGGATGTCGAAGCGGCTGCCGTGCCAGGGGCAGGTCACCACGTTCCCTTCGACCTTCCCTTCACCAAGAGGCCCGCCCATGTGCGTGCACTTGTTGTTCGTGGCGTAGAAGGTGCCGCCGAGGTTGAACAGCGCGCAGGTCGTCTGGCCTGCCTGCACCACCTTCGCTGTTCCTGGGATCACATCGTTGACGTGCGCCACCTTCACGAGCGGCACCCGGTCCCCCTCCTCACCCGAGTTCCTCGACCGTCGCACTCTCCTGTAGCGACTTCAGACATTCCACGCCCGGCTCGCACTTCTCCTCTCTGAACGAATGGCACCGCTGCTCCCGGCTGCCCACACAGGACAAAAGCGTTCTCCATTGAACAACCCCAATATCCCCATGGAAAAACATCCAGACGCGGAGGAGATGTGGCGGGCAGAGTTGACGGGGAAGAGCCCGCGGTTGCGCCATCTTCGACGCTGGCTCAAGCTGCTTCCCAGCGAACCCCGCTGTAAGCTGTGCAACGCGCCGTTCCACGGCATCGGGCGTCCGGTTGCTGCTCTCCTGGGAAGACAACCCTCAAGGAAGAACCCACGGTTTTGCAACTATTGTGAGACGATTGCCCGAGTCTATCGCGGCGGGGCCGAGGTTGAACTCACCCTGCTCTTTGCGGACGTACGAGGCTCCACCACGCTGGCCGAACGGGTGACGGCCTCCGAGTTCAGCCGTCTGATGAACCGCTTCTATGACGTTGCGACGCGGGTGCTGATTGACAGCGACGCCTGGATTGACAAGCTGGTCGGAGACGAGGTCATCGCCTTCTATCTCCCTTTCCTGGAAGACCACGCGGCGCGCGCGGTACGCGCCGGGCAGGAATTGATGCGGGCGACGGGACAGGGACGTCCAGGCGGCCCCTGGATCCCGGTTGGCATCGGCATCCAGACGGGCACGGCGTTCGTGGGAGCCATCGGATCTGCGGACACCGTCACCGATTTCACGGCGCTCGGCGACGCGGTGAACATCGCGGCCCGCCTGGTTGCGGCGGCGGCAGCGGGTGAGATCCTGATGAACGAGGCGGCCTACGCCGCTGCGGGCCTGGCCGGCACGAACCTGGAACGGCGCGAGCTGACGCTCAAAGGAAGGACCGAGTCCGTTGGCGTGCGTGTGCTGAGGGTTGCAAACGTCTGAGGTCGAATCACTGCGGGTCCCGGTCAATCTTAAAGCTTCCCGCGCTCGTTTTCTTCCCGGGCCTTTTTTCGCGGTACCAATCTCAGAAGATGTGAATTTGGAGCGCCGAGATCAGGATGTGAGGGGAGGCTTGAGGCATGCGTTTGAAGGACAAAGTCGCCCTCATCACGGGAGCGGCCAGCGGGATGGGCCGCATCGCCGCGAAATTGTTTGCCGCCGAAGGGGCGAAAGTGGCGATTGCCGACGTCACTGAGCCTGCCGGTGAGGGAACCGCAAAGGAGATCAGGTCTGCTGGAGGGGAGGCCGCGTTCATCCGCACCGACGTCTCTAAAGCGGCTGATGTAGAGGCGATGGTGCGGTTCGCTCAGGACAAGTTCGGCGGCCTGCATATCTTGTACAACAACGCCGGTATCTTTCACCCGGAGGATGCGGGCACGGTGGAGACGGCTGTGGAGATCTGGGATCGCGTGATCGACATCAACCTTAAAGGCGTGTGGCTGGGGTGCAAGTTCGGTATCCCCGCCCTCCTGCGCTCAGGCGGGGGCGTCATCATCAACGTGGCGTCGTTCGTGGCCCTGGTGGGAGCGGCGACCCCGCAGATTGCCTATACTGCGAGCAAAGGCGGCGTGCTCGCCATGACCAGGGAGATCGCCGTCGAATATGCCCGCCAGGGCATCAGAGCCAATGCCCTGTGTCCCGGCCCCGTCGAAACGCCCATGCTCGCCGAACTCCTCAAGGACCCGTCGCGTCGGGCTCGTCGGCTCGTGCACATCCCCATCGGACGCTTCGGCCGGGCCGAGGAAATTGCACGAGCGGCGCTGTGGCTGGCCTCCGATGAGTCGTCGCTCATGACCGGCGCAGCGTTGGTCGTGGACGGCGGGATCACCGCCGCCTACGTGACCCCGGAATAACAAGATGCATCTCAAAATCTCTGATAGTGCAAGGAGGTTCATCCAGTCTGCTCGCGGACCGCGCGAGGCTGGGAGACCCTCGGACCGGGACCCGAAGGGCGGCTATGGAGTGACTCAGTTACGGGTCCGGATCCGAGGGTCTCCCAGCCTCGCCATGGATATCTGCGAGCAGAGAGATAGAACAACGAGAGGTGGGATGGTGCGGATATCCGGAGTCACTGGTACTGGATCAGCGAAAGGAGTAAGGCGATGGCAGTCACGCAGCAGCTCTATCAGTTCGTGATCGATGGGCGTGAGGCCGGCGCGGTTTCCGGACGAACCGCCACCGTCACGAACCCGGCCACGGGTGAAGGAGTGGCCTCTGTGCCTGTGGCCGATGAGCAGGATGTTCAGCGGGCCGTCATGGCGGCCCGCCGCGCCTTTGACGAAGGACCATGGCCCCGGATGCCGGCCAGCGAGCGCGGACGGGTGCTGATGCGCATCGCCCATCTCCTGCGCGAACGAGTCGAATCCCTGGCGAGAGCGGAGGTCCAGCACTCCGGCAAGCCGATCCGAGACGCCCGCGCCGAGGTGCTCGCCGCCGCGGAGTGCTTCGAATACTACGCGGGAGCAGCAACGAAGTGGTTGGGCGAGACGATTCCGGTCACCGACCGCGGTCTGGACTTCACGCTGCGGGAACCGATTGGCGTGGTGGGGCTGATCGTGCCCTGGAACTTCCCGCTGATGATCGCCTCCTGGAAGGTCGCCCCGGCGCTGGCCGTGGGCAACACAGCCGTGCTGAAACCCAGTAGCGCCACACCGCTCACCGCGCTGGCCCTGGGGACGATCGCCCTGGAGGCGGGGGTGCCGGCGGGTGTGCTGAACGTGATCACAGGGCCGGGCACGATCGCGGGCATGGCACTGGTGCGCGATCCCGGCGTCGGAAAGATCGCGTTCACCGGCGAGACCACGACCGGCATGGAGATCATGAAGGCCGCCGCCGACACGATGACCCGCATCTCCCTGGAACTGGGCGGGAAGTCGCCGAACGTCATCTTCGCCGACGCGGACCTGGCGCGGGCCATCCCCGGCGCTGCCGGCGCAGTCTTTGGCAATGCTGGTCAGGACTGCTGTGCGCGCAGCCGCGTCTTCATCGAACGGTCGATTTACGACCGGGCGGTGGCAACTTTAGTGGAGGAGGCCAGGAAGCTCCGCACCGGTGACCCGCTGGAGGAGGAGACCCAAATCGGATCGTTGATTTCCCGCAGTCATCGCGATCGGGTGCGCGGGTACGTCGAACTCGGCGCTCAGGAAGGGGCGGAGGTGCTCTGCGGCGGGCGCCCGCCTGACGACCCGGCCCTGGCGCGCGGGGCCTACCTGCTGCCGGCGGTGCTCGGGAGGGTGGGCAACGCCATGCGCGTGGCGCAGGAGGAGATCTTCGGCCCGGTGGCCTGCGCCATTCCCTTCACCGACGAAGCCGAGGTGGTGCGGATGGCGAACGACTCGCCGTACGGGCTGTCCGGCTCGATCTGGACGCGCGACATTGGCCGGGCCCTGCGGATTGCGCGAGCGATCAGATCAGGGGTCCTCAGCGTCAACAGCAGCCACAGCGTGCACCAGGAAGCCCCGTTCGGCGGGATGAAGATGAGCGGGTTTGGCCGCGAGTTGGGCATGCACGCGCTGGAGTCGTATACCGAGGTGAAGAACGTCTTTATCGGCGAGTAACGGACGCCGGGGCCGCGGGCATCACCACTTTCCGGACCCAGTTACGCAACTCGCATTGCCGGATCCGGTCGTCCAGGATGTCGTCTCCAATGGCCACGTCCCAGCGCAGGTCCTTCCGGCTCGGGTCGGACGCCAGGGTTTCCATTCGCTGCACCTTCGTGTCCAGGGCCGCCCGGTCGGCAAAGAATCCTTCCTTAATTAGGTGATCAGCCCGGGCGACGATCAGGCGGGCCATGTCGGCGAGTTCGTATTCGGGATGATACTGAGTCGCCCAAAAGATACCGTTGCCGTGCCTGACCTCCAGGGCCTGCACCCGGGTGTGCTCGTTGGTCGCCAGCAGCACCCCCCCATTGGGCAACCGCGTCACCTCGTCCAGGTGGGAGATGAAACCGTCGAACACGTCGGGTTTGCCTTCGTACATGGGGTGGGCGCGCCCCTCCGCCGTGAGACGGAGTTTGCGCGCGAAGCCCATCTCGCGCCCATGCGGATTCTTGCGGACCTCGCCCCCGGCGGCCACCGCAGCCATTCTGCACGCCCCAGCAGCTCCCGAATTGGGGCCGCCCGACCTCGAAGATCAGCCGCGCAAACTCGATCTGGCGCGTCACCCTCGGGTCGTTTTCGTAGATCGTCAGGTTGGAACCGGTCCAGATAAAGCCGTCGTAGGCCTGCACCTGCCGCGCATCCGGGAGGGACGTGTCCAAATCCGCGATGAATAGCGTCTCCAGCCGGGCGTCGGGCGCGACCTTTCGGAGCACCCGAACATACAGTTCATCGGCCCCACACATCCCGGCCTGAGTCAGGACCTCTCGGTTTGGCTTCGGGTACCCGTTGATGATGCAGAGATGCATCGACATCGCACCCTCCTCAACACGTGACAGGAGACACCGGTAGACGTTCTCATGAACACTCTGCCATCCTCCAGTCTGTTCGTCCAGCGCGCATTGGAGCGAGGCCGGGCGAGTCTCGGATGCTTGACCCGAAGGGCGGCTATGGAGTGACTCAGTTACGGGTCCGCATCCGAGACTCGCCCATCCTCGCTACGGATATCCGGGAGCAGAGATGGAACAACCAGAGGTGGGATGCGAACTTGGACGGGGGCCCGAAGAACGGCTAAGGGGTGACCCAGTTCCTGGCCCCTTTCTCCAAAAATCCTCATCCCGCCTCCGCGGTAGTCGGTAGTGTCCTAATTTGCCGTCCAGGGTGCCGGGAGGGGATTCCTGAACTACCACGAAAATTCAGCCCAACCAGCAAATTTCCCCCTCATGCACCTTCTTCGCTGTATATCTCCATCGCCCGTAGGGTCCGCACTCCACCCTCCTTGGAGGTGACGGCCATGAAGGTAGTAGCGGCCCTGGTTGTCTTGGTTCTCCTGCTCTTGGCTTCGCCCGGTGTTTCTCAAGCCCCCGATGACAAACTCATCGTCCCCGGCCAGCGCATTGGGAAGTGGACGCTGGAAATGACCATTGATACACTCCTGCAGATGAACGGCCTGCAAAACCTCCCACCGTTCATAGGACCATCCCCAGTCTACCCAATGCGACGTTGGTATTCGGACAGCAATAGTGAGATTTGGGGGCAGGAGTGGTTCAATCTCCATTTCCAGGCAGCCACACGGGGACGAGATGCACAACGGCTAGAGTATGTGTTCATCGAGAGTGACGAGTTCAAGACGGACAAGGACATCGCAGTCGGTGTGACCCGCCAAGTCGTGGAGAATGCCTACGGACAACCCACCGCTGTGACGCGGATAGCCGACCCGAGGGTGGGGACACTGCGACTCATATATGACGAAATCGGTCTCGCAACTGTCATTGACCGAAATGAGATTGTAGTGAAGGTGTGTGTGTTTCGTGCGAGGACAGCTCGCGCACTCTGGAACTTCTAGCTCCGGCTAGGAAATACGTCTCCCCCGAAATTAGGACACTACCCGGTGGTCAGGGAGGCTTCCCCAAGTCTGTGATCGCGATGTGCAGGGGGCGAGGCTGGGCGACCCTCGGAATCGGGACCCGGAGTGCGGCTAAGGAGTGACTCAGTTACGGGTCCCGTATCCGAGAGTCGCCCAACCTCGCCATGGATATCCGAGAGCAGAGAGCGAACAATCGGAGGTGGGATGAGGACCTTAGACAAGGGGACCAGTAGCTGAGTCACTCCTTAGCCGCCCTTCTGGTCCCCGGTCCAAGGTCCTCATCCCACCTCTGCCCGTTCGTCTGATGGTTTTGATCCAGGGCGAGAACACTGGATGAATGTGCCTCTGCATCATAAAAACTTTGAGATGTATCAGGTGGTCAACTCTTGCGGGCCACGTCCGCCAGCCAGTGAGGCAGTCGTGAATCCTCCAGTTGAGCGGCGTACCGGTCGAAGTGCTTCTGTCCATATGCCACAAAGTCGTAGTCCAACGTGGAGATCGTAACCTGCACCATCGCCCACATCGCTTCCCGGAGGTCGGACAGGATCTTCATCAGCTTCAGGCGGGCCACCTCCGGCGCCGGAGCCTGCCCCAGGTAGGCGTCCAGGAGCACCGTCTCCTGGTCGTCGCTGAGACTCAGGTGCGCGGCATCGCCGCATACTCCCAATCGACGATGCGGATCCGCTGCCCATCGTCGAGGAAGTTGCCCAGCAGCAGATCATTGTGGCAAGGGCGAGGCGGGGGCGGGAGTGCGCGCATCGCTCCGTCGATTGTCTCGGCCCGTTCGACCATCCGGTCGATGGTGGAGGGGAGCGGCGCCCCCGACCGCGAGATCCGCAGGTAGTCACGCACCGTCTCCAACGCGGAGAACGAATCCGGGAACCTCGGGCCGGCGTGGTACCGTCGCAGCGCTGCGGCCACGCGCCGGAGGGCGGCGGGGCGGCTGATCTCTTCCGCGGACATCCCCCGGCCAGCGATGAAATGGGTAATGAGGATCCCATCCGATTCCAGGAAGTGTGCGACCTCTGGTCCCACGCCGCCCTCGCCTGCCACGAGCGTGCACGCGTACTCCCGGCGCCGATCAATTCCCAGTAGCTCGCTGTCTTTCCCAGGCATCCGGACGACGAACGACTTCCCGTTTACGTCCACCCGGTAGTTGAGGTTGGTGATCCCTCCACCCAGCGCGGAGACCGCGACGGTGGCGCCGGTCCACTCTGGAATCCGACTGATGACTTCGTCTATTGTCAGCGCCTGGCCCCCGGCTCGTATCCCAGAATTTGTGATCGGCGTCCCCTGAATCGACCGCACTTCACCATTGTGATCGCTCGTTGTGGCGAGAGCGGGCGACCCTCGGGCCGTGACCCGGAGGGCGGCTATGGAGTGACTCAGTTACGGGTCCCGGACCCGAGGGTCGCCCACTCTCGCCTTGAATCAAACGAGGCCGACGAACAAACAGTGGTGGGATGAAGACCTTTGGACAAGGGGCCAGTAACTGAGTCACTCCTTAGCCGCTCTTCTGGCCCCCGGTCCAAAGGTCTTCATCCCACCACTTATGTCCTCCGCATCATAGACTTTGAGATGGATCACTCGGCGTGCCCCGATTATCCGGCGCCGGAAGCCGCGTGACCTTCGGTCCCTCTCCTCTAAAGTGCGTCACCCATGAGCAGCTGCCCCAGGCGGCCTCGGGGACCGGCGGCATGAGTACCTCTTCAAGATTTGCAAGCAGGCCGGCCTGCTTCGAGACGCGGTAAATCTGGTTGTGAATGCACTCCCGGTCGCCGAACTCGCACACGTTGTCCTTCGTGCCACCGCAGGGACCGTTGGCCAGCCCTTTGGGGCAGGTCTCCGGGCAGACATAGGCGGTGTGGGGAAGCCGGCAGAAGCCACAGGATTGACAGCCCACCAATGGTTCCTTGATGACTCGTTCCAGACGGAGCAGCAGACCGCCCAGCCCTGACCGGGCATCCAACCGACGGAGGGCCGGAGTGAGCGTGCGCGCACCGAAGGAGCCCTCCTGAAAGAGCAGATGATCGATGAGATCCATCATCCGAAAGCGGGCCCGTTCGCCGGGCCGCGGGCCTCCCCTCCCCGGGGTCGGGGCCGCGGGCTCGACACGCGCCGATGCCGTGAGGTCCACGCCGCCTGAGGGGCCGACCTGCGCGGTGCGGCCATCTTTGAGCATCAACAACTCGAGCCACGCCCGCCGGCGCGCTTCTGGGGTCGGATATTCCCGGATGACCATCTCGACATCGTCCAGCAAATGCATGATCCCGGCGTACGTCTCGAGCCCGCTCACCTGAGCACCGGCGTAACCCAGATCACGGAGGCTCGCCATCTGCAGCGCCAGGCGGCGGAAAGCCGCGGCCCGTCCACCATCAGGGGAGGATGCGTCTTCTTCCAGCCGCTGCGCGAGACCGTCGGTGATGGTCACGCCTGGCAGGCCAATTCGCCGGATGCGCCGGCTGCGGGCGGGCGTCAGGAGCAGTAATTCCGCCACCAGTGGAGCGCGATACCCGCGACGATCGAGGAACCATCGTAGTTCCTCGAACTTGCGGGGGTCCCACCCAATTTGAGTCATCA
>VBAP01000142.1:0-1933 GCA_005882335.1 Candidatus Segetimicrobium genomatis
CTGTAGCCTAATGATAGGTCCCTGACACCCAGAGGATACCGTCGCCGCCGGCTGGCGATTGGCAAAATCGATACGTCGCACGCACCGCCGGAATAGCCCCCGCGCGCGCGGAATAGGGCTCGGGAGCCCTTGGCGCCGCAAACAGCGCGTGAACACTTCAACGCGCGCGCGTGAGACACACGCACGAGCACGACGGACTGAACATTCGCAGCGCCACGCTTAACACACGATCCGACTTGCACGTAGCGGCGGCTTGTGCCGTCATTGTGCCGCTCAGGTGAGTCCCTCGCACCCGACTCACCCGCTCTGCTTGCGGTCCCTCGGTGAGCGAATCGGCCCAGGCCGCACGAGTTCGAAGACCCCCCTTCAGAAATTTCGGCTGGTGGGTGGAGGGCGCGGTGGTGGCGGCCGGGATTCAGCGGCGCTACGGCACAATTGCGGCACAATCGGACGCTCCCGCGCCGAGGGAGGAGCACGTAAGTTGAGGCAGGACAATCACGCGACCGTGGCGGAACTGGCAGACGCGCAGGACTTAGGATCCTGTGGGGCAACCCGTGGGGGTTCGAGTCCCTCCGGTCGCACTACCCCCGCCCCCACGTCCCCCGGGTGGTACGTGGGGAGTGGTACTCGACGGTGAGGAAACGGAGCTCCCATGGGCTCGGAGCGTACCACTCCCCACTCCCCACGACGTTGATTTCAACCAGGAGCTTCGCATGACGGTCCCGATCTCCGTGCTCCTCAACGTCGCCCTCCGCACCACCGTCGTTTACCTCGCCCTGCTGCTCGGTCTCCGCCTCACCGGGACGCGGCAGCTGGGCCAGATGTCCACCTTCGACCTGGTGCTGTTGCTGATCATCGCCAACGCGGTCCAGAACGCCATGGTCGGCCCCGACACCAGCCTCGCGGGCGGGCTCGTCGCCGCGGGCGTCCTGGTCGGCTGGCACACGGTCATCGATCGCGTGCGCCGGCACAGCCGCGGCGTCGCCAAGTGGCTTTCGGGCGAGGGGATCATGCTCATCAATCACGGCACCGTGCTGGAGGAGCACACGCGCCGTGCCGGCATCAGCCGGGACGACCTGCTCCAGGCGCTGCGTGAGCACGGCGTGTCCAGCGTCAAGGACGTGCGGCTGGCTGTGCTCGAGCCCGACGGGGCGATCAGCGTGATCCGCAACGACGACCTGATGCCCGGGATGCGTCCCCACCACCGGATCCGGGTGATCAAGCGGGGCAGCTGAGCGGCGCTTCCCCTGGCGGCCCACCCTTGACAGCCCTGCGGGGATGTAACCGATTACATCCCCAGGGCGCCCATGGTCACGATCAAGGACGTCGCGCGCGCAGCCGGGGTCTCCGTCGCCACCGTCTCCCGCGCCCACAACAACAGCCGCCTCGTCACCGAGGCCACGCGCCGCCGCGTCCGCACCGTCGCCGACCGGTTGGGCTACGCTCCCAACGCCGCCGCCCGCAGCCTCAGCACCAGCCGCACCAGCACCATTGGCGTCCTGCTCCCCGATCTTTACGGCGAGTTCTACTCCGAGCTGATCCGCGGCATCGACCAGACGGCTCAGCGCCAGGGGTTCCACCTCCTCGTGGCCAGCTCCCACAACGAGAAGTACGCCATCGCCGTGGCCCTGCAGTCCATGCGCGGCCGGGTGGACGGACTCATCGTGATGTCCCCCGCCCTGGGCGCGCACCTCCCCGTGCGCGACCTGCCGGCCAGTTTCCCGGTCGTGTTGCTCAACAGCGCCGCGACCGGGGCGGCGTTCGACGCGCTCACCATCGACAACGCCCGGGGCGCCTACGAGATGGTGCGCCACCTCATCGCCCTGGGGCACCGCCGCCTCGCGATGATCACGGGCCCTGAGCGGAACTCGGACGCGGCCGAGCGGCTGCGCGGGTTCCGCGCCGCGCTGAAGGAGGCCGAGCTCGACGGCGA
>VBAP01000142.1:1975-7205 GCA_005882335.1 Candidatus Segetimicrobium genomatis
CGATCTTCGCCGCGAACGACGCCATGGCGTTCGGCGCGCTCTCCGCGCTGCGGGAGACCGGCGTGGCTGTCCCTGCGGAGGTCGCGGTCGCCGGCTTCGACGACATTCCCATGGCGCGTTACACGCACCCCCCGCTCTCGACGGTGCGGGTGGACATCGTCGGGCTCGGGGCGCGGGCCACCGAGCGGCTACTCGAGGCGGTGGGCAACCACCACCGGCACCGCCGCCGGCGGGAGCGGCTCCCCGTCACGCTGGTCATTCGGGAATCCTGCGGCGGGGGCGGACAACCGGCCCACCCGTCTTTCACCACTCAGGAGGGCGCATAATGAGAATCCACACTTTCGTGCGGCACGCTGGCCGCCTGCTGCTGCTCCTCGCCGCTCTGGCCGCACCATCAGCTCGCCGCGCCGCCGCGCAAACCACCACCGGCACGATTCGCGGCTACGTCAAAGATCAGAATGGCGCGCCGCTCAGCGGGGCTGATATCGTGGCGAAGAACGTCGTGACGGGAGTCCAGCGGATCACGACAGCCGGAACGAACGGCGCGTACATCCTGCCGGGACTCGTCCCTGGGACCTACGAGCTCCTGGCTCGCCACATCGGAAACGCCCCGCAACGGCGCCCCGTGGTCGTTCAGATCGGGACCACGATCCTGGCCGACTTCGCCTTACAAGCGGGTGCCGTCGAGCTGGCGGCGGTGACGGTTCAGGCAGTGGCTCCGACCTCCGACATCCGGACGTCGGAGATTGCGACCAACGTGACTCAGCAGCAGATCGAGCGGCTCCCTACGCCGAGCCGGAACTTCCTCGACCTCGCGGCGCTTGCGCCCGGCGTCATCGTGAGCGAAGACCGTGTCAATCTGAATGCCAACTCAACAACGCCTCGGAACTTCACAGCCGGAGCGCAGGGGCCAGGCGAAGTCAACGTGTTCATCGACGGCGCGAGCCTAAAAAACGACCTCACCGGCGGGGAAGGCAGCGGCAGTGGCATCGCGGGCCAGGACAACAGCCGCGGGAATCCCTTCCCGCGCAATGCCATCCAGGAGTACAGGGTAATCACCCAGAACTTCAAGGCGGAGTACCAGAAGGCTTCGAGCGCGATCATTACGGCCACCACTAGGTCCGGTGGGAACGCATGGCATGGAAGCAGCTTCTTCAGCTTCCAGGACAGGAGCCTAGTTGCCGAGGACACGTTCTTCCTGGCCCATCGTGACAGCTTTACTCAGGCCCACCGCGACAGCTTCCCAGCGTCGTTCACGAGGCCAGACTACTCGCGCTACCTGGTTGGCCTGTCTGCCGGTGGCCCCATCATTCGGGACAAGTTGCGCTTTTTCGGTTCGTACGAAGGAAACTACCAGAACCGCGCAAACACCGTGACCATCGCTCCACCGACCGGCTTCCCGGCGCTGAACGCCATTCCGTTTGCGTCCCACGCGGGGAGCTTCCGGTCTCCTTTCCGCGAAACATTGGTCTTCGGCAAGCTGAGCTACGACGCCACATCGCACTCCTCGGTCGAGCTCAGCACCAGTGTCCGGCACGAGTACGACATTCGTAACTTCGGCGGCGGCCAGACGCTGCAAAACGCCATCAATTGGGGAAACGACGTCGACTTCGGCACCCTGAAACACAGCTACTTCACCGGCTCCTGGCTCAACGAAGCGAGTCTGACCTACGAGCGGTTTCGCCGTACCCAGGTCGCGGCGTACCCCGGTACACCGCAGCAGCAGTTCGGGTTCGCCACGCTTGGCAGCTACGAAAGCAACCAGGACTTCACGCAAAAGCGGCTCGGATTCCGCGACGACCTCACCTATACAGGCTTTCATTCCGGCGGCGACCACGTGATCAAGGTCGGGACCACCCTCGATTTCCTGACCTACAATGTCAACAAGGGGAACAACGAATCACCACAGTTCATCTACGGTGACCAGGTGGACTGTAATCCGAACTGCGTTGGGAACGAATCCTACGCCTATAAGAACCCCTTTAAGATGGTTTGGGCCGCCGGCAATCCATTCCTCTCGACGCACAACGCCCAGATCGGCGTGTACGCGCAGGACGACTGGACTCCGACGCCCCACCTCACGATCAACGTAGGTATCCGGTGGGACTTCGAATCGCACATGCTGAACTACGACTACGTCACTCCCACGAGCCTCCGAGACACGATCAGGTTGTACAACAGCCAGCTGCAACATCCGATCGACACGCAGGAGTACTTCACCGACGGGCACCAGCGCCACCGCTTCTACGGCGCGTTCCAACCTCGGCTCGGATTCTCCTACGCCCTGGATCGTGAGAACAAGACGACGCTATTCGGTGGGATCGGCATATACTACGATCGCTCCTACTTCGATATCTCGATTGACGAGACGCTGAAGCTGACGCACCCGCAGTACTCGGTGTTCTTCGCCCCGCGGGACTCGACAACGCCCCGCACCGGCCAAATCCCGTGGAATGACAGCTATCTGACGACCAGCCCGACGGTACTGAACGGCATCGTGACCAGCGGGCAGGCCGCTCTCGGCGAGGCATGGTTGATTGGGAACCATACCAAGCCCCCGCACTCCACCCAGTGGAACGTGGGCGTGCGTCGCATTCTGGGCAGTTACCTGGTCTCGGTCGCGTACGCTGGCGTGCGCAGCGTGAACGGCTTCGTGTTCAACTGGGCGAACTTCGATTTCAATGCTAACAACCCGCGCACGTGCTGCGTCGGCACCAGCCCGTTTCACGGCTTTACCAACATCATCTTCTCGACCAACAGCGTGCGGACGTGGTACGACGCGCTGCAGATCCAGGTCAACCGGCCCTACCGCCGGACGGGGACCATCGGGTGGGGCGCCGGACTCAGCCTCAACTATGCGACCCGATCCCTCGCGGGAATCGACAATCCGGACGACGAGTTTGCGTTCCCGCAAGCGTACCTCATCGTGAAGCACCCGACCAACGACGAGAAGACCCACGTCGTGGCCAACTGGACGATGGATGTGCCGTACGCGTTCGGCGTCCAATTCGGCGGGCTCATCACGCTTGGGAGCGGGCCGCACTACGACGTCAGCGGTAGATTCGACCCCACTCAGTGGCAACCAGGAGCGTTCAGCCCACCGCACTACGGGTTCCTCATTCCCAATGCGTGGGCATATCGGACCGTCGACCTCAAGCTCCGCAAGGACTTCCCCAACATCTCCGGCACGAGCTTGGCGGTGACCGTCGATCTGTTCAACGCCCTCAACTATCAGAATCTCGGAGGCTTCATTACTGATAACCGCACGGCCTCAAACTTCGGCGACGCGAGAAACGTCATCAGCGACCCCCGCCGGCTCCAAATCGGTATGGAGTACACTTTCTGACCCTCCCTCACCGTGGGCCATCGGTGCACTCCGCACCGGTGGCCCGCGCGTCGGGACCGCGGTATTCTCCTTCCATGAAGTGCAGTGCTGCAGTCCTGGCCGCTTCAGTCCTCGCAGCCTGCGGCGCAAACCACACCTTCACGCCCGCGCCCCCCGACACTACCGGCGCCGGCGCGTTCCTCGACACGCTGCAGCGGCGCACCTTCGGTTACTTCTGGGACCTCACTAACCCGGCGAACGGCCTGACCCCCGACCGGTCCCCGACCCCCTCCTTCTCCAGCATCGCGGCCGTGGGGTTCGCGCTCACCGCCTACCCCATCGGCGTGGAGCACGGCTACGTCACCCGCGCCGCCGCGCGCGACCGTGCCCTCACCACCCTACGCTTCTTCTGGACGGCGCCGCAGGACTCCGCCGCCACCGGCGTCACCGGCTACCACGGCTTCTTCTACCACTTCCTGGACATGACCACCGGGCGGCGGTTCCAGACGGTCGAGCTGTCGACCATCGACACCGCGCTGCTGCTCGGCGGCGTGCTCACGTGCCAATCGTACTTCGACGGCGTCGACCCGGGTGAGGTCGAGATCCGCGCGCTCGCCGAGTCGATCTATGCGCGCACCGACTGGCAGTGGGCGCAGAACCACCTGCCGGCGATCGCACTCGGCTGGCACCCGGAAGACGGGTTCATCCCCTACGACTGGCGCGGCTACAACGAGGCGATGCTGATCTACATCCTGGCGCTGGGATCGCCGACGCATCCCGTGGGGCCTGAGGCCTGGACGGCGTGGACCAGCACATACAGTTGGGGGATATTCGAAGGACAGACCCACCTCGGCTTCGCCCCGCTCTTCGGGCACCAGTACTCGCACGTGTGGATCGACTTCCGCGCCATCCAGGACGCCTACATGCGGGGCCGCGGCCTCGACTACTTCGAGAACTCGCGCCGCGCGACGCTCGCGCAGCAGGCCTACGCCGTGGCCAACCCCGGCGCCTGGACGGGGTACGGCGCCAACCTCTGGGGCCTCACCGCCTCCGACGGTCCCGCGGACGTGACACTCACCCTGAGCGGTCGGTCCCGGCAGTTCCACACCTACTTCGCCCGGGGTGCATCGTTCACGGAGATTCAGGACGACGGTACGATCAGCCCAACGGCGGCTGCTGGGTCGATCCCCTTCGCCCCGGAACTCGCGATCCCCGCGCTCCTGGCGATGCGTCGGACCTACGGCACGAACCTGTTCTCCACGTACGGCTTCCTCGACGCCTTCAACCCCACCTTTCGCGGCACCCCGCAGCAGGGGCGGGTGGATCCTCAGGCCGGCTGGTTCGACACCGACTACCTCGGCATCGACCAGGGACCGATCCTCGCGATGATCGAGAACTATCGCACCGGGCTCGTCTGGCGCCTGCTGCGTGGCAACGCGCACATCGTCCTGGGGCTGTGCCGGGCGGGGTTCACCGGGGGATGGCTCGCCGGGCGGTGTCCGTGAGACTTACCCCCTTCCACGCTGCGGTTCTGGGCGTTCGGCCGGGAAGGCGAAGTGGTGGCCGAGCTGGTGCGCGACTTCGAGCGCGAGCACCGGGGGGGGGGCGGGGGGGGCGTGCACGTCCGCGTGCAGCAGATCCCCTGGAGCGCCGCCCACGAAAAACTGCTGACCGCGCACGTAGGCGGCGCCCTGCCGGACCTCGCGCAGATGGGCAACACCTGGGTCCCCGAGATGGTGACGCTCGACGCGCTGGCGTCGCTCGACTCGCTGGTGCAGATCTCGCCCGGCATGGATTCGGCCGGCCACTTCCCGGGCATTTGGGCCACCAACGTGGTGGACGGCCGGCTGTACGGCATCCCCTGGTACGTGGACACCCGGGTGCTCTTCTACCGCAGCGACATTC
>VBAP01000091.1 GCA_005882335.1 Candidatus Segetimicrobium genomatis
GCATCACAGGGAACAAGGGAACGAGGGAACTAGGGAACACGGAAAGGGCGAGAACCGTTCCCTACGTTTCCTTCTTCGCTGCAACTGTGCGATCAATCAGCACCCGGGCGTCGCCGATCCGCCGGGTAACTTTGATGCTATCGAAGTACTCCAGGACGGTCAACGCGTACTTCCGGCTAGTGCCAAGGCGGTCACGCAGGCCGGCGACGGTGATGTTCCCATGCGCTGCGATCTCAGCAGCAACCACCGCCTTGATGTCTTCAAGCACGTCGCGATGGAAGGCGATCCCGGGGGCGATCTCGATGATGGTCCCCTCGTCCCGAAGGGCGCGGAACATCCGGTCGAACGCCACACCGTCCCCTGCCCCTTCGGCGAGTTCTTCCCGGGCCGGCGGGGCGAACCGTCCTTCGCTCAGCATGTGGACAATGTGCTCGCGGATCGTGAGCTCCTGTTGACTGGAGACCGGCGCGTACCCCGGGCGTCTAACGAATTCGCCTGTCTCCTCGACCGATCCGGTCGCGACCACCTCGGCCAGCACGTGCGCGTAGAGCCGGTTATCGCCAGAGCCGAACGCCTTGAGTTTGAGATCTTCCTTTGGAATCCCCACGCGCCACGGTTGGGCGTTATGAAACGCGTCGACTTCCCGACGAATGGCCCCGGCCACGGCGTCGAAGGTTTTCCGATGAAAGAGGTGCCCGCGGATCACCGCAATCTGCCCCGCGGCCGTCAGCGTTGCCACGGCCTCATCCACCTGAGTGCGACCCGCCGAGACGATTGCGGCCAGTTCTTCGACCCCCGTGCCCTGCCTGCCGGCGTCCAACACGGCGGTTTCCACGCGAGCGTGCGGCCCGGTCACAGACGCCTGCTCGATGGCCGCGATGCTCGCGGCACCTCGCCGGCGCCTAGGCGGATGCGCGTTGATGACCTCGCCTCCGCCGGCGGTGATCATCGGCGAGAAGCGGCGGATGACAAATGGGTCGCCGGTCGCCGCGACGATGGACGTCTCCAGTCTCACCTGCGCCACAGCCGAACCTCCCGCGTCCAGCCGTGGCCGGTCCAGGAGGCTCAGACGTCCGATGGCTTCGTCGGATCCCAGATAGAGACGGATGCGTGTGAGGTGCGGGAGAACGGG
Organism: Candidatus Segetimicrobium genomatis; assembly: GCA_005882335.1. Classification (GTDB taxonomy): domain Bacteria; phylum Sysuimicrobiota; class Sysuimicrobiia; order Sysuimicrobiales; family Kaftiobacteriaceae; genus Telluricultor. The sequence continues at coordinate 1,133 of VBAP01000091.1, forward strand.
CGCATCGGCCAACAGCCGGATCCGGACGTCCATCAAGTTGGTTGGTTTGAAGACGCCTGGCGCACACACCACATTTCCACGGGTGATCTCTTTTTTCTCGATGCCCGCGAGGTTGGCGGCCACCCGTGACCCGGCAATCCCTGCCGCCACGCTCTCGCCGTGTGACTGGACGCCCCTGACCCGGACCTGCTTCCCCTGAGGCAAGACTTCCAACGTGTCGCCCACAGCGATGCGGCCGCTCCACAGCGTCCCCGTCACAATGGTGCCAAACCCCGCCATCGTAAACGCGCGATCAACCGGGAGGCGTACGGGCGCGTCATCCTGGCGCGCCGGGATCCCGTCCAGCATCTGTTCCATCGTCTGGACTAATGCGGGGATCCCCTTCCCTGTCTTTGCTGAGACCTCTACGATTGGACCACTCTCTAGGAACGTGCCGGCAACAAGGGCTCTGACATCGTCTTTGACGAGGGCGAGCCATGACGGGTCTTCGACCAGGTCGATCTTGTTGAGCACCACGATGCCCGCCCGCACCGGCAGGAACCGGAGGATGTCGAGGTGTTCCCGAGTCTGCGGCATCACGCCCTCGTCTGCGGCAATGACCAGCAGCACGAGGTCGATGCCGGTGGCGCCGGCCAGCATGTTTTTGATCAGGCGCTCGTGGCCGGGGACGTCGACGATGCCGGCCCGCCGGCCGCTGGGAAGGTCAAAATGCGCGAAGCCGAGGTCGATCGTCATCCCCCGGCGCTTTTCCTCCTCGAGCCGGTCGGGGTCGATACCGGTGAGGGCTTTGACCAGCGCGCTCTTGCCGTGGTCGATGTGACCGGCGGTGCCGACGACGAAGAGGTTACGCATAACCAACGTGACTGGTGATTGGTGACTGGTGACTAGACAGATTCGCTGCCTGCTAGTCACCAGCCACTAGTCACTAATCACTTTTCTCAGCGCCTCCACGATGATATTCTCATCTCCCGGCAGAAGTGTTCGCACATCGAGCAGCAGCATTTCCTCTGCGATTCTTCCGAACACGGGCGGCCGGTGGGCTCGCAGCGTTTGCTCCAGCCAGTTAGGTGGTTTGGGAGAGCTGATGGCGAGGGCGAATGAGGGCAGGTGCGCTTCGGGCAGCGATCCACCGCCGACCTCGGCGACCGTGGGACGGACGGTCACTCGCCACATGCTGGGCACCGCCGCCACAAGGGCGTCACGCAGTTGCTCTGCGCGTTCGCGCAGTTGTTCCGCAGGGGCGCCGAGCATCTGCAAGACCGGCAGAGAGCTCCAGGCTGCCTCCGGGTCAACATACTGTTGCAGCGTGGCCGCCAACGCGGCATAGTCCAGTTTGTCCATCCGTACCGTCCGCGCCAGCGGATGCGATCGGATCGCCTCGACGAATTTCGCGCGCCCGACGATGAGGCCGGCCTGTGGCCCGCCGAGCAGTTTGTCCCCACTGAAGGTGACGATCTCACAACCGGCCGTGACCGCTTCCTGGACGGTGGGTTCGTAGGGCAGACCCCGCGTGCGCAGGTCCACCAGACAACCGCTGCCGAGATCGAACATGATGGGAATGCCGCGGCGCCGTCCCAGGTCGACGAGATCGGCAAGGGAGACCTCGGCGACGAACCCGCGTATCGAGAAGTTGCTGCGGTGGACTTTCAGCAGCAGCGCAGTGTCGGGGCTGATGGCGCGCTCATAGTCCCGCAGATGTGTCCGATTGGTGGTGCCCACTTCGACCAGGGTCGCACCACTCTGGGCCATCACCTCAGGCATGCGGAAGGAGCCGCCGATTTCGACCAGTTCGCCGCGCGAGACGATGACCTGTCTGCCGTGTGCGAGCGCGGCCAGCGCCAGCAGCACCGCTGCGGCATTATTGTTCACAGCGAAGGCGGCCTCGGCTCCCGTGAGACGGGTGAGCAGCGGTTCAACGTGCTGGTGGCGGGCCCCACGCCTGCCGCTCTCCACGTCGATCTCGAGCGTGGAGTATCCAGCCATGACCTCCGCCACCGCCCGGACCGCCGCGTCGCACAACGGGGCGCGGCCGAGATTGGTATGGACGATAATACCCGTGGCGTTCACGGCCCGAGCGAGGCTCAACGAGGCGCGCGATGTCACCAGCGCACGCAGGTCAGTCAGCAGGGTTCGCGGGGTGGTATCCACGGTTTCGGAGCGCAGCAGACGCCTCCGGGCCTGTTCCACTACCGCCCGAGCACACTCCACCAGTAATGGACGGGGGTAGCGGCCGGTCCCATCTTCCTGCTCGAGCTGTGAGACCAGCCGTTCGACCGATGGCAGGTTGCGGAGGTCGGCGGCGCTCACGGCTGGGTAATCAACGAATGACGTAGCCGAGGGCGATCCCGACAGCGACGACGACAACCGTGACCAGGCCAAGGCGGCGCATATCGCCGCGTACCCGCGCCATGAGTTCCTCCTCGGTCTGCATCGTGGGGCCGGCCGTCTGGCGGCCCGGCCGGAGCCGGCGGCCGCAGTTGCTGCAGACGATCTTGCCGGCAGGATTCTCCGTTCCGCAGTTGGGACATTTCATAGACTGTCCTCCTGTGCTTTCATGTAGAACGCAGACTGCGTTGATCGCATGGAGCGGAGATTACTGCGTTCTGCGTGGTATGTTCGGTCATGTATTCTGCGTTCTGCCAGCTGCGTTCTGCGCTCTACTATTCTTTTGCTTCTGCTCGTGTTGTGCGTGTAGCCTCTTTACACACCCCACCGGCACATACTGACTCCCCGGCGGCACTTTCGTGGCCAAGTCCCCTCCATGAAAATCGGTCCCGCCGGTGACCAGCAGTTTTAACCGCTGAGCGATCTCCAGATACCGGGCGACCATCGCGGGGGTGTGGTCGGGATAGTAGACTTCCAGACCTTCCAGCCCGGTCGCGGCCAGAGCCGGAATCATCTCGTCTTTCACCCCCCACCCCGGGTGTGCCAGGACGGGAATCCCACCCGTGCGCAGAATCACCTGCACCGCCTCCGGCGGACTCACCTTCATGCGCTCCACGTAGGCTGGGCCATTCCGCCCGAGGTACTTCTCAAACGCCTCTTCGGTGCTGCTCACCACGCCCGCTTCCACCAGAGCCCGGGCCACATGAGGACGTCCGACCGCTCCTTGGGCCAGCGCGCGCACGCGGGCGAAGTCAAGGCGGATCCCCATCGCATTGAGCTTCTCCACCATTTTCGCCGCGCGGTTCAGGCGACCGTCGCGCAGCCTCCCGAGAAACTCTTGAAACCACGGCTGGTGATGGTCGACGTAATATCCCAGGATGTGGATTTCCGACTCATGCACGTCGGTGTTGATCTCTACTGCGGGGATGACTTCCATCCCCACCCGCGCCCCGGCGGTGATCGCCGGATCGACGGAATCGGTGCTGTCATGATCTGCGACGGCGAGCACTCCCACGCCTGCGTCGTGGGCCAGCGCCACGAGTGGCTCAGGCGCCAGCAATCCGTCCGACGCAGTTGTGTGGGTGTGCAGGTCAATCCGCATTCGTCTCCTCGAATTCCCTGACGCGGGTGATGGACCGGGCCCGCCCCGTCGACTCGTCCACGTCGACGACCACCGCATTGAGTTGCGCCGGGCCGGATGCCACCTCGAAGCCGCCATCGCGAGGACCGGTCATGCCCACATCGGTGATGTACGCGGTTCCCTGGGGCAGGACGCGCTCGTCAGCGGTCTGGACGTGAGTGTGGGTGCCGATCACCGCGCTGCAGTGGCCGTCCAGGTACCAGCCCAACGCAATCTTCTCGCTGGTCGCCTCGGCGTGCATGTCGATCACGATGACGGGCGCGCGCTCGCGCAGCCGCTCGCACTCTGCCCGCGCGGCGCGAAACGGGTCGTCGAGCTCCCGCATGAAGACACGGCCCTGGAGGTTGATGAGGCCGACCGGCGGACCCGTGCGCCCCGTGACGACCGTGGCCCCGCGGCCCGGCGCCCCGGGTGGATAGTTCAGCGGTCGAAGGATGCGCGGGTCGCTGTCCAGGAGTTCATAGGCCTCGCGGAGCTGCCAGGTGTGGTTGCCGCCGGTGATGGCATCCGCCCCAGCGGCAAACAACTCCCGGGCCACCTCGGAGTTGATCCCGGCGCCACCGGCGGAATTCTCCCCGTTCACAATGACCAGCGCCAGGTCATGTGCCTGGCGTAACTTCGCGAGCCGGTCCCGCAAGATGCGGCGGCCCGGCTTGCCGTGCACATCGCCGACGAACAGAATCCGCATTAGCGCGCGTACTCGACGACGCGCGTCTCCCGCAGCACGGTCACTTTGATCTGACCGGGGTATTCCATCTCCTCTTCGATCTTTTTGGCGACATCGCGCGCCAGCGCCTGCGCGCCCAGGTCATCGATATCGGTCGGCCGGACCAGCACCCGTATTTCGCGCCCGGCCTGGATGGCATATGCCTTCTCCACTCCCGGAAACGACGTCGCGATGCGCTCCAACCCCTCCAACCGCTTGATATACATCTCGGCGGTCTCCTTGCGCGCCCCGGGCCGGCTGGCCGAGATGGCGTCGGCCGCGGCGACCAATACCGCTTCGATGCACTTCGCCTCTTCGTCTCCATGGTGGTACGTAATGGCGTTCAAGACTTCCGGTGGTTCGTGATAGCGCCGGCAGATGTCCACGCCGATGGCGCTGTGCGTACCCTCGACTTCGTGCGTCAGTGCTTTGCCGATGTCGTGGAGGAACCCGGCGCGGCGGGCCAGCTGCGCATCGCCGTCCAGCAGCCCCGCGATCAGACCCGACAGCAACGCCACTTCCACGGAGTGGGCCAGCAGATTCTGACCGTAGGAATACCGGAAGCGCAGCCGGCCCATCAGTTTGATCTCTTCTGGGTGCAGGCCGTGCACGCCGGCTTCAAAGGCCGCGCGCTCCCCTTCTTCACGAATCCGCTGCTCCAGCTCACGCTGGGACTTCTCCACCATCTCCTCGATCCGCGCGGGGTGGATGCGCCCGTCGACGATGAGCTTCTCCAGTGCGATCTTCGCGATCTCGCGACGGATGGGGTCAAACGACGAGAGGGTCACGGCTTCGGGCGTGTCGTCGATGATGAAGTCGACGCCGGTGAGCCCCTCAAGGGTGCGGATGTTCCTCCCCTCGCGGCCGATGATGCGGCCTTTCATGTCGTCGTTGGGCAGAGGAACGACCGAGACGGTGACCTCAGCGGTGTGATCTGCGGCGCACCGCTGAATCGCCAGGGCAATGATCTCCCGGGCCCGGCGGTCGGCATCTTCCCGGGCCTCGGTTTCGATCTTCTTAACCAGCTTGAGTCCGTCGGCGCGCGCCTGTGCCTCTACCTGTCGCAGGAGTTGCTCGCGCGCCTGCTCTGCGGTCAGTCCAGACACCCGCTCCAGTTCCTGCTGGTGGCGGGCTTGCTGCGCCTGGGCCTCGTCACGGGCCCGGGCAAGCTCTTGCTCCTTCTCAGTCAGGGTTCGTTCCCGGTTCTCTAGGGCCTCCGTCTTGCGATCCAGGGATTCTTCGCGCTGTTCCAGCCGTCGCTCAAGACGCTGCATTTCGGCCCGCTGCTCGCGGATCTCCCGCTCCGCCTCACGCTTTTGGCGGAACGACTCGTCTTTGGCCTCAACGATCGCTTCACGTTTCTTCGCCTCGGCCTCTTTGCCAGCTTCCTCGATGATCCGTCGGGCGGCCTCTTCGGCCGACTTGATGCGCGCCTCGGCGACGTACCTGCGCAGCAGATATCCCAGAAGAAATCCGGCGAACCCCGCCAGGGCTATGTTCAAAATCGGGAATGTCATGGCGGGTCCCCTCCTCTAGGGTTGTATGTACGTCGCGCGCGCTCTCACCTCAAACCAGAATGGATGGCACTACCCTACTTCATAAATCATTGTAGCCCCCGGTGAAAAAGGGGTCAATTGAAGCTTCAGAAGGGGGTCAGTCCAGGCGAGGTGGGTCCCACAGCGGCCCCAGCACTGGCGCTGGCGCCAATTGCGGTTGGGCCACGGGCGGCCTGTCCTCCGCCGGCGTTGCTTCCCCGCGAGCGGGCAGCTCAATCAGGCGGTCGGCGACGCCATCAAAGTGGCGGGTGTACGTGAAGACGAAGATCTGGTGAGAGCGGGCCAGCTCCCGCATGAGGGTGGCGGCGGCCTGGCGCCGGCGGTCGTCGAAGGTAATAAACGGGTCGTCGAACAGCAGGGGCGGCCGCTTGCCGCCGGTCAGTACCTCGACCAGGGCGAGGCGGGCTGCCAGGTAGACCAGATCCACGGTGCCGCGGCTGAGATGGGGCTCGGCCGCCTCCACCCAGCCGCCCGCGTCGTCCGACCAGACGCTCAGGGCCAGGGACTCCTGATCGGCCGCCAGCTGCTGGTAGCGCGCCTCGGAGAGGATGCGCAGGTATTCGCCGGCCCGCCTTTCCATGATCTCGCGCACCGGGACCTGAGCCTGCCGGCGGGCGTCCAGCAGGCCGGACAGCGCCGCCGTGTACACCTCGTGGTGGTGCCTGGCACTGGCGAGCTGCTCTTCGGCTTCGTGCAACTGTTCTTCAACGGTGGCCAGTGCATCGGCGTCGACGCTGTGCCGCTCCAGCTCCACAGAGAGCCGCCGCTCCTTGTCCTGCTGGCCGGCAACCTGGTGCGCAAGCTGCTGGACTTCTCGTTCCAGCGCGGTCAACTGGAGCGGGGTCAACCGCCGGGCGGCGATCTCGGGGGCGTGCAACCGTTCCTGAAGCCCGAAGACGTCCCGCCGCACCGTCTTCCACTGCTCGGCGATGTCTTCATCGGTACCGCCGGCGCGCAGGTCGACAACAAACTGGTCCAACTGCATCCGCGTGCGAGAGAGGTCGTGGTGGCGCTGCAACTTTTGTTCGGCTTCCTTGACCGTGGCGCAGCCCAACTCTGCCAGTCTCGACGACTGCTCGGCGCGGGTCTGCTGTAGTGTTTGCTCGATCTCGGTGAACCGCCGCTCGCGCTCCTGCCGGCGGATCTCCGCCCGGTCCCGGGCAGCGGCCGTCCTGCGCAGCTGCCACCCGCCCAGCACTGCCGCGCCGAGTCCTACCGCGAGCATCATGTTGCCGGCTGCGCGCAGACCAGCAAGGGCCAGCAGCCCGCCGGCCAGGGCGAGTCCCGCCCCGACCACGGCCAGCACCTTCCACGCGCCAGTTGCCGCGGGCAGGCCGGGATCCGGCTGCGTCAGCGCATGACGAAGTTGTCCGGCTTCCATCTCCAAAACCGCGGCGCGCTCGTGGAGCTTGCGCGCGGCGGAGGTCGCGTCTTCACTGGGCAGCCCGGCGGCCGTCGCAGCCTCCAGGTCGCGGTCGACCTGAGCAATCTTGCTGAGGGTATCCTCAATTTTCTTGACCTTCTCTTCCAGCATCGCTTCCTCACGTTGCCTGCCGGCGAGACGTTCTTCGACGGTGACGATCTCACGGTTCTGATCCAGCAACGCGCGTTTGGTGGTCAACGTGTCGGCTGCGTTGGCGAACATTTCACGCAGGCCGGCCAACTCCGCGCGGATGCGATCTGCGGCGGCGGCGCTCGTGGACAGACGGCGCTGCTCTTCCTTGAGGGAGGCCACCTTGTCGTCAAGCGCCCGCAACACTCCGGGATCTTTGGTGAGCGCTTTGGTCCCCTTCTCCATCCCGCGGACGTGCTGTTCCAGTCGCCGGATGGCTGTGGCGACGTCCTCCCCGCCTCCGCCGACGATCCGGCCGAGCTCCTTGGCGATGCTGTTCAGGTGGATGCGCTCCAGCTCCGCCTGGGCGACCTGCGCGGTCGCGTCGAACAGGTCCTCGGTGACCAGGCCCAATTGCGCGGCGATGCGTTCCTGCACAATCTTGTGCTGGTCCCAGGTGCGGCCCAGTTCGTCCTGCAGGGTGACTTTGCGGGTCGCGAAGTCCTTGCTCAACACGAACCGCTTTCCTTCGACCTCGAACTCCAGCTCCAGGACCGGCGGCTCCTCCGCGCCCCAACTACGGAATTCGTCGCGAAATTTCGTGGAGGTCGTCGCGGGATTGCCATACAGCACGGCGTGAATCGCCGTCCGCAGCGAAGACTTACCCGCCTCGTTGGGGCCGATGACCACGTTCACGCCCGGGGCAAACTCGAAGGGTTCGTCCGGCAGGCCCAGGAACCGCCTGGCGCGGAGCCGCCGCAGGATCACGAGAGGACCTCCCGTCCCTGCAACAACGCCACCCCTACCTGGAGCGCTTCCTCCAGCGTCGGACGCTGCGCCTCGCTGGCCTCTGCCAGACGCGTGTGCATCAGCCTGACAAAACGTCCCAGTACGCTGTCGTTGGGCAGCCGGCCCAACTGCTCATCGTCCAGCCATAGGTGTACTTTGGACTGTACGCGGAGACGGAAGAAGCGGTCGGCATACTCACGCTCGACGGCCGCCGGGTTCACGACGCGCTCCACCGGCACCACGCCGGTCATGAGCACGTCACACACGGCTTCCGGATCACCGGCGTCCTCGAGCGCCTTGCGCCACGCCGCCTCGTCGCCTGTGCCGGCATCGATCTCCAGCCGCTTGTACTGACGCCGGCCGACGCGCTCCGCCGTGACGGTGGCCTGGCCGGGCGCCGGAATGTCGATCAGCAGCACGCGGCCCGCACCTTCCTGGTCATAGGCCAGCAACTCCGGGGAGCCGGCGTACCAGGCCGGCGTCGGTGCGGGGACCACTTCAGATGCGGAATGCCAGTCCCCCAGCGCCAGGTAATCCAGACCGAGATCTCGGATCTCCTGTGGGTGCATGGCTGCCGGACCCTCGACCTGCCCTCCACGATACACCGAGCCGTGCGTCACCCCGACGGCAAATCGCAAAGGACGCTGCTTGGGCCAGGCCGCCAGCGGGCTGGCGGGTGTGCCGGGGTCCGCGGAGCGGCCGGTGATGGTCAGGTCAAGTCCGGATACCGGGCGGGTCTCCACGGTGCGGCCGAATAGGACGACGTGTGTCCCCGCCTCGCGCAGGCGGTTGCTCCCGCCGACAAAACCATCCGGCGCCACGTCGTGGTTGCCGGCGACCATTGCCACCCAGATGCCCCGGTCATCCAGGCGGCGCAGCTGGCGTTCGGCCAGGTCCACCAACGTCGCAGACGGCCGAGGGCTGTCGAAGAGGTCGCCGGCGATCAAGACGACGTGCACCTGTTGCGCAATCGCCAGGTCGACGGCGCGCGCGAATGTGTCTTCCAGGGCCCGGCGCTGCGCGGCGCCTTGAGCACCGAGCATCTGGAACGCTTTGCCCAGATGGACGTCGGCCATGTGCAGGAGTTTCAACCCGCCGCTCATGGCTGCTCTTCCAGCTCAGGATCGCCCGTGGCCGTGTACGGGCAGATGGATGCGAAGGCGCAGTACCGGCACGCGCGATAGTAGTCGGGCGTGGCGATAAACTGCCCGGCACGGATGCCCGACGCTACGCGTTCGACAATCGCTGCCGTCTTCTCCAGCATCTCATCGTCGGGGGCCGTCGCGCCGACCAGGACCTGCTGCGGTCCGAGGAAGTGCAGTTCCAGGCGCGACGGTGCCGTCCCGTAGACCTCGCGGTACGCGAGGGCGTACAGTGCCAGCTGGAAGCTCTCACGCGCCCGGCGGTCGGCGTCCTTCTGGGTCCGCACATCTGAGGTCTTGAAGTCGATCAGCACGGCTTCGTCCCCCCGCAGATCGACCCGATCCCAGCGTCCTTTGATGCGCGTAAGCCCCACCTGAAATGAGAACGGCGCCTCGACAAAGGTGGGCACCCGGCCGCTGGACTCCTGGTACTGGAAGAAGTGTGACAAGACTTCCCGGCCTTCCGCCAGTCGCTGGTCTTCATGGTCGCGGCTGACGAAGCCCTCGTTGACCCACGCGCGTTCGAAATGGGCGACCAGGTCCTCGAAGGTGATCAACTGGCGGCGGGCCTTGCGCCGGTGGTACTCACGGATCGCTTCGTGGATGGCCGATCCATAGACGACGCGGTGGTCGCGCAGCAGCGGCACGCGCAGGATGTGTGTGTACTTGTACTTCAGCGGGCAGAGGTCGTAGTCGTCGACCTGACGGTACGAAAGGAAGATGGGCTGGTCGGCCGGGATCAGTCCTTCCAGGCCCTGCTGGCCGTTGCCCCGTGGCGCGTGCCGGTGGATGGCCTCGACCGGCGAGGCGTGAAACGCCTCCGCGTCGGCTTTGGGCAGGTCGAGGGCTTCCAGGACGAACCGGCTGACCTTGCGTGACCGCACGCCGCCGTAATCGCGCCCGCTGGTGAAGTACAGCTCCCGCTGTGCGCGGGTCATCGCTACGTAGAAGAGTCGTCGTTCTTCCTGCACGTGAAAGTCTCCGCTGGGCAGGATGTCTTTCACCAGAGGATCCGGCAGCGGGATCGGTTCCCCGCGATTGCGGGTCGGGAAGCGGTCCGCCACGCAGCTCACCAGAAAGACCACGGGAAACTCCAGCCCCTTGGCCCTGTGGACAGTCAGGACGTTGACGGCGTCTTGATCCAGGTCGGCCTGAGCCACGGGAGGGTCGTCGCCGGCGGCGATGAGGTCGTCCATGTGTTTGACAAACTCCGGAACGCGGTCGTAGGCTGCGATCTCTCCATAGCGGGCCATGAGGTCGAAGAACTTGGCCAGGTTGGCCACACGGACTTCATCCTCCGGCGCGCCGCTGGTGGCCAGCCGGCGCACATACCCGGTGCGCGTGACCAGATACTCGTACAACACGCGGCCGGTGGCGTGATCGGTCATGACCTTCCGCATTTCTTCCAGATCGTCTAAGAGTTTCGCGATCGACGCCCGGCTCTCGAGCGGGATCTCTTCCACCAGGTCCGCATACGGGCCGTCCGGCCGCGCCTCTCGCACATAACGGAACAGATACTCCAGCGTGCGGTTCTTGCGGTCGGCGTAGCTCAGGCACTTCGCCAGATCTGTGGCCGGGATGAGGTAGAGTGGGGAGGCTCCCAAGTAGTAAAGGCTCAGGTTGTCCTGGGGCTTCGCCAGAGCCCGCAAGAACGCCAGCACCAGCCGGATCTCCTCACGGTTGTACAACCCCCGGCTCCCCGTAAAGCGATGTGGAACGCTGCGCATGTTGAGGGCCCGCAGGAACGGATCGGCATCCGCATTGCTGCGTACCAGGATCGCGCAGTCCTTGTACCGATACTCGCCTCCCTCGACGCGTTGTGCGATCTGCTGGGCCACCCAGTCGGCTTCGCTGCTCAACGTGTCCAGGTGCATGTGCTGAGCTGGCCGGCCCTCGGTGTGCGCGGCCTTCAGGCGTTTGTCGAGCGAATGGCGGACCTCCAGGCGGTCCGGGTTGTTATGCTGGATGAGGCGGTAGCCGGCATCGAGGATCGCCTGCGGAGAGCGGTAGTTGCTGGTGAGCACGAGTTGTTTGGCCTGCGGATACACGTCCAGAAAGTTCAGAATGTTGCTGATGGCCGCCCCGCGGAACTTATAGATGGACTGGTCGTCATCGCCCACCACGGTGATGTTTTGCAGGCTGGCGTCACCGACCAGGTGCCGCACTAGCTGGAACTGCGCGTAGTTGGTGTCCTGGAACTCGTCCACCAGGATGTACTTGAAACGCTCCCGGTACTCGCGCAAGACTGCCGGCCGGTCACGCAGCAGCCGCAGCGTGAGCGTGATCAGGTCTCCGAAGTCCACGAGGCCTTCGCTCGCCAGGAGCTCCTGATAACGCTGGTAGGTCAGCGCCAGTTCCTGCTGCTGACGGGCGAAGTCGGCGAGCTCTCGATCCTCAGGATGCGCTTCCGCCTCACTGATCACGCGGTTGGCGTAGGCGCGGTACTCGGCAGGGCTACAGTCTTCATCTTTGGCGCGGGAGATCAGCGCGATGAGGGCCTCAATGTACCGTGTCGGGTCGCCGAGCGGGCGGTAGACGTCGAGCGGGAACTCGAACAGGTGCTCACGGAAAAAGATCACCTGCTCGGCTCTGGTGACGATGCGAAAGTCAGGCGTCAACCCCAGTTCCAACGCGTGGTCGCGGAGGACGCGATCGCCAAAGGCGTGGAACGTGCTGATCCACACGTCGGTGTACCCGTACGGCACCAGGACGTCCACACGCTCCTCCATCTCGGCCGCGGCCTTGTCGGTAAAGGTGAGCGCGAGGATCTCGGAGGGGCGCGCCCGCTTGGTGGCGATCAGCCAAGCGATCCGCCGGGTGATGACCGCCGTCTTGCCTGTACCGGCCCCCGCCACGATCAGCAACGGCCCAGACTCGTGCGTCACCGCGCGCCGCTGTTCGTCGTTGAGGTCGGCCAAGATGCGGTCGACCGGAGATTCGCCAGCCTCTTTGCCGGCAGCAGGGCTCAGCTCCAGGGGGAGCTGTCCGGCAGGCTGATCCTCGAGTGTGAGAGAGCGACGACGATCCGGCATCAGTCCCTGACCTGTGGCAGTGAGCCCAGCAGATCGTGCAATACTCTGACGATGACCCCGGTGTCGAAGCCGCGGCGCGTCAGCACACCGGCCAGCCGCCGGTAGAGGATTTGTTTCGGCAGACCGCGGTAGCGGCGCAGCCTGGCGCGGGCCACGTCCCGGGCCAGCGCGCCCTCGTCCTGGTCGCTCAGGGTTTCGCCCAGCGTCCTGATGATAACCTCCCGTGCCACGCCCTTCTGGGCAAGTTCATAGCGCAGGCGCACCCGACCGGACGGAGATAATGCCAGCCGTGTCCGCACCCAGGCATCGGCGAAGCGGGCGTCGTCCAGCAAACCATGACGCTCGAGATCAGCAGTGAGGGCGGCGACGATCTCCGCGGAGATCCCCCGCCGGCGCAGTCGATCGGTGAGTTCTTTGCGACTGCGCAGCCGGACGGTCAGCAACCGGTGAGCGAGCTCCTCGGCCAGCGTCCGCTCCGCCCGCGCCCGCAGTTGCGGCAGCGCCGCCGCGTCCAGGTCGGCGTCGGACCGCAACGCCAGCGCGGCGATGTCCTGGGGCCGGAGGCGTACGGTTGTACCGTTATCCAGCACCACCCGCTGGTGACCCAGCCGGCCCTGCGGCGGGCCGACGCGCACGACCCTCACATGCGCTACGCTCTGCCCTTCGCTGGCTCCCTGGCAGGCGGTGCGTCACGCACTTCCGCCGGCGCAGCGGGCGCAGGCTTGACGAGGCCCAAGTGCGTCCGCACACGGCGCTCGATCTCCCGGGCCACCTCCGGGTTGGCGTCCAGGAAGTCGCGTGCGTTGTCGCGGCCTTGGCCCAATTTCAACTCGCCGAACGAAAACCAGGTGCCGGTGCGCTGTACGATGCCGTGGAGGGCCGCGACGTCGAGCGTGCTGGCCGCCCTTGAGATGCCATGCCCGAAATAGATGTCGACTTCTGCGTCGCGGAACGGCGGGGCCAGTTTGTTCTTCACGACTTTGACCCGGGCACGCATGCCTTTGATCTCCTCGCCCACCTTGATGCTCTCCGTACGCCGGATCTCCATACGCACCGAGGCGTAGAATTTCAATGCCCGCCCACCGGTGGTGGTCTCGGGGTTGCCGAACATGACGCCGATCTTCTCACGGATCTGGTTGATAAACACCACGGTGGTACGCGACCGGCTGATCGCGCCGACCAGCTTGCGCAGGGCCTGCGACATCAACCGGGCCTGCAGTCCCATGTGCGCCTCCCCCATCTCACCTTCCAGCTCGGCTTTGGGAACCAGTGCGGCCACCGAATCGACGACGATCACGTCCACGGCGCCGCTGCGCACCAGCATCTCGGCGATCTCCAGCGCCTGCTCGCCGGAGTCCGGCTGGGAGATCAGCATGCTGTCGACATCAACACCGACCGATTTGGCGTAGTTGGGGTCCAACGCGTGCTCGGCGTCGATGAAAGCCGCCACCCCCCCTTCGCGCTGCGCTTCGGCGATGATATGGTAGCCCAGCGTCGTCTTGCCGGACGACTCGGGTCCGTATACCTCAATGACACGGCCGCGCGGGACTCCGCCCACGCCCAGCGCGAGATCGAGGCCCAGCGCCCCGGTCGGGATCACCTCAACGGCCAGCTTGGTGCTGGCCTCTCCCAGCTTCATGATGGAACCCTTGCCGAACTGCTTCTCGATCTGCGTTAGGGCGAGATCGAGGGCTCGCTGCCGTTCATTCATCGACGTGACCTCCAGCGCTGGCCCGCCTCAGCCTTGATTAGTGCGCGCAGTCTACCAAACATTTGTTCGCTTGTCAATAGCCCAACCCGGCTAGCCGCAACTACTACTTCTCGTGGCTGTGCAGGCTAACCTCCTCAACCCGTGTGTAAACGGGTCCTCGGGGAGTCAGCTCGCTCTCCATTACCGTCACCGCCTGCACCTGCTGGGACCCGACGCCGATGTCGCGGAACCGGGTCAGCGCACGCACCACGTCCCCCCACTGCCGCTCATCGCGGATCCGCGCCAGGGTGAGGTGGGGCCTGAACGGTCGCTCCTCGGGCGGGAAGCGGTGATGGGCCAGGTGCGTTTCGAGTTTGGCCGCCACCGCCTGCAACTCTGCGGCGCCGTCCTCGACGCCAACCCACACCACCTGCGGGCGGTGAAAACTGGGAAACGCTCCGAGCTGCCGCAACGTGATGGTGAACGGCGCGATCTCGTTGACCGCTTCGCGAGTGGCGACCTTGACGAGGGCGACCTGCGCCGGCGTGATCTCGCCGATGAAACGCAGCGTGAAGTGGAGCTGGCCTGGCTTGTTCCACCGGACTCTCGCCCCAGCCGCCTCCAGCTGGTGTTGTAGCTCGATGACGGCTTGGTGGAGCGTCGCATCGAGCTCCACAGCGATGAAGATGCGGTGCCGCTCGCTCATGCCCGCGTCAGGTGCAGCCGGAGCAGGTTCAGTCCCGCCTGCACCGCCAGGACGCGAATCCCCTGCCGTCCGGCTTCGGCGCCGAATGCCAGCCTTCGATGCATCGTGCCTCCGACCCCGGCCAGGGCGAGGTACACCAACCCCACCGGCTTATCCGGGGTCCCCCCGGTCGGGCCCGCGATGCCGGTGACAGCCAGCCCCACCGCCGCGCCGGACCGGCGCCGAATCGCGCCGGCCATCGCCTCGGCGACTTCTGCGCTGACTGCGCCGTGTGTGGCAATCAGCGTGGGATCCACCCCGACGTCGCGGACTTTGGCCTCGTTGCTGTACGCGACCACCCCTTCCAGAAAATAGGTAGAACTTCCCGGGATGTTGGTCAGCCGGGAGCTGATCAACCCGCCGGTGCACGACTCTGCCACCGCCAGCGTCAGGTTCTTGGCCATCAGCGCCTGCGCCACGACATCTTCCAGAGTCTGTTCGTCGATGCCGTAGACGAGGTCGCCGAGACGCTCGCGCACCTGCGCCTCCCCGCGTGCCAGCGCCGCATCGACCTCCTGGGGCACCCCCTTGGCGGTCAGGCGCAGATGCACTTCGCCGAGTTTGGCGTACGGCGCAATGGTGGGTTCGGTCTGCTGGAGCAAATCCTTAATCCGCTCCTCGATGGCCGACTCGCCTTCCCCCGTGATGCGCAACACACGCGAGCGGATGACCGTGAGTCCTGTGCGGTCCCGCAGCGCCGGCAGCACATAATTCTCCATCATGCCCTTCATCTCGTACGGCACGCCCGGCATGATGAAGATGGTGCGGCCGCGATGCTCGATGTGGACGCCGGGGGCCGTGCCGCGGTCGTTAGGGATGACGTGCGCGCCGCGCGGCACCAGCGCCTGCTTATAGACTGTGCTGGATGGGACGCGGCCGCGGACCTCGAAGAAGCGACGGATGTGGTCGGCGACCGCCTCGTCGTACGCGAGGTCGAGACCGAGAGTGGCGGCAACGGCGGCGACGGTGAGGTCGTCTTCGGTGGGTCCCAGGCCCCCGGTCATCAGGACGACGTCGGCCCGAGAGATCGCCAGCCGCAGAGCCTCCTCGACGCGCGTGGCGTTGTCGCCGACGGTTTGCTTAAAGTGGACGTCGATGCCGATCTCGGCCAGCCGTTGCGCCAGGTAGGCCGCGTTGGTGTCAACGATCTGGCCGAGGAGCAACTCGGTACCAACGGAGATGATCTCTGCACGCATAAGAGCTAACTAGGGAACCAGGGGACCATGGGACCCGGACCAAGCATGCAAGACGCAACGCGTCGCTTCATCGTGGCCTGCCGGTTCCTGGGTCCCTTGGTACCATGGTTCCGCCGTGTCATGCTGTTACGGGGCGGTAAAGGTTTCTTCCCAGACGTGGCGGTGCGGATCTTGCCGCACAGGCTGGCCGTTGACCAGTACCGATACGGCTTCGCTGTTGCCGACCCGCACCGT
This sequence comes from Candidatus Segetimicrobium genomatis, assembly GCA_005882335.1. Taxonomy (GTDB): domain Bacteria; phylum Sysuimicrobiota; class Sysuimicrobiia; order Sysuimicrobiales; family Kaftiobacteriaceae; genus Telluricultor. The sequence goes on from VBAP01000091.1 coordinate 17,301, forward strand.
CAGGCGCCCACGGGCGCGCCAGACTCTCACGTCCCCTGCCTGCACGAACCCTTGAAAGACTTCCTCGCCGTCCGCCGACACGAGCAACCAGCATGGACCGGCGGCCCGTACCAGCAACTCCACCCCGCCCCCCGGAATTCTCGCTGACGCCTGGGGCGCGGCAGGCTGTACAGCGCCCGTCTGCGCGGGGGCTCCGGGAGCGGGTTCCGCCTTGCCCGGTAGTGGGGTGGGCTCGCCGACTGCGGCAGGTGGTGTTGGTTTCGGGACAGGCTGCGCAAACTGGTGCAGCTGCTGATAGCCGATGATGCCGAGGATTGCGACGATCAACAGGACCACGCCGCCGGCGTACAACGCAGCGCGGCGGAGCGGTGACGGCGGCACCGCCGGTCGGATGGGGACTTCGGTCGGCGGCGACGCGAAAATGGGCTCGTCTGGTGCATTGAAGGCTCCCGGATAGGCGTCCATGAGTTCGTCAGGATCGAGGCCCAAGGCGCGTGCGTAGGTGCGGAGATACCCGCGAGCGTAGACCGCACCCGGCAGGCGGTCAAACTTCTCTTCTTCGAGGGCCTCCAGGTAGACGGCGCGGATGCGGGTCAGTGTCTCAGCCACCGCGAGCGTCAACCCTTTCGCCTCGCGGGCGTTCCGCAAGCGCTCCCCGATGCCCAGCGTGTCGTCGGGCGATGATGGTCTGTGGTGTTCCCGCACGTTCTTCTTGTTCCATCGCGTGAACAATCAATCCTCTCGTGTGCCACGCGAAGAATCCGCAGACGAAATTCTATGCCGTCTGTGAGCGTGATGCGGCGACCGCTACGGCGCCGGCCAGGGCAGCATTGGCGCGCAGCAGAGCGAGGTTGGCGCGTAGCGACCGGCCGCCGGTGAGGTCGGCCAGCGCCGTGAGCAGGAATGGTGTCACGTCGCCGCCACGCACGCCCGCGGCGGATGCCCGCTCCATCGCCCGCCGTACGGCATCCTCGACGTCGGTCTCGCGCAGCGCCTCGGCGGCCGGGATCGGGTTGGCGATCAGCAGGGCCGTGCGGCGGCCGAGTACCCGGGCGGCGGCATGGATCGCGGCGGCCTCTTGTGGCGTCTCAATCCGCCGCGGCGCGGGAAAGCCGCTGTCCCGCGCGTAGAAGTGAGGAAATCGATCCGATCGATACACAACCACCGGCACGCCCGCGGTATCCAGGTACTCCAGCGTCTTGCCGATATCACAGATGGCTTTTGCGCCGGCGCAGACGACGGCGATGGGATGTTCGGCGAGCGCGCGCAGGTCCGCGGAGACATCCCACGTCCGTTCGGCGCCCAGGTGGACACCGCCGATACCGCCGGTGGAGGCAACGGCGATGCCGGTGAGATCTGCGATCGCCAACGTCGCCGAGACCGTCGTGCCCCCGCTCGCCGAGGTGGCGGCGGCCACGGGCAGGTCGCGCGCGGCAATCTTGATGACGGGAGCAGAGCGTAGGCGCTCCAACTCTCTTGCGGTGGCGCCGACCTTGATCCGGCCGGCGATGACGGCGACGGTCGCCGGGATCGCTCCCGCGTTGCGAACCTCGTCCTCCAGCGCCGCCGCGGTCTCCAGGCTCGTCGGATGCGGGAGCCCGTGAGAGATCACGGCAGACTCCAGGGCGACGATGGGTCCTCCCCGCTGGAGCGCCTCCGTAATCTGAGGGGCGACGTCAATGAGAAGAGATGTCCGCATGGGAAACCTGCGATCCTAGATCCTGCATCGGTCTAGTCTTCTTCTTTGGTATACGGCACCCCGTCGGCGGCCGGCATCCGCGCACGCCGGACGAATCCGGCCAGCACCAGGATGGTGACGATGTGGGGCAGGACGCTGATGAACTGGTACGGCACAGGCAGCCGCGCCACGCGGAGGCTCAGCGCATCGAAGTAGCCGAACAATGCCGACGCGCCCAGCGCGCCGACCGGCCACCAGTTCCCAAAGATCATGGCCGCCAGGGCGATGAACCCCCTGCCCTGCGTCATACCTTCAAAGTAGAGATGCGCCTGCTCGATGGCCAGATACGCACCCGCCATCCCTGCCAGCGCCCCGCTCAGCAGTACCCCCGCATACCTCAGGCGATACACGTTGACCCCGAGAGTGTCCGCGGCCAGCGGGTACTCACCCACGGCGCGCAGGCGCAGGCCGAACCGGGTGCGCGTCAGCACCCATTGGCTCGCGATGACCAGCAGCAGTCCCACGACAATCATCGGTGATACGCCCGTGACCAGCGGTCGCAGCGCCGGGACGTCCCGCAGGAGAGGAATGTCGATGGGCGTGAACCCGCGCACACCGGGGGACTGCGTGGCCCTCTCGAAGAGCAGGATGTTGAGGAAGCGCGCCAGACCACCGGCCAGCAGGTTGAGCGCCACGCCGCTGATGATCTGATCCACGCGGAATGTAATCGTCACCAGCGCGTGGATCAGCCCGAACAGGAGACCCGCCGCCATGGCGGTCAGCACCCCGGCGAGCGGCGCCAGGTCCGGCCACGTCCCAGCCAGCTGGGGAAACTGCGCGTCGAAGACGTAGGCGCCGACCGCCCCAAAGAACGTGCCCATGATCATGGTGCCT
>VBAP01000135.1 GCA_005882335.1 Candidatus Segetimicrobium genomatis
CCTGGCGCGTGTTATCACCCGCGGCGACGGCCGCAGCCGTCCACTGCGCGAGGTGCACGTCCCAGAGCGGGCTGTACGCCGGGAAGCCCGGGTCGGCCTGGCCCTCCGGGATTTCCTCAAGGATGTTCAGCGGAAAGGCCCCGTCAAGGATTGCCGAGTTCAGACCCTGCCGGTTCGGATTGTTGAGACCCGTCTGCCCATTCGTGAACGCGATAAGGCCCTCGCGGGCTGAGTTGTGGTCGTTCGCCGCGTTGGAGGGTGACGTGCCGAGGTTCGGGGCGTAGGTGACGTCCTCGAGGGCGGCGGCCACGAGACCCGAGGAGTCGAACGACACATAATGCACGACGCGGTTGTCGTAGCGCCCTTCGGTCTCGCGATAGACGACCTTCATGCCCGCAGTATCCAGCGACACGACCTTGTCGGCCCGTCCCGTGCTGTTGGCGACCTGCGGCGCGTTGAGGACCATGCCGTCAGGAAGCTGGATCAGTGGGCTGTAGGCCTCGTCGCCGACGGCCGGCGGCGCAACGGCATCCGGCGGGAAACCGCTGGGGCCGGGCGTGACCGATCTGGTGGGACCAAAGTCTACGGTACCGGGGAACTCGATCACGCCAGCCGTGACGGTTACGATCTGAACCGCGGCGGTCCCCTTCGCGTTAACGAGCTTCGGCGCGTAGTTGATCCCGTGCGAGTTGGCGAAGCCCCGGTCTGACGACTCTGTCATGACGTACCAAACCGTGTCGTTGTTGCTCGTGCCACGAAACAGCGGGAGCGTTACCTCGGTCTGAGTGTCGTTCTCCTGCGCGCTCCGGAGGAAGTGGTTGACGCTTCCAACGTGCTGACCCAGGTCGGCTGACGCTGGGGGTGTTGAGCCGAAGAACGATGCGAGCGCAAGGATCGCGAAGATGGCAATGGCTCTCGCGGTACGCATCCGTCGCAAGGACATTTCTGCGTCCAGTCTCATACATGGCTCCCTTCCCTTTCCTTCTTAGAGTGATTCGACCGGTCAGCCTGTTTTACTTAAAGTTGTCCATGGCGAGTTGAATGACTGCCTTGGCAGCCGCTGCAGCAGCCTTCGCCCGGCCCAAGTCCTTAGACATCGTTTGCTGGAGTCCCCAGTTGGCCACCTGATCGGCGATCTCGGCATAAGGCAGAGCATGGGCTCCAGCCATGCCTGAGTCTTTGAGGTCTGCAAAGATGCCGTTCCCCTGTCCCTGACAGACGTTCCCGGCGCCCATGTTGTAATTCTTGCCTGCTGGGCCCTCCAGGCAATTCACCACGTGGTGGAGATGTAGCTCTACTTCGGCCACTGCGTCGTATTGGGCTGCAAACCCGGCGTGCGTCGATGCAGTGCCGAGTTCCGTCTTGGCGGCGGCCATCATGTCTGCTCCGAGCGCCGCAGACGAAATGATTGCCACCAGTCCGACAACAAGCATTAATCCAGTCAGTCTCATCCCAACCGCCTCCCCCATGGTGCTAAAATGCCTGCTCGCCTCGCGACCTAGGCCTGAATCACTTGCTGACACGGATCCGGATCCAGTGGTAACCGCTCGCTCCGTCTGGGAGGGTGGCGACCTCTTCGCGCGCCTGGAGCGTGCCGGTGCCATCCTGCGCGCGTACCCGAAGCGTGTACTCTCCCGGGGCGGTGGGCTTCCAGAGCGCTGCCCACAATACCCACGTGTACTTGCCGAGCGGCGGCTTGATCTGCGCGGATTGCCAGGTCTTCCCGTCGTCGGCGGATATTTCCACGGCTTTGATCCCCCGGTCGCCGGCGTAGGCCACGCCCCCGAGTCCCACGTCATCTCCGACCTTGTACATCATGTGCCCACTGCTGGGAGTCGTGATCCTGGACGTCGTTTTCACGATGGCCTGCTGACTCCAGCCGGAGCGTTCCCAGTAGCCCATGAAATTGTAGTCAACCCCTTCGATCTTGGTGATCCATTTCGGGTTTTTCATTCCAAAGTGTCCGGGGACCAAGAGTCGGACGGGAAAGCCGTGCTTTGTCGTCAGTGGAGCTCCGTTCATCTCATAGACCAGCAGCGTGTCTGGGTTGAGCGCCTCGGCCACGGGGAGGGACTCCGTGTACCCGTCGGCACAGCGGAAAGCCACCTGGATCGCCTTCGGCGCCACGCCGTTCGCCTTGTTGATTACATCCTGAAGCCGCGCGCCTCGCCACGTTGCGTTGCTGATCAAGTCGCCTCCGACCTCGTTGCTGATGCACTCCAATGTGTGCGGGCGTTGCACCGATGGCAAGGCCTTGATCTCGTCGTAGGTGAGAGTGATAGGCCTGCCAACGAGGCCCGCGATCTCCAGGCGCCACCGCCCCGCATCCACGACCGGGTCGAAACCCGGCGGGTTCTTGCTAACCACGTAGAAATCGCCGGTGGGTGTGATCTCCGGCGGGAGCATGATGCGATCGAAGAGCGTCTGCGCCGCCGCGACGGTCTGCCTGCCTGCCGTCGCCAACCGGCCAGCCAGCCCGAAGCCCCCCAGCGAGCCAAGGGCGAGCACGATGGCACGGTGGAGCAGGTCACGGCGGGTGATCCCCTCGCTGCGCACTCTCGATACCTCCAAATCTCGCGTCATTCTTACGCTAGCGTGGATTCGTGAAGCCCGGACAAACCTACTGTAACGAAATGATTAAGGCCCGTGCCCGCCATTCCCCGGCGGGAAGAGTTCGTGTTTACTGGAACTTCATCATCGCCTGATATCCTGGACAGTGGCAGGGCGCTGACTCATTCCATCAGGTCCAGCGCAAGACCCTGGGAGAGCCGTTCCCAGCGTGAACACACATTCCCCATGATGCTCAATCTTGCTGTTGCGTTCGCGGCGGGGGTGCTGGGGTTCTTCTCTCCCTGCGTCGCGCCGCTCATCCCTGGGTACGTTTCATTCGTCTCCGGGGTCTCCCTTTGGGAAATGCAGATGGCTGAGCGCCGCCAGTACCTCGGCCGCGTGTTCCTCGCGTCTATCGTATTCATCCTCGGATTCTCGGGGGTCTTCACCGCGCTCGGCGCGTCGGCGTCCTTCCTCGGCGCGTTCGTGATCAGCAACCGCGTGCTTCTTACCCGCATGGGCGGCGTCATCGTCATCCTGCTCGGGCTCGTCCTGCTGGGGGCGATCAAGATCCCGAGCCTCGCCCGAGAACGCCGGGTTCACGTCGTGCGGTGGCCGGGAGGGGTGCTCGGGGCGTTTCCTATCGGGGTGGCGTTCGGGTTCGCATGGACACCCTGCGTCGGGCCAGTGCTGGGTGCGATCCTCACGCTGGCGGCGACCACAGCGCGCGCTGCGGACGGGGCCAGTCTCCTCTTCGCGTACTCGCTAGGGCTGGGGGTCCCGTTTCTGGCGGCCGCGGTCCTTCTCACAACAACGCTTGAAGGCCTGCGCCGGCTCCGCCGCCACGCGCGCGCCATCGAAGCCGCGAGCGGCGCGTTCCTTGTGGTCATGGGGGGTGCGCTGCTGTTCGACCTGGTGTTCCGCCTGAACGCATGGATTCTCCAGATCTTTCCTGTGCGCCCCGCACTCTAGGAGGCGCGGCAGGCGTGAGGCAAGTCTCTCTATATCCAAGCATGACAGGGGTGTTCTACCCTGAGGTGTGGAAGTACGGCGGAGGTGATGCGATGCGGTCCCTGTGGATCCCAATCCTACTAGGGTTGCTCGGCCTTGTCGGCCAGCCGGGAAGGGCAGCCAATGCAGTCATGGCCCCTGATTTTGTCGGCGGAGGTCCCTGGTTCAACACCGGTGGGAATGCGCTCGTCATGGCGGACCTTCGGGGCAAGGTGGTCGCGGTCGATATGTGGACCGCCGGCTGCATCGACTGCCTCAACACGCTTCCCTACGTGAAGCAGTGGGACGCCAAGTATCGGGAGAAGGGCTTGGTCATCGTCGGTGTGCACTCGCCAGAGTTCCAGCACGAGCATTCGCAACAGTATGTGCAACAGGCGATCGCGAAGCTGGACATCAGGTACCCTGTGGTCATGGACAACGACTTCAGAATCTGGAAGGCGTACAAGAACGCCTACTGGCCGACGCTCTACCTGATCGATAAGAAGGGGGAGATTCGGTACAGCCACATCGGCGAGGGCGCGTATGATGCGACGGAGCGGATGATCAGCCAACTGCTGACCGAACCAAACTAGGGCGAAACTCACTCTCTCATTTCACTGAATCCACCACTTCTGATCCGGCTCCGTTCTTGCGCTCCCGCCGGTGCGTCACTGCGGGGGTTGCGCTATGCCTGCAATTCAGCCGGCGAGGCCTCTCCAGTACTTCGGCGGGCCGGATGCCGCCCGCGCTCCGCCGCTCTTCCCCGACTTCAGCCCTCGGTCGATGTCTGGATATGCGTTCCGGGATTCAGAGGTTAGGGGGAAAATTGAGATGACAAGGCGGGTCGGTCTGAGTATTTTGGTTGTTAGTCTCGCGGCGTTCACACTGGCCGCACCAAGCGCAGCCCAGCAGCGTCAAGCCCTCGGTCTCAATGTGCGTTTTGACCTGCTGCAAATTCTCCAGGGCTCCGCACTGGCCGGTGGCTCGGACTTTGGGCTGGACGCGAGCGGGGACAGAGTTGATCTGACCGGGTCCGGGGACTTCAAGCCCGGCGCAAAGGATGCGGCGGGAGGTGGTACATTCGTCCACCGCCACGCGGACGGAAGTGAAGTCGCCCACGGAGTCTGGGTTGTGTCCGGCTTTACGAGCTGGGTGCCGGGGGGCGGGAACTTCGCGCTGACCGGGTTTACAGACGGCATCGGTGAAGCGTCGGAAGCAAGCGCGGGGATCGTGACCCTTCATGTCCGTCTCTCTCCTGCGGGTGGGTCTCCGGTTGACGCAATGTTCGAGGTTCACTGCAGTCTCCCAGCAGCGTCAATCGATACGGAGGAAGGCATCCGTCTCTTCGTGGGACCGTTCGCCTTCGAGCAGGATGGGGGCGTCACCCTATTTCACATCCTCCAGTGATCTGGGTCGACTGAGGAGGGCGGCTGTCGCGGAGTCAGGCAGCCGCCCTTCGGCCTCCCGGCACCGCAAACGGCGGGCCATCGTTTGCGAGGGAATGAGCGCTGGTGTCACTGGCCTTGGGCAATATGATGACCTCGTTCCGCAGTCTGGATAAGGTCTGGTACCTGAGGCAGTTTAGCCTGTTTGCTGGTATCGGCGAGCTCGAGATGCGGCGGCTGGTCGAGCGCACGACCATGCGCGAGTTCAGCCGCGGGAAGGTCATCCTGCACCCGAACGAGCCGCAGGAGATGGTGTACCTGATCAAGGAAGGGCGCGTGAAGATCTCCCGCTATTCGGCCGAGGGCCGGGAGCAGATCCTAGATTTGCTTGAGCCGGGCGACACGTTCGGGGAGCTCACGTTGGTGCAGGAGGCCGAGCCAGTTCAGGCCGAGGCGTTTGAAGATACGTTGATCTGCTCGCTGTACCGGGACGACTTTATCGGTCTCATCCGCAGGCAGCCTGAGGTGATGCTGACGGTGATGAAGGTGTTGGCCGCGCGCCTGCGGGTCGCGGAAGAGGAGATCGCCGACTTGGTGTTCCGCGACGTGCCGGGCCGGCTGGCGTCCCTGTTGCTGCGGCTGGCAGAAGCCTACGGGCAACACGACCACGGTGGGTTGCA
>VBAP01000136.1:0-6633 GCA_005882335.1 Candidatus Segetimicrobium genomatis
CCTTCCTCCCCACACATGTGCGGAAGGCCGAAGGCGTCGTTGAACACGCGCAGGTCGTGAGCCATCGTGTCGCTGCCGAACGAGTCCACGATCCCGATGGTGATACCCCGCCCATCGAAGCCCTGGCCGTAGAGTGGCCCGAGGTTGTACGAGTTCTGCATCGCGGTCGCGTTGAAACAGCGCCGGTTCACCGATGCGCATTGCGCCTGGGTCGGCGGTGTCTCGCTTGCCGTAATGAACTGGAAGTCACTCACCGCTGGGTGGAAGGTCACAACGGAGGTGACGGCCTGGGGAGGCCCGCCCACCCCGATAAGCGCGGCAAGGAAAATCACGGCTACCGCGGCTGCCGTCCGGCGGATGACTGAGTATAGAGGTGCAAAGTTCATTTCCTCCCTCCTCCTTATGTGCCAGAGTCTCTCAGCCGTAGGCCCCATAAAGAAATGGTGCCATGAAGTCCTGCGGCTCTCTTTACCTTGGCGAACTGGGAGTCACTGGGCCCTTTTCAACGCTCCATACCCCTCTCCTTCCCTCGGCTGCAGGATCGCCGGGACAAGCCCAACCCAGGAAGAACAGCTCTGCCTGAACGACAGAGCAGCCAGTCTATCGCATCCCCAAAGGGACTTGCTACCATTCTCACCGGAGGCCATCACGCGTGTACACGAGAGATCAACGCGATGACCTGCGCTCCGCCCTGATCGCGGCCGCCCGCAACGACGCGCGCATCACGGGTGCCGCCTTGACCGGATCGGCCGCGGGTGGCGCCGAGGACCAGTGGTCGGACATCGATCTTGCCTTCGGGATCGGCGATGCCGGCAAACTGCCCGCCGCGATGGCGGACTGGACAGAGCGCATGTATCGAGATCACGGCGCGGTCCATCACTTCGACGTGAACAGGGGCGCCTGGATCTACCGGGTGTTCCTTCTCGACATCGGTCTGCAGGTTGACCTGGCGTTCGTGCCGGCCGGCGAGTTCGGCGCGCGGGCTCCTACGTTTCGACTGCTGTTCGGTGACGCGGTGGAACGGCCCCATGCCTCGCCGCCCGCTCCATCTGATCTCATCGGCCTTGCGTGGGTGTACGCCCTACATGCGCGCGGATGTATAGGCCGCGGAAATCTCTGGCAGGCGGAGTACATGATCAGCCTCATGCGCGACGAAGTGCTTGCACTGGCGTGCCTGCGCCACGGGCTTCCGGCCGTGGAAGGCAAAGGGATGGACCGCCTGCCACCGAGTATGACCGCGCTACTGCAGGGCGCGCTCGTGGGCCATCTCGACCAGCCCACGCTTGGTCGCGCGTTTCGGGCCACCACCGACGCCCTCATTCAAGAAATCCGGTATGTCGACTCGAGTCTGGCGGCGCGACTTGAGCGCGTTCTCCTTCAGATGCCGGGCGACGCCCTCGACACGCGCGCGTCGGGCTAAAGGGGAGTAGTCCTCAGAACTCAACCGGCATCGCCTCATGCCCGCGAATCACGAACCCTCCCGTGTACTCAACCGGCTCCCTCGCGACGCGAATGTCTGGAAGACGGCGCAACAGTGTGGCAAACGATGTTTGCAGTTCGATCCGCGCGAGCGGTGCGCCGATGCAGTAGTGAATACCCAGGCCGAAGGTCAGGTGCGGATTGTCCTTCCGGGTGAGGTCCAGCCTGTCTGGGTCGGCGAACCGTCGTGGATCGCGGTTCCCTGACGCGTAGAGGAGACCCACCTCCATCCCACGCTGGAGGTGCACGCCACTGAAATCGAAGTCCTGGAGTACCCACCGCTCAAACATCGGCAGCGGAGTATCGTAGCGCAGCAGTTCTTCAGTCGCCATTTTGAAGAATTCCAGGTCGTTCTGCTGCGCGGCCTCGCGGGCCAGCGCCATCTGGTCGGGGTTGTGGTGGAGAGAGAGCATGCCAAGTGTCGTTCCATTCACGGTGGCCTCGTGGCCGGCGTTGAGCAGGAGGATGCAGTTCGCGACGAGCTCCTCCATGGTGAGCACTTGACCTTGCTCCTCCACCCGCACGAGCGCAGAGATCAGATCATCACGGGGCTGCTTTTGGCGCTGGCGGGCCAGATCCTTGAGATAGGCGGAGAAGTCAACGACAGCCTGGTTGGCAGCCTTCGCCTGCTCGTCAGTGTATCCGAGTTCGTAGAGTTTCACGATCTTGGCCGACCAGGGTCGAAGAAGATGGCGGTCGCCTTCCGGCACGCCCAGCAGCTCCGCGATGACGGCGACCGGAATCGGCTCCGCGAAATCCTTCAGCAGATCCATCCGCCCTCGATCCAGGACGCGGTCGATCAGCTCGTCGACGACCTCCTGGATCTTTGCGCGCAGACCGTCCACGCGAGAGGACGTGAATGCCTTGACCATCAGGCTCCTGAGCCGCGGGTGCTTGGGCGGCTCGTTGTCGAGCATGTGGTCATCCTGGAAGCGGTCGAAGTCTTTCGTGAGTGGGTTTGGTGGCGGCCAGCCGAGCTCGTCGCGCGAGAGCACGTGCAGAATGGAGCGGCCGAGCCGCCGGTCGCGCAGCAGCGCAGCAATGTCTTCGTAGCGGGTGAAGAACACCTTGTCCCACACGGGATCGAAGAATACTGGCAGGGTGTCCCGTAGTTCTGCGAGCAAAGGATAGGGGTCGTACACAAACTCAGGATTGTTGAGATCTAAATGGTACTCGCGCATGGGTCAGTGGACTGGTGCGTAGCCCCGCCACAGGTTTGTCGGTAGTCCGAGGTGGCTCCCTTCATAGCGGATTCTAGTGCCAAACCCCGGAATCCTCAGAGGGGTTAACGAGCGAGGGCCCTTATGCGATGCGGTACCAGGTACCGATTTGAGCTCATCTGGATCATGCTCAACTGGCTCGGCTGGGTTATTGACGAGAGGCGATCGGGCTCGATCCATGTCCCTCCAGGGTGCCAGGCACCGTGGACACCGGCAGGGGAATAGCGCAGTCTTCGAGCGCGTTTAGCTAAAGCATGGCGGATTGGAACGCTAGCGTTATTGACGACTTCCACGCGAAGCGCGGAAAAGGCATCGGACCGTGGGGCGACAACCTCCTGCTCCTCACGACGCGCGGGGCCAAAAGCGGCCAGCTGCGCACGACGCCGCTCGTCTACCACCGTGATGGTGAACGCTACGTCATCGCGGCGTCGAAGGGCGGCGCGCCGACACATCCCGGCTGGTATCATAATCTGGTGAAGTATCGCGCGGCCGAGATTGAGGTGGGCACGGAGAAGTTCAAGGTGCGCGCAACGCCGATTCCGAAGGGAGTCGAGCGCGATCGTCTCTACGAGGCGCATGGCAATGTGTTCGCGGGATTCCGCGACTATCCGAAGAAGACAAAGCGAATCATTCCGGTCGTTATCCTGGAGCGGATACGCTAGATGTGTTGAAGAATTCGGAAGGGGCCCTTAAGCTGGTTGCGTTGCGGACTTAACCAGACGACAGACCAAACACCCGGATTCGACTCCCGCCGCCTCCACCAACAGATGGAAACAAGCGGGGTAGATTCTATAGTTCGGCCAAACTGACGCTGGAACAGGTGCTGCGCGGTGCTGCCAACGTCTCAGCCGGCAGCGCGGACGAGTGCGAAAACCCTTGATAAACTTGGAGCCGGCGATCGGACTCGAACCCATGCCGTCGGTCGCCGCGACCCCCGCCTGCCTATAGCAGTCGGGGCCCCGAGACGAATTTGACGTCGCGGCTCCCTCCTCAGGGGGACTAATCCCCCTGATCGCTCGCGCGGCAGTTCGCGTACAACAACTCGTCATTCCGCGCCACGCTCGCTGCCCCCTTTACCACCCGGGGGACCTCACGCTCCCCCTCATCCCCCCAGGTCATCGGTTCGATCCACCTACTCCAGGAAATGCGTGAGGGGTCCACACTACAGACCCCTCGCGCATTTCCTGGAGCCGGCGATCGGACTCGAACCGATGACCTGCTCATTACGAGTGAGCTGCTCTACCACTGAGCTACGCCGGCTCGAACACAAGAATTGTACCAAACCGGCCTCAGATTTTACGAGCCTCCAGGGCAACTGAGCCTGTCATTGCGAGCGGAGCCATGCACCCAACGGTGCAGGGCGACGCAATGACAGAGTAGGGGTTCCGGCGAGCTTCGTCGCGAGCCTGCCTTGGACAACGCCGAAGGGCTCCTCGCAACGACGTGGGATAGATCGGGAGCGAGAGCGGACGACCCTCGGATAAGGGACCCGTAACTCAATCACTCCTTAGCCGCTCTTCTGGTCCCCGGTCCAAGGTCCTCGTCCCGCCGCGGGAAAGGTCGCATCAGGAGATTGCTTCGTCGCTGCGCTCCTCGCAATGACATGGGATGGATTGGCAAGGACGTGCCTTTTCACGCGCAGAAGCGACATACTCGGGATGAAACTCTCAGGCGTCCCCAAGAACTGGGATCGCCGCACCAGCATCGTCGCCACGCTGGGCCCCGCCACCAGCAACCCCCAGAAAATCCGTGACTTGATCGCATCCGGCGTGGATGTCGTGCGTCTGAACTTTGCGCATGGGGAAGCCGGAGAGCACGCCCAACGTTACGAGGCCGTGCGGGCCGGGGAACGCGAGGTCGGCCGGACGGTTGCCGTGCTGCAGGACCTCGCCGGTCACAAGATCCGGGTCGGCCGCCTGCGTGACGGCGCCCTCGAGTTGCGGGAAGGACAGTCCCTCATTATTACAGCTGGAGAGGTGGACGGCGGGGACCGGACGATCTCGACCAACTATCCGGGGCTGCCCCGCAACGTCCACAAGGGCGACCGCATCTTGCTCGACGACGGTACTCTCGAACTCATCGTGGAAAGCACAACAGCAACAGCGGTCACCACCAGATGCGTCCGCGGCGGGATCCTCAAGGAACATAAGGGTGTCAACCTGCCGGGGGTCTCCGTAGACCTCCCGGCGATGACCGAAAAGGATCTCAAGGATCTGGAGTTTGGTATTCGCCTGGGGGTCGACTACGTTGCGTTGAGCTTCGTGCAGCAGGCAAAGGACGTGGCGCTGGCACGTCAGGTTATCGCGGAGCGGGGCGCGGCGATCCCGATCATCGCCAAACTGGAGAAGGCCGAGGCCATCAACGCGCTTGATGAGATTATCAAGGAAGCCGACGGCGTGATGGTGGCGCGCGGGGATTTGGGCGTCGAGCTTGATGCGGAATGGGTGCCGGTCCTCCAGAACACGATCATTCAGAAGGCCAACGCGGCCGGCATCCCCGTGATCATCGCCACCCAGATGCTGGAATCCATGGTGCACAGCCCCCGCCCCACGCGCGCGGAAACTTCAGACGTGGCAAACGCCATTCTGGACGGCACCGATGCGGTGATGCTGTCGGCCGAGACGGCGGTGGGCGAATATCCCATCGAGGCTGTCAAGATGATGGATCGGATCGCCCGTGTGATCGAGTCGTCCACCCCGACGATCTTTGGCGCGCGAGGACCGGCGCAGGAGAATGCGACCATCTCGATTGCCCGCGCCGCGGCCACCATCGCCCATGACGTCTCGGCGCGGGCTATCGTCGTCATGACGCGCTCGGGGCTTACGGCGCAGTTGCTGTCGAAGCTCCGACCGCACGAACCCCTCATTGCATTCACGGAACAGGAAACAACGGCGCGCCGTCTGGCGTTATGGTGGGGGGTGCAGTGCTTTGCGACGACATTCAAAGATAACACGGACGCCATGATCGCCCATCTCGAAGATGAGCTGCTGCGCCGGCGCCTTGCGGAGATCGGGGACACCGTGATCATCGTCGGCTCAGCCCCACTCGTCGTCCGCGGGCGCGTCAATTTCGTGAAGATGCACCGCGTGCGCCACACGGACGCCTGATCGCACGCGGGAGGAATCGGGGGAAAGCACGCGAACATGGGCGACGATTCCCACCCCACTTCGGAGGGCAGGACCACGAACGAGCGGCTCTGGGAGCTTTACGAGCAACTCTGCATGGTCGAGATGGTGGGCCTGGATGAATTCGTCCGACGGTTGAAGTCGGACGAGTTCGGCGAGTTCCCCACCGACGATGTGATCAGCTTCCTGCGCGAGATCGAGGCGAACATGCTCCAGAACATCCAGGTGAAGACCATGGAACATCAGTCCTACGCGGAGATGGCTGATCAGGTCTCGGAAGAAACGCAGAAGATGTTTGATGAACTGATTGAAGATCTACGCCGCTCTTGAAGAGCGAACACGGGGAACATGGCGAACATGGGGAACAAAAGAAACAGCACCGTCGGCTCTTGTTCGCTATGTTCGCCTCGTTCGCTATGTCCGCGTAGTCTCTAGATGACGAACTTCCCGTTCCTGTAGATCACCTGCCCGTTCGCCTTCACCTCGGAATCGGCCCGAAGGTCGCAGATCATATCCCAGTGCAGCCCGGACGTGTTCTTCGAGCCGGTCTCCGGATATCCGATGCCTAGAGCCATGTGCATCGTTCCGCCAATCTTCTCATCGAACAGAATGTTGCGAGTGAATTTGGGGATCCGGTAGTTCAAGCCAAACGCCAGTTCTCCCAGGTAACGCGCGCCGGCGTCGGTGTCCAGCATCGCGTGGAGGAAGTCTTCCCCCTTGGCCGCCCGCGCCTGGACGACTTTGCCGCGCTCGAAGGTGAGCTCCACCCCGTCCACCTCGCGGCCCTGGAAGATCGCCGGGAACGAGAA
>VBAP01000136.1:6656-7815 GCA_005882335.1 Candidatus Segetimicrobium genomatis
CACCTCGCCGTCTGGAAAGTTCTTCTCCCCTGCGGCGTTGATCCAGGTCCGGCCGGCCACAGAAACCGTCAGATCGACATCCGGACCTCGAAACGACATGGTGGTGCACCGGCCGAGGAATGCGGCGACGCGCGCCTGCTCCGCCCGTACCCGTTCCCAGGCCGCCACGGGGTCGCTCTCGTGCAGCAGGCCCGCGGTAAAAACGAAGTCCTCATACTCCTGCAGCGACATCTCGGCGTCCTGCGCTTCGGCGTGGGTCGGATACTGCGTGCCGCACCAGCGCAATTCATCTTTGGCCGCCCGCTCCAGAAAACGCCGCTGCAGTCCGCTCATCGCCTCCCGCCGGCTCGCCAGCCGCTGCGGTTGCACGCCGGTGAGATCGCGGGTATTCCACCGGCCGCCGATTCCTAGCGTGGCATCCACCTGCTCGATTTCCGCGCGGTCCAACTCGGACACAAACCGTAACTGCTCGTCGCTGGCCTGACGATAGAAAATCTCTTCCAACCCCTCCACAGAAACCCGCACGTAGGGATTGGCGCCCGCCGCCAGCGCCTCCGCATATGCGGCGCGGATCAGCGGCGTCGCCAGCGACGGCCCGGCAATGCGGAAGAAATCGCTGCGGCGGATCTGCAGAGAATAGTGCACCAGCACCCTGGCGAGTTTTTCGATCCGTGGATCGAGCATGCCGTTCCTCCTCCTCAAAACGCACCGTTCTGTTCTCTGAGGTTTCCATGGTATCCTGGTGTGAGCATCGAATCCGGGAGGGACTCCGATGGGCGGGTGGATTGTTCTCGGCGTCATCATCGCAGCGCTGCTCTTCCTCATCGGCACCTATAATCGGCTGGTCACGCTGCGCAACCGCATCGAGAACGCATGGGCGCAGATCGACGTGCAGTTGCGGCGGCGCTACGACCTGATTCCCAACCTGGTCGAGACCGTGCGCGGGTACGCGGCCCACGAGCGGGATGGCTTCGAGAAGGTGACCGAGGCGCGGGCTAAAGCCATCGCCGCCGGCTCAGTCGCGCAGCAGGGGCAGGCCGAGAACATACTCACCCAGGCGCTGCGATCGTTGTTTGCCGTGGCGGAAGCTTTGACCGTGTACTATCGTCGTTGCCGACCCGAAGCCATCCCGCTCGTGGGCCGCGTACCCGCGCACGGT
>VBAP01000043.1 GCA_005882335.1 Candidatus Segetimicrobium genomatis
GTTCATGGAGACGTACCAGGCCGTCAATGAGGAGTTCAACCGCCTGTTTGTGCGGTTGTTCGCCGGCGGACGTGCCCATCTGCTTCTGGTGGACGGCGATCCAGGAACCGAGCCCGGTATCGAGATCGAGGCGCAGCTGCCGGGCAAGAAGATGCGCAGCCTGTCGGCCCTCTCCGGCGGCGAACGGGTATTGGTGGCGCTCTCCCTGATCTTTGCGATGCTGCGTGTGCATCCGAGCCCGTTCTGCATCTTTGATGAAGTCGAAGCCGCGCTGGACGATGCCAACACGAAGAAGTTCACCACGCTGCTGCGCGAGCTCGCGGAGCGCACCCAGGTACTCATTATCACCCATAACAAAGGCAGCATGGAGGCGGCCGACGTTCTCTACGGCGTGACGATGGAGACCCCCGGCGTCTCGAAGATCATCTCGATGCGCCTGACGCGGATGGATCCCGCCGCGAAGGAGGCCGCTGCGGTAAGCTAATAGCAGTTGAAGAGTTGGAGAGTTGGAGAGTTGGAGAGTCGAATGCGAGCCGGTCTGATATATCGTAACTTTCCAACTCTCCAACTCTTCAACTCTTCAACTGCCTCATGAATTGGCTCGACCGTCTGAGGGAGAGCCTCGCCAGAACGCGAGCGCAGCTGACGGCGCGTCTTGGTGGGATCGTCGGCGCGCCGCCCGCCGAGTTCTTCGAGCAGCTGGAGGCCGCGCTGATCGAAGGCGATGTGGGCGTCGCCACCACGCAGCACATCCTGCGGCAGCTCAGCGATCGTCGTGACGCCCGAGATCCCGCAGCCCGCCTAGCCGCCTTGCGGGAGATCCTCCTCGACGTACTCGGGGCTCCTGCGCCTTTGCGCCTCGACCCACCGCCGGCCGCCGTCCTGATGCTCGGGGTAAACGGTGCCGGCAAGACGACCACCATCGGCAAGCTGGCCTATCACCTCAAGACTTCCGGCCGCACAGTGCTGCTGGCCGCGGCCGATACCTTTCGCGCCGCCGCGATCGATCAACTGGCCATTTGGGCCCAGCGGGCGGAGTGCGAGCTTGTCAGGCACGCTCCAGGCGCCGACCCGGCCGCCGTCGTCTACGACGCCGCGCAGGCGGTGAAGGCCCGGGGCATGGATGTGCTGATCGCTGACACCGCCGGCCGTCTGCATACGAAGACCAACCTCATGGAGGAGCTCAAGAAGATCAATCGTGTGCTCAGTCGGGAGCTGCCTGGTTCCCCGGTAGAGCGCCTGCTGGTCCTGGACGCCACCACCGGCCAGAACGCCATTGCCCAGGCCCGCGTCTTCACCGAGGCCGTGGGCGTGACCGGGATTGTGCTGGCGAAGCTGGACGGCTCGGCGAAGGGCGGGGTGGCGCTGGCCGTGCGCACGGCGCTGGGGCTGCCGGTGAAGTTCGTGGGGCTGGGTGAAGGTCTGGACGACCTCCAGCCCTTTGACCCGCGGCAGTTTGTGGACGCGCTGTTAACCGCCTGACGGCGGGATGAGGACCTTGGACCGGGGACCAGAAGGGCGGCTAAGGAGTGACTCTGTTACTGGTCCCCTTCGTCCAAGGTCCTCATCCCGCCTCCTGGTTCGATCCCGGCGAGACCGTCCGGTCTCTACCCGATGTTGACGCTCTGCCGGTGGGCGCAGTATACTGAGTTGGTCTGTAAAGTGAAATACCTTTACAGACTCTCCAGCCTATGGATCGCAGTCTGTCGGAACGGATGTGGGTGGTCCGGCTGATCGAGGCCTACGGCCGACTGCTGACCGCACACCAGCAGCGCATACTGCGGTTGTACTACCTCGACGATCTCTCCCTCGGCGAGATTGCGGAGCGCCTGCATGTGACGCGCCAGGCGGTGTTTGACGGTCTGCGCCGCTCCCTGCGGGAACTGCGACGCGTTGAGGCGTCGGTGAAACTGGTGCAGGTTCGAGACGGGGGCGCCAGGCGGCAGCAGACAATCGCGGCTCGGCTGGACGCGCTGGAGCAGGCCATCAGCCGGTTGGGTGCACAGGTCGATGCCAGGATGCTGCGCCGGGTCACTGCCGCATTGGCGGCAGTGCGGCGGGCGATCAGGTAGCGGGTGGCGGCGCACATGAGTAACCACTACTTCTCGACTCGCCCTGAGGTGGGGTCTCGCCCGAAGCAGATCAGGGCCAGGCTGCGCGGCCGCGAGTGGACATTCCTGAGCGATCGAGGAGTGTTTGCCCGCGGCGGTGTGGACGCCGGCACGCGACTGTTGGCTAAGACGATGCGGATCGCGCCCGCTGATCACATCCTAGACATCGGCTGCGGATATGGGCCCGTGGGCCTGGTGGCGGCCTGGCTCGCGCCGGATGGACAAGCGGTCCTTGTCGATGTCAACGAACGCGCCGTGATGCTGGCGGCCCAGAATGCGCGGCTGAACGGTCTAGCGAATGTCGAGGTGCTGCAGGGAGACGGGTGCGGGCCGGTGGCCGGTCGGTTCTTCGATGCTGCCGTCACCAACCCGCCCATCCGCGCGGGGAAAGCCACCCTGCGCCGTCTGGTGCGAGAGATATGGCAGCACCTGCGGCCCGGCGGTCGTTTCTACTTCGTGGCGCGTACGGCTCAGGGGGCCCGGACGCTAGCCCGTGATGTGACCGAGGTGTTCGGCGGCGCACGCGAACTCGAGCGCGAGAGCGGGTACCGGGTGTATGAAGCCATAAAGGACGTTGAAGAGTTGAAGAGTTGAAGAGTTGGAGAGTCAACGAAGTACCTCTTCAACTTTCCAACTCTCCAACTTTTCAACTGCTTTCCGGGTGATCGAATGTTCGAATCATTGCAGAGCCGTCTCCAGCAGATTGTCCAGCGTCTCGCGGGCCGCGGCGTACTGTCCGAAGCCGACGTCGACGCGGCACTCCGCGAGGTACGACTGGCGCTGCTCGAAGCCGATGTGAACTTCAAGGTCGCCAAAGCGTTCGTCGACCGGGTGCGTGCGGCAGCAGTCGGCCAGCAGGTGCTCACGCACCTGGCGCCGGGCCAACAGGTGGTCAAGCTCGTCTATGAGGAACTCGTGCGGTTGCTCGGTGGGACGACGCACGCGCTCCGCTTCGCCGATCAGCCGCCGACCGTGATCCTGCTGGTGGGGCTGCACGGTGCCGGGAAAACTACGACGGCCGGTAAGCTGGCGATGCGACTCCGCAACGGCGGGCGGCGTCCGCTGCTGGTCGCGACCGACCTGCGCCGGCCCGCCGCCATTGTGCAGCTCCAGGTTGTCGGCCAGCAGGCCGGCGTGCTCGTCTTCTCCCTCCCAGGAGCGACCGATCCGGTCGCCGTCGCCACGGCCGCCGTCGGGGAGGCGAGGCGGACAGGCCATGACGTGGTGATCATTGATTCGGCCGGCAGGCAGCACATCGACGATGAGCTGATGGCCGAACTCGTGACGATGCGGGAGGCGACCTCACCGCACCAGGTGCTGCTCGTCCTGGACGCGATGACCGGGCAGGAAGCGGTCAACATCGCACAGCGCTTTGATGAGCTGTTGAGGCTCGACGGCCTCATCGTGACCAAGCTGGACGGCGACGCCCGCGGCGGGGCGGTGCTCTCCGTCGTGGAGGTGACTGGCCGGCCGGTGCTCTTTGCGGGGGTCGGGGAGAAGCTGGATGGGCTGGAGCCGTTCCACCCTGACCGGATGGCCTCGCGGATCCTCGGCATGGGCGATGTCTTGACCTTGATCGAGAAGGCGCAGGGCGCCGTCGACGCCCAGACCGCGGCCGACCTGGAGCGGAAACTGCGGCGGGCGGAGTTCACCCTCGACGACTTCCGCGCCCAGCTGCGCCAGGTCCGGACGATGGGCCCGCTGGAATCGCTGGTGGAGATGCTCCCAGGGGCGGTGCGGCCGAAAGGTGCGATGGCGGGGATGGATGACCGCGCCCTGCGCCGGGTAGAGGCGATCATTGATTCGATGACGCCGGACGAGCGAACGCATCCGCATCTCATTGACGGCAGCCGCCGCCGCCGCATCGCGAAAGGTAGCGGCACCACGATCCAAGACGTGAACCGTTTGCTCCGGCAGTTTGAAGAGGCACGGCGCCTTGTGAAGCGAATGAGTGGGCTCGAAGGAAAAGGGAAAAGGGGGAAATTGCAGTTTCCCTTGCGGTGAATCACCAATCACTCGTCCAAGGAGGTTCTGTCACATGGTGAAGATCCGTCTGATGCGCATCGGGGGCAAGCATAAGCCGTTCTACCGGCTGGTAATCGCGGACTCCCGAGCGCCGCGGACCGGCCGGTACATCGAGTCCATCGGGTACTATAACCCGACCACGGAGCCGTCCACGATCAAGATCGACGAGGCAAAGGCTCAGGCCTGGCTCCGGAAGGGCGCGCGTCCCAGCGACGCGGCCCGCGTGCTGCTGGAAAAAACCGGTGTCCTCCAGCGCGCGGGGTCGGCCTCTCGCAGCTAACCCCGCCGGTGGCGGGAGGAGTGGGCGCCGATGCGCGACATGGTGGAGTTCATCGCGAAAGCGCTGGTCGATCACCCCGAGGCGGTTCACGTGCGCCAGGTCGAGGGGGAGCGCGCCATCGTCATCGAGGTGAAGGTCGCCCCGGATGATATCGGCAAGATCATCGGCAAGCAGGGCCGTATTGTCAACGCCCTACGCACGGTGGTCAAAGCCGCCGCCGTGCGGACCGGCAAGCGCGTGACGGTGGAGATACTACAGTGACGTGATTAGTGATTCGTGATTAGTGAATCGACAATACGATCCACGGACGTGGGCAGTTACGAATCACGAATCACTAATCACCAATCACGCAGTTGAGTGGAGGATAGCGTATGGGTCTCACGGTGAGTCGACCCGTCGTCATTAAGGCCATCGTAACGGAAAGCTTCAAGCGATTG
This sequence comes from Candidatus Segetimicrobium genomatis, assembly GCA_005882335.1. Lineage (GTDB taxonomy): Bacteria > Sysuimicrobiota > Sysuimicrobiia > Sysuimicrobiales > Kaftiobacteriaceae > Telluricultor. The sequence goes on from VBAP01000043.1 coordinate 4,854, forward strand.
TATATTCAGGACCTCGAAGACGCCATCAAGCGCGTGGACGCCTTTGAGCAGCAACTCGACAGCCAGATCCGCCGCGCGGAGCTGGAGCGGACGGTGACTCCACAGTCCCGGGCCCTCCGCCAGCAACTGGAGCTGGAGCGCGCTCGTCAGGAGGCGACCCGGGCCGAGCTGGAGATGCGACTGCGCGAGGCCCAGCAACTGGCGCTCAACTCCGAGTTCGCGCAGGGGACCGTGGAGAGCGTGGTCGAGGTCAAGGTGGGCGACAACCTCTTCACCAAACTCAGCCGCGCCGAGATCGTTGTCAAGGATGGCATCATCCTGGAGATCCGGGAGGAGTAGGCGCTTCGACGATGGCCGCGGACCCGGCGTACGTGGTGGTCGGCCGCATCGTCCGGCCGCACGGCATCCGCGGGGAACTACGGATGGTCCCCGACACCGACTTCCCTGAGCGGCTGGCGCGCCTGAGCGAGGCCGTGTTGCTGAAAGACGGCCAGCCGACGCCGGTGCGGGTCGCATCAGTGCGGCCGCACGGGACCGACGTCCTGATCAAACTGGCCGGTATCGACTCAATGAGCACCGCCGATGTCTGGCGCGGCGCAGAACTGGCAGTGCCGCGGGCGCAGGCCGCTGTCCTGCCGCAGGGCCGGCATTATGTCTTTGAGGTCGTCGGCCTGCGTGTCATCACCGAGGCGGGTCAGGAGGTGGGCACGGTCAGAGACATTCTGCGGACCGGCAGCAACGATGTGTACATTGTGCAGGGCGGAGACCGGGAGTACCTGATCCCGGCGATCAGCTCAGTGGTGCTGTCCATTGAACCGGCCGCCGGGCGCATCGTGATCCGCCCGTTCGCCGGCCTGCTGGAGTGAGGCTACGCCGGGCTGACCATGCCTACGGATAGAGGGCGCAGGATGCGTGTCGACATCATCACGATTTTTCCAGAGGCGTTCGCGCCGCTCGACCTCAGCATTCTCCGCCGCGCCCGGGAGCGGGGACTGCTGGAGGTCGTGGTGTGGGATCTTCGCGAGTTTACCACCGACCGCCACCGGCAGGTGGACGACTCGCCCTTTGGCGGCGGGGCCGGCATGGTGATGAAGCCAGAGCCTTTCTTTGCCGCCGTGGAAGCGATCCGGGCCGCGGCACCCGGGACGTCCCCCCGCGTCATTCTCACGTCTCCGCAGGGGGAGCGCCTGACCCATGCCGTCGCGCGGCGGCTGGCCGACGAGTCCCACCTCGTTCTCCTGTGCGGGCACTACGAGGGGATTGATGAGCGTGTGCATGAAGGCCTGGCGACCGATGAGATCTCCATCGGGGATTACGTGCTGACCGGCGGCGAGCTCCCGGCGATGGTGATCGTGGACGCCGTCGCGCGCTTCATTCCCGGCGTCGTTGGTGATGCGCAATCGGTGGCGGTAGATTCCTTTGCCGAGGGGCTGTTGGATTATCCTCAGTACACCCGGCCGGCAGAGTTTCGCGGGATGAGAGTACCCGGCGTGCTGCTGTCCGGCGACCACGATGTCATCCGGCGCTGGCGGCACGCGCAGCGGTTGCACCGCACCCTGGTGCGGCGGCCCGACCTGCTCCGGGCGGAGGCGCTCAGCGCCGAAGACCGGCGGCTATTGGAGGAGTTTGGCCTCGACAGCACGTAAGGATCGCGGTTTGAACCGCGGAAAGCTCCTGTGCTATAATGCAGCGCCGTGGGTTTTCGCCGGGACCGCGTGGAGGATGACGATGGACAGGCTGACGGTCGTGGAGCAGGAGCAACTCAAGAGCTCGACGCCCGTGTTTACACCCGGCGACACGGTGCGGGTGCAGCTAAAGGTGACCGAGGGCGGCCGCGAGCGCATCCAGGCGTTCGAGGGCGTCGTCACCGCCCGCAAGGGCGGCGGGGTGCGGGAGACGTTCACGGTCCGTCGCATCAGCCACGGCGTGGGCGTGGAGCGGACGTTTCCGGTGCACTCGCCGCGCATCGAGCGTGTCGAAGTGGTTCGCAAAGGCAAGGTCCGGCAGGCCAAGTTGTACTACCTTCGCCGCAAAGTGGGTCGGGAAGCGAAGATCAAAGAGAACCGGTAGCCCCGCCCGTTCGCTGATGTCCTGACGATGCAGCTGCAGTTTCTGGAACGTCTCCCACTGAGCATCCCCAGCCTTATCTTGATCCTGGCGGGGGTGCTGATCGCGGCCAGGATCGCGGTCAAGCGTGTCTATGCAATCCCGCCGGCCTGGCGCACCTCCATCGTGGAAACGCTGGACGCCAGCATCTTCGCGGCTCTGCTCAGCCTGCTGATCATCACCTTCGTCGTGCAGGCGTTCTTCATCCCCTCCGGGTCGATGGAACCGACGCTGCAGGTCGGTGATCGGATTCTTGTCAGCAAGTTTACCTACCGCATCGGTGGGATCCGTCGCGGAGATGTCATCGTCTTCCACTATCCGCTCAACCCCGGCAAGGATTTCGTGAAACGGGTGGTGGCGCTGGACGGGGAGACGGTCGAGCTGCGGGACGGCGTCGTGCTGATCAACGACACACCGATCCACGAGCTATACCCCACCGCATTGGCCGGTGGGGATCGGTGCACCAGCAATTACGGGCCGCAGCGGGTGCCCTCAGGCCAGCTCTTCGTGCTCGGCGACAATCGCTGCAACAGCGAGGACAGCCGCTTCTTCGGCTTCGTCCCAGACGAAAACGTCGTCGGCAAGGCGTTGGTGATCTACTGGCCCCCGCAACGCACCGGACTCGTGCACTAGGTAATTCCCTATACCCCTCTCCCTCGGGGAGAGGGGAAGGGTGAGGGGATTGTCCCCTCGGTGTTCGGGCGAGTCGGCAGGGTTCCCTCGATCCCAGCCGAAGTGAACGCCACTGACATGACGGAGCCTGTCTGTGATCCGTCGACCCCTCTTCGCCCGTCGGTGCTTCGCCGCCTGTCCATCGCCCAACTCTCCGCTCGGCTGACCCGGTTCGCGGCCGTCGATCCCCGGTTCATGCGCGTCCTGGCGCGCGATCCGCGCCGCGGCGTTCGCCACCTCGCGGCGCGGCTGCGGGCGATACAGACTCGAGCGGCCCGCGAGTCGGCGCGGCTGGACGGACTCTTCACGGTTGAACGCGAGCAGCGGGCGCAGGGATTCGCGGCGATCGCCGGAGTGGATGAGGTCGGCGTGGCGCCCCTGGCGGGACCGGTGGTGGCCGCCGCGGTGATCCTGCCGGCCGGCGTCTCGCTTCCTCACCTCGACGATTCCAAGCGGCTGACTGCCGCCCAGCGGGACGTGCTCTATGAGCAGATCACCGCCTGTGCGGTCGCGTGCCAGATCGGAATGGCAACCGTGGAGGAGATCGACCGGTTGAACATCTTGCAGGCGATGCGCCTCGCCCACCGGCGGGCCATTCTGGGATTGCCGGTCCGGCCACAACTGGTGCTCATCGACGGGCGTTACGCCGCTGATGTGCCTGTGCCCCAACTGGTGATCGTGGACGGAGATGCCACCTGCGGCTCCGTCGCCGCGGCGTCGGTGATGGCCAAGGTGACCCGGGACCGGATGATGACCGACCTCGGCCGGCAATTTCCCCAGTACGGGTTTGGCCGGCACAAAGGCTACGGGACGAGAGAACACCTGGAAGCAATCCGTCGCTACGGCGTCACACCTGTACACCGTCGTTCGTTTTCCACGGTGCGGGCGCACCAGGAAGTGCTGCCGCTCGGGGCTTGTTAATGCGGCGGCGCAGGGTTCCATCTGCTATCGGCTGACCAACACCCGCAGCAATCCGCCCATCGGCGTGAATCGCATCGTGTACCCGCCGAAGGGTACGGACGTTTCTTTCTGGTTGTTCAGCGCAGCGTTGAACGCGATCATGCCCGTCTGCGCTCCGACCACCGAACCGATGGCATCTTGCAGGAAGAAGCTCACCTGGTAGCCGCGCCGCGCATCCATCGGTATGTACATCAGTTCTTGCTCGATCATGCCGCCGCGCACGACCAGATCCACGGTAATGACTTGATCATCGGAAACGTACCGGTACACCAGCCGGCCCGCGGCGTCCGTGGCCTGAGCGGAGGGGGTCAACTGCAACTGCTGCATCAGCGGTCCGGCGGCGAACGCCGGAAACGGATCGCCAACCCGGGCGAATGCGGTCCCGGCCGGGAGAACCAGCAAGGCAAGCGCACAAAGGATCACACGCATCTGCATCACCTGCCCACTCCTTACCACCCCCGTCTCTTGGGAAGACCTCTAGATGGTGGATTTGCGTGTCATCGCGTCCTATTGCGTCTGTCGCGCCTCAGGATATTTGCTGAGATGAGACGCAATAGAAGCTATAAGATGCAACAGACGCGACAAGACGTAAGATGCGACGCGCCTGCATCGGAGTCTTCGGTCAAATGACCCAGTTGGGCTAGGGCGTCTTCCCGAGAGTCGTAGTACAAAGGACGCATGATGAGCCGAAGGCAGCTCGGCGCGATCGGCGAAGACGCCGCGGTGCGGGCCCTGCGCCGCCGCGGATACCGGATCCGCGACCGAAATGTGCGGTGCCCCATGGGTGAGCTTGACCTGGTGGCCGAACATGCGGGACACATCGTGTTCGTGGAGGTCAAGACGCGCACCGGCATCGAGTACGGGGCGCCGTTTGAGGCCATTTCTCCCGCGAAGCAGTGGCGACTGTCCCGGCTGGCCACCTACTACTTGACCGTCAAGCGCCTGCTCGACCGCCCCTGTCGCTTCGACGCCGTGTCGGTCTTGGTTGATCCCGACGGCCAGGTCCTCGACGTCGACGTGGTGGCCGGTGCGTTCGAAGCGATCCTGTGTTGAAATCCCTGGCGGCGCTGTTGTAGTCACGAGGCCCGAGGCCCGGCGCCCGTTAGTTAGAAAATGACTCAGATGGGCTAGTGCGCGGGGGAGTGGCGCCCGCTAGAATGCGTGCGGGGGAGGATGCCGTGTGCTGGCCAAAGTCCGGTCTGCTGCAGTGCAGGGCCTGGACGCCTATCCCATCGATGTGGAGGTGGATGTGGGCGGCGGGCTGCCGGCGTTTGCCATTGTGGGGTTGCCCGACACCGCTGTGCAGGAGGCGAAGGAACGCGTGCGGGCTGCCATCCGAAATTCAAACTACGAGGTCCCCGCCCGCAAGATCACGGTGAACCTCGCGCCGGCCGACGTGCGAAAGGAAGGGCCGGCGTTCGACCTGCCCATGGCGGTGGGCATTCTGGCGGCGACCGAACAGATCCGCGCCCACCTGGATGGGACGGTGCTGCTTGGCGAACTCTCCCTCGACGGCGGCGTTCGGCCCGTGGCGGGGGTGCTCTCCATCGCGCTGGCGGCCCGGGCCCTGGGGGTGCGCGCGCTGATCGTTCCACGCGACAATGCGGCCGAGGCCGCGCTGGTGGAGGAACTGGACATCTATCCGGTAGCCTCGCTGGGCGAGGTGCTCCGCCACCTGGAAGGCGAGGTGTCGCTGCCACTGGTGCGCGCGACGCCGGACTCCGGCGGCACGCCCGAGTTCGACGTTGACTTCAGCGAGGTGAAAGGCCAGGAGCAGGCCCGGCGAGCGATGGAGATCGCCGCCGCGGGTGGCCACAACATCATCATGGTCGGACCGCCCGGGGCCGGCAAGACGATGCTGGCCCGGCGGTTATCGACGATCTTACCGCCGTTGTCGTGGGCCGAGGCCATCGATGTCACCAGGATCTTCAGCGTGGCCGGCGCGCTGCCGTCGGGCGCCGGGGTGATTCGCATTCGCCCGTTCCGCAGCCCACATCACACCACCAGCGCCGCGGCGATGACCGGCGGGGGCCCGCTGCCGCGACCGGGTGAGGTGACGCTGGCGCACCATGGCGTCCTGTTTCTCGACGAACTCCCAGAATTTCATCGCGACGTGCTGGAGGCGCTGCGCCAGCCGTTGGAGGACGGCGTGGTCACGGTGGCGCGTGTGCAGTCCACGGCCACCTTCCCGGCCCGCTTCATGCTGGTGGCGGCGATGAACCCGTGTCCCTGCGGTCACTTTGGCGATACCGGCCGGCAGCGCCTGTGTTCTCCGGCGCAGGTGGCACGCTACCTCACCCGCGTCTCGAGTCCGCTGCTCGACCGCATCCATCTGCACATCGAAGTTCCACGCGTGACTCCGGCGGTCTCCTGCCGAGCACTCCGCGGATATCCGGGCTCGAGTGCTGCGCGCCCGCGAGGTGCAACGCGAGCGCTTCGAGGGCGCGATCGCGTGCAACGCCGCGATGTCCCCGAGGCAGACCCGGCGTTTCTGCCGGCCCGATGATGAGGGACGCGCTTTCCTGCGTAGCGCGATCGAGCGATTGAGCTTATCCGCTCGCGCGCATGACCGCGCCCTGCGGCTGGCGCGGACCATCGCGGATCTGGACGGTTCCGCGGCGATTACCACTGCGCAACTGGCGGAGGCGGTGCAGTACAGAGCCTTCGATCGCCCCCTACGATTGCTCGGATGACCGGAGCACCGCGCACAGTTTGCTTGACACCCTGTGGTAAGGTAGAGGGTAGGTTTGCGCCTGGAACACATCCGTGATGCGATTGTTGTCATCACGATCGATGACGCCGCGTATCCGGCGCGCTTGCGCACGATCTTCGATCCGCCGTCACGTTTGTATGTGCGCGGTGAGCTGCGTCCCGCCGATGTGTCCGCGGTTGCGGTTGTCGGTGCGCGGCGGGCGACGGAGTACGGCAGGGCGGTGGCGGAAGAGCTGGCGCGCGATCTCGCCACATGCGGGATCACGGTGGTCAGCGGGATGGCCCGGGGGATCGATGCAGCCGCGCATCGCGGCGCGCTGGCGGCGGGGGGACGGACGATCGCCGTGTTGGGGTGTGGTCCCGACGTCGTGTATCCGCCCGAGCACCGGGGTCTGATGAGTGAGATCATCGGGCACGGTGCAGTGATGTCGGAGTTTGCGCCGGGTACGCCACCGCGGCCGGGCCAGTTTCCGCTGCGCAACCGCATCATCAGCGGATTGTCGTTGGGTGTGGTGGTCGTGGAAGGGCGACTGGACAGTGGCGCGTTGATCACCGCCGATGCGGCGCTGGAGCAGGGGCGCGAAGTGTTCGCGGTGCCGGGCCGGATCACCGATCCCACGGCCGGCGCCCCGCACCGCCTGGTGCAGGAAGGCGCAAAGCTGGTCCAGGGCGTGGGCGATATCTTGGAGGAACTGCGTCTGCCGCTGCCGGCGGGGCCCACGCTGGGGATGCCGCACCTGGAAGGGACCGAGGCGATGGTATTCGCGCGATTGGACGTCACGCCGCAGCATGTCGACCAGCTGGCGCTGCGGTGCAGCCGTCCGGTGGCGGCGGTGAGCGCGGCGCTGACGGCGTTAGAGTGCCGAGGTCTCGTGACCGCATGGCCTGGGGCACGATACAGCAGGCGAGATGTCAAGACGATGATGGAGCGATGAACGAGTCAGCAGCCACAGGGCAACGACGGGTCGCTGGCCCTATGACCCGCACCGCGACTACCACCCCGCAGACGCCCCCCTCTGGGGCCGCCGCGCCGGTGCACAAACGCGCCCGGCCGGCCGCCAGCGGTGGCAAGCTGGCGCGCGCCGCCCGGGCCCGCGCGCTGGTGGTGGTGGAGTCGCCCACCAAAGCCCGCACACTGAAGAAGTTCCTGGACCGCCGATACGACGTGGTGGCCTCGATGGGCCACGTCAAGGACCTTCCGCGGAGCCGGCTCGGCGTCGACGTGGCTAATGGATTCACGCCGCGGTACATTGTGATCAAGGGCAAAGCCCCGATCCTCAAGGAGTTGAAAGAGGCAGCCAAGCAGGCCAGCGCGGTCTACATGGCGACCGACCCGGACCGGGAAGGCGAGGCGATCTCCTGGCACCTCTCCGATGCGCTCCGGCCGGTCAACTCGGCCATCAAGCGCATCGAGTTCCACGAAATCACCAAGGAGGCAGTGCAGCGCGCCCTGGCGCACCCGCGCGAGATCGATCTCAACCTCGTGAATGCTCAGCAGGCCCGCCGCATCCTGGACCGGCTGGTCGGTTACAAGCTCAGCCCGTTGTTGTGGCGGAAGGTGCGTGGCGGCCTGTCGGCGGGGCGCGTGCAGTCGGTGGCCGTCCGTCTGGTCGTGGATCGCGAGAAAGAGATCGAGGCCTTCGTTCCGCAGGAGTACTGGAGCATCCTGGCCCAACTGCAGAAGGCTAAGCAGGTCTTCACCGCCCGCCTGGTCGGCAGGGACGGCATACGCTATGGGGCGCCCACCGAGGATGGGGCCACCGTCATCCGCACGCGCGATCAGGCGGAGGCGATCGTGGCCTCCATGCGTGGCGCCACGTTCACCGTGGGCGAGGTGCGGCGCAAAGATCAGTTCCGCCATCCCTCCCCGCCGTTCACCACCAGCACCCTGCAGCAGGAGGCCAACCGGCGCCTGGGCTATTCTGCGGCGCGCACGATGAACGTAGCGCAACAACTGTACGAGGGCGTCGATCTGGGTGCTGAGGGCACCGTGGGCCTCATTACTTACATGCGCACTGATTCGGTGCGCGTCGCGGAATCGGCCCAACGCGAGGCCCAGGAGTTCGTGACGAAAACGTTCGGGGCGTCCTACCTGCCGGACGCGCCGCGTGTGTACCGTTCACGGCGCTCGGCGCAGGATGCGCACGAAGCGATCCGCCCCACCTCCGTGCACCGAACGCCGGACCGGGTGAAACCGCACTTGCGCAGCGACCAGTTCAAAGTCTACAAACTCGTCTGGGAGCGTTTCGTCAGCAGCCAGATGGCCTCCGCGGTGATGGACACGCTCTCCGTGGACATCGCCGCCGATGGGTACCTGTTCCGCGCCACGGGCTCGCGGGTCAAGTTTCCCGGGTTCCTGGCCGTCTACCGCGATCTTCCGGAGAATGGCGAGGGGCAGGAGGGCTGGCTGCCGGCTCTGTCCACCGGGGAGACGCTCGCGGTGGTCGCGCTCGATCCGCAGCAGCATTTCACCCAGCCGCCGCCGCGCTACACCGAAGCCTCGCTGGTCCGGTCGCTGGAGGAACGCGGGATCGGCCGGCCCAGCACCTACGCGCCGACGATTGAGACGATCAAACGCCGCGGCTATGTGAAGCCCATCAGCCGCCGGCTGCATCCCACGGATCTCGGCAAGCTCGTCAACGATCTGCTGGTCGAGCACTTCGGCGATGTGATGGATTACGATTTCACCGCCGCGTTGGAAGAGGAACTCGACCACGTCGAAGAAGGCCGGCTGGACTGGCAGAAGGTGGTGGGCGATTTCTGGAAGCCGTTTGAGCACGACCTGCTCGCCGCCGAGCAAAAGATCGTGCAGGTGGAGACCCCGGTCGTAGAGATCGGCGAAGCCTGTCCGCAGTGCGGCCGCCCGCTGGTGCGCAAGCACGGGCGGTTTGGCGAGTTCATCGCCTGCTCGGGCTATCCGGAGTGCAAGTATACGCGCCCCTTGGGTATCGGCGTTCGTTGTCCCCGTTGCAAAGTCGGCGAGGTGGTCGAGCGCCGATCGCGACGGGGCCGTATGTTTTTCGGATGCAGCACCTATCCGGCGTGCACGTTCACGAGTTGGGACCGGCCCACCGGCCGTCTCTGTCCCCGCTGCAACACCTCCGTGCTGGGGATGCATCAGACCACACGCCGGACGACGCTGCGGTGCCTGGACAAGGCATGCGGATATACCGAGGTCGTGCCGACCGCGACCGATGAGCCGCGCACGCCGGCAGAGGACCACCTCGCCCCGTAAGCGAACCCCCCTCGTGGCCCGGCGCTTCGCCGGTCCGGACATGGCAGCCCGGCAGTCTCGCCATCCCACTGCAGCAGGCCGGATGCCCGCGGCATCTCCTGCGCGCGACGCGAATCCAGACGTCGCCGGGTTCCTGCGCGCCCTCGAAGGCGAGCGGGGTGCGTCTCGGCACACCCTTGCGGCATACGGCCGCGATCTTAGTCAGTTTAGCGGCTTCGTGCACGGCCAGGGAGTCACCGCCTGGGACCAGGTGACGCCGCAGCTGGCCCGGCGGTACGTGGCGAGCCTGAGCCGCCGCTACGCGCGCAGCGGCATCGCCCGGCAACTCTCCGCCGTCCGTACATTTTTCCGGTTCCTCTACCGTGAGGGCAAAGTCTCCCAGAACCCGCTCGTGCTGGTGTCCACGCCGCGCCGCCAGCGCCGGCTCCCCACATTCCTGACCCCGGATGAGGTCCGGATGGTCCTGGCGGCGCCGGACATTTCCACGGCGCTTGGCCGGCGCGATCGCGCCATTCTCGAGCTCCTCTACGCCACGGGCATGCGCGTGGGGGAGCTCGTCGCGCTGCGGGTGTCCGACGTCCAGTGGGGAGGAGAGTTGCGTGTCACCGGGAAGGGCCGCAAAGAACGCGTCGTCCTGGTGGCCGACGCCGCTGTGGAGGCGCTGCGCCACTATCTGGGGGACGGACGGCCTCAGCTCGTTAAGCACCGGACCGCCGATGCGGTCTTTGTCAACGCGCGCGGTGGACCGCTGTCAGACCGGGGCGTGCGCGTCGTGCTCGACCGCGCGATCCGCCAGGCCGCGCTGGCCAAGCGCGTCAGCCCCCACGTGCTGCGGCACACGTTTGCGACTCATCTGCTGGACGGCGGCGCCGACCTGCGCGTCGTGCAGGAGTTGCTCGGCCATGTCAACCTGGTCACCACCCAGGTCTACACCCACGTTTCCCGGGACTGGCTGAAGCGCGTGTACGACAAGGCGCACCCTCGGGCCTGATGGCCCGCAAGTTGAAAAAGTTGGAGAGTTGGAACGTCAACGGCCATTTACTCTTCAACTCTCCAACGCTTCAACTTTCCAACCTCGTGTGTTATACTACGTCGGGTTCGCATTCACGAAGTGGCCCGCCCCGGGCGATACCCCGGGGCGTGGTCATCTCACACGCTCTTCGACTCCGCCGGTGGTGCCCCCCGAGGGCTCTGGCGCTGGATGAAGGGAGCGGAGGGCGACAACCACAGGGAGGGTTCGCCAGTGCCTGTCGTTACGATGAAACAACTGCTGGAAGCGGGCGTCCACTTCGGGCACCAGACCCGGCGGTGGAACCCCAAGATGGCCCGCTACATCTTCACTGAACGCAACGGCATCCACATCATCGATCTCCAGAAAAGCGTTCCCATGATCGAGACGGCTTACCAATTCATCCGCGGCGCCGTCGCGAACGGCGGGACGTGCCTGTTCGTGGGCACGAAGAAGCAGGCCCAGGATGCCATCCGGGAGGAGGCCATGCGCGCGCAGCAACCGTACGTCTGCCAGCGCTGGCTGGGCGGGATGCTCACGAATTTCCAAACGATCCGCCGGCGCGTAGAGCGGCTGCGCGAGATCGAAGATATGCGCGACCGCGGCCATCTGGACGTCCTGCCCAAACGGGAGCAGGCACGGCTGCTGGAGGAACTTGCGCGGCTGGAGAAATATCTCGGCGGGATCAAGAACATGACCCAGCTGCCGGCGGCGGTCTACATCGTCGATACCCGCAAGGAGCACATCGGCGTCGCTGAGGCGCGCAAGCTCGGGATCCCGGTCGTGGCCATCGTAGACACCAACTGCGATCCCGACGAGGTGGACTATCCTATTCCCGGGAACGATGATGCCATCCGCGCCGTGCGTCTGATCACCAGCCGCGTCGCCAATGCCGCCCTCGAAGGGTTGGAAGAGCGGCGTAAGCGCGAGGTGGTCGAGGAGGGTCCGGCCCCGGTGCCCGAAGAGGTGCCGGGCGAAGAACCTGCCGCCGCGGAGATGGCGCAGACTGAGGAGCTCGTAGAGGTCAAGACGCCGGTCGAGGGAGCGCTCGTCGACGGAGAGGCCGAGCGGTGATGCGGGAATTCGGTAAGACGAGCAGGGGTGCAGACGAGTGAACCGTAAGACCACAGTGGAGATCAGCACCGATCTGGTCAGGGAGTTGCGGAATCGCACCGGCGCCGGCGTCATGGACTGCCGCGTCGCGCTGCAGCAGGCCGGCGGCGATCTAGATAAGGCCGCAGAACTTCTGCGGGCCAAGGGACTCGCGACGGCAGCCAAGAAAGCCAGCCGGACGGCGTCTGAAGGACTCGTAGAAGCGTACATCCACACCGGCGGCCGCGTGGGCGCGATGGTGGAGGTGAACTGCGAAACCGACTTCGTGGCGCGCACGGAGGAGTTCAAACGCCTGGCGCGCGACCTGGCGATGCAGGTGACGGCCTCCGCCCCGCAGTACGTCAGCCGGGACGCCATTCCCGCTGAAGTCGTGGAGACGATGCGCCGGCAGTTCACGAGCGAACTGGCCGGCAAACCTGCCGCGGCAGTGGACGGCCGCCTGGAGAAGTGGATCCAGGACGTGGCGCTGCTGGAGCAGCCGTTCATCCGAGACGAGAGCCGGCGTGTGCGCGACATCATCACCGAGGCGATCGCCAGGCTGGGCGAAAATGTGCAGATCCGGCGGTTTGCACGATTCAAACTGGGCGAATAGGGTTGGCCGCGGCGGGGTACAGGCGCGGCGGTGCGCCCGGTTCAAGCGTGGAGAATAAGGCCACGGCGCGTAATCCCAAGTACCACCGCATCCTGTTGAAGCTCAGCGGCGAGGCCCTGGCCGGCGACGGTCAGACGGGTCTTGACGCCGCTGTGCTGCGGCTGGTGGCGCAGGAAGTGAAAGACGTTACCGCGCATGGGGTGCAGGTGGCCATTGTGGTGGGCGGCGGAAATCTCGTCCGCGGCGCAGACATCTCGGCCCGGCTGGGAGTCGATGAGGTCACCGCGCACCACATGGGCATGCTCGCCACCGTGATCAACGCCCTGGCGCTGCAGGATATCATGGAAAAAGAGGGACTGGTCACGCGCGTCCAGACGGCGATCGAGATGCATCAGATTGCCGAGCCGTTCATCCGGCGCCGCGCCATCCGGCATCTGGAGAAGGGGCGGACGGTGATCTTTGCCGGCGGGACTGGAAGCCCGTACTTCACCACGGACACCGCCGCGGCACTGCGGGCGATTGAGATCGAGGCCGACGCCCTGCTGATGGCCAAGCGGGGTGTGGGCGGCGTCTATGATAAGGACCCCAACGTCCACTCCGACGCGGTGATGTTCCGCCAGCTGGGCTACATGGAGGTGCTCAACCGCGACCTCAAGGTGATGGACGCCACGGCCGTCGCGTTGTGCAAGGATAACAACATGGACATCGTGGTCTTCGACGTAGCCCGGCCGGGGAATGTCACGCGGACAGTGCTGGGAGAGGAGGTCGGGACGCTGGTCACGCAGGGGGGGCGGGGGCGATGATCAACGAGGTCATCGCGGATGCCAAAACCCGGATGCAGAAGGCCATCGAGGCCACGAAGCATGAGTTCGCCTCGCTGCGCACCGGGCGTGCCAGCCCCGCTCTGCTGGAGCAGATCCGCGTCGACTACTACGGCGTGCCGACACCCATCACACAGGTGGCCACGGTGACGGTCCCCGAACCCCGCCTGCTGATGATCCATCCGTGGGACAAGAAGATCGTCAAAGACGTGGAGAAGGCAATCCTCAAGAGCGAACTGGGCCTGGTCCCCAGCAGCGACGGCGTGTACGTCCGGGTGCCGATTCCCCCCCTCACGGAGGAGCGCCGGCGGGAACTGGTCAAGGTGGCGCGCAAGCACGCGGAAGAGGGGCGGGTGGCGGTCCGCAATGTGCGCCGCGAGGCGAAAGAGATGATTGAGCAACTGGAGGATGACGGCGAGGTCTCCGAGGACGAATCCAAGCGTGGTCTCGACGAACTCCAGAAGCTCACGGACAAATCGATCGCCGAGATCGACGCGCTCTTGAGCGCCAAAGACAAAGAGATCATGGAACTCTGACCGTGCCTGCCGGGCCGATGCGCGGCGATGCTGCGGTGGACCTCAGCGATCTCATCGGTCTGGACGCGGACCAGGCCCGCCGGCGGTTGGAGATCGCGGGCCAGCGGGTAGGCGCGATTGTCGAGACCGCCTCGCCCCGCCCGGTGGTGCTGGAGGGATCGCTGCGCGTGGTGCGGGCGCGGCGTGGGAGCGACGGGCAGGTAGATCTCGTCGTCACCCGGGAACGTTATCTCCCTCCTGTCAATCGTGAGTGACCCCCAGCCCTCCCCGCGGTCCGTCATCGCGCCTGCCCTCGATCTGGCCCGCATCCCTTCGCACATCGCCATCATCATGGACGGGAATGGCCGCTGGGCGGCTGCGCGGGGACTGCCGCGCGCCGCCGGGCACCGTACCGGCCTGGACGCGGTGCGGCGGACCATCGAAGGGTGTCGCGAGTACGGCGTGCGGGTGCTCACGCTCTATGCGTTTTCGACGGAAAATTGGCGCCGTCCGGCCGGCGAAGTCGAAGCGCTGATGCGGCTGCTGGGGGAGGCGCTGATCGATGAGTTTGATGACCTCATGGAGGCCGGTGTGCAGTTTCGCATGAGCGGGGAGCTGCACTCGTTGGAGCCGGCGCTCCGGGAGCAGGTCGAGCAGGTCATCGCCCTGACACGCGATAACAAGACCCTGGTGCTCAACGTCGCCTACAATTACGGCGGCCGCGCTGAGATCATTGACGCGGTGCGGCGGTTGGGGCGGGATCTGGCGAGCGGGCGCCTCACCCCGCAGACGATCGACGAGGCGGCGCTGGGACGATATCTGTACACCGCCGGCCTCCCCGATCCCGATCTGTTGATCCGCACCGGCGGCGAGCAACGGATCAGCAACTTCTTGCTGTGGCAGATCGCCTACACCGAACTATACTTCTGCGATGTCTACTGGCCGGATTTCGACAGGTCGCACCTCCTCGCCGCCATCGCCGACTACCAGCAGCGCCGCCGGCGCTTTGGCGGCGTCGAAGACGCGTGACTACCGACCTGTGGGGAGCCTTTCGGCGGACAAGCCTTGGGCCGCGTACCCTGACCGCCGTCCTCGGCGCGCCGCTGCTGCTTGGAGGATTGTGGCTCGGAGGCGCGTGGTGGGCAGCGTTGCTGGGCGTCATCGTTCTGCTGGGCGTCGTGGAGTTCGGCCGGCTGCATCCGGATGTGCCGCGGGCTGGCCAGGCGCTGACGCCGGCGGGTGCCTTGCTCGTTGCCATCCTTGCGCTGAGGGCCACCGGACTGCTCGCGGTGCTGTTTTTCTTCGGTGCCCTTTCGGTGCTTTCCATTGCGCTGAGCTACGGCCTCACGGCGCCGATCGCGCCGGAGGCCCGGTGGCGAGGATGGAAGGCCGTGCTCGTCGGGGCTGTCTATCTTGGACTGCCCGCGGGGCTGTTACTCCGCTGGCGGCTGGAAGCCCCCTTCGCCGCGCTAGGGTGGTTGTTTGCGATCATATGGGCGAATGACATCGCAGCGTATTTTGTTGGTTTGGCCGCCGGGAAGCACAAGATCGTTCCGCAGATCAGTCCGGGGAAGAGTTGGGAAGGTGCGACGGCCGGTCTGGTGGCGGGGGCAGTGGTTGGATCGCTGGGCGCTCCAGTGTGGGGACTCCACGCCGGCGGAGGTGCGATCCTGGGGGCTATGGCCAGCGTGGTTTCCCAGAGTGGTGATCTCCTAGAGTCGGCGATGAAGCGGCGCGCAGGCGTGAAGGATTCTGGCGCTATTCTTCCAGGGCACGGCGGCGTCCTGGATCGGTTTGATGGGGTCCTTGTGGCGGTGCCGTTGGCGTATCTGTCGCTGGCGGCAGCCGCGATGCTCAGGGCGGCGCTGCGCTGACCATGACCCCTTCGCGGCTCATTATTCTCGGATCCACAGGCTCGATCGGACGGTCGGCGCTCGACGTGATCCGCCGTGCCCAGGGGGAGTTTACAGTCGCGGGCCTGGGCGCTCGACGCGACATCGACACGCTTCGCCGGCAGATCCAGGAGTTCCGCCCGCGCGTGGTCGCGGTGACGGACGCGGAGGCCGCGCAGCGGCTGCGCGCCGGCGTCTCTGTGCCGGTCGAGATTCTGTCCGGTCCCGATGCGATGCGCGAGCTGGCGGTGTGGGGTGAGGCCGACCTGGTGGTGGTGGCCGTCGTCGGGATCGCCGGCCTGCTTCCCACGCTGGCCGCGCTGCGGGCCGGCCGCGACGTGGCCCTGGCCAACAAGGAGACGCTGGTCACAGGCGGGGCGCTGGTCATGGCGGAGGCACGCCGGACAGGCAGACGGCTGCTGCCGATCGACAGCGAGCATGCCGCCATCATGCAGTGCCTGCGCGGGGAACCGAGCTCGGGCGTGCGGCGAGTCCTGCTCACCGGATCGGGTGGACCGTTGCTCCGCCGGCCGTTGGAATCGCTGGCCCACGTCCGGCCCGATGAAGCCCTGGCGCATCCGACCTGGAAAATGGGCAAGAAGATTACCGTGGACTCGGCCACGCTGATGAACAAGGGTCTGGAGGTCATCGAGGCGCACTGGCTCTTTGGCCTCGAGGCCGATCGGATCGACGTGGTGATCCACCCCCAGAGTATCGTGCACTCGCTGGTCGAGTTCGTCGATGGCAGCCTGAAGGCGCAGCTGGCGCCTCCCGACATGCGGCTGGTCATCGCCTATGCGCTGCGGGGCGAAGCCCGGCTGCCGTGGGATGCTCCGAAACTGTCCTGGGACCAGTTGACGCTGACTTTTGAGCAGCCAGATCTGGCGCGCTATCCGTGCCTCGGGTACGCCTATGAGGCGCTGGCGGCCGGCGGGACGATGCCAGCGGTCCTCAACGCGAGTAACGAAGTCGCCGTGGAGCAGTTTCTCGCCGGCAAGATTCGGTTTCTCGACATCGCGCGGTCGGTGCGGCGGGCGATGGACGGCCACCGGCCTGTGGCGGCGCCGACCGTGGAGGATATTCTGGCTGCGGATGGACAGGCTCGAGCCCAAACCGCAGCGGATCTGGTGAGCTAATGTCGACGAACCTGATTGCGGCCATCATCGCGTTCGGCATCATGATCTTCGCCCATGAGCTGGGGCACTTTCTGGTGGCCAAGCGCGTGGGCATCACCGTGCATGCGTTTGCGGTGGGGTTTGGACCGAAGCTGGTCGGCGTGACACGCGGGGAGACCATGTACGCCATCAACCTGGTGCCGTTCGGCGGGTACGTCAAGCTCGCCGGCGAGGACCTGGAGGATGGCGGCGGGCCGCACACGTTTCGCGCCAAGTCCGTGTGGCAGCGCATGGCGGTCCTGGCGGCAGGGCCGCTGATGAATTTGCTGCTGGCGCTTATCCTGCTGGCCGGGCTGGCGCTGGTCCTGGGAGTGCCCAGCGGGGTGACCAACCGCATCGGGCAGCTGCTCACAGACTGCGTCGACAACGGCCACAAGGTGCCGTGCCCGGCGCAACAGGCTGGATTGCGGGGGGGAGACGCCATCGTCGCCATCAACGGCCGGCCGATGGCCAGCGGCGAAGAGGTCATCGAGACGATTCACCGGAACCCTCATACGCGGCTGCGCCTGGTGGTCGAGCGCGACGGGCGACGGTTCGAAGTGGAGGTCACCTCCATCCTGGAAGCCCGGCAGAACATCGGCTTGATCGGCTACCGGCCGGAAGCGATTCGCCAGCACCTGGGCCCGATCCGCGCGCTGCTGTGGGGGATCTCGACCATTGCTCAGACGACGGGCGCGTTGCTGACCGCGCTGGCCGCCCTGATTACCCACCCCAGACAAGCCATGGATTCGCTCATGGGCCCAGTCGGCGCTGTGACGTTCCTGGGGGAGACCGCCCGGGGCGGCGGCGAGATGTTTCTGTACACGGCCGCGGCGATGAGCGTGTTGATTGGCATTTTCAACCTGCTGCCGATCCCCGCGCTGGACGGTGGGCGGCTCTTCTTCCTGGCGGTGGAGGCTGTGCGGCGGCGGCCGGTCGATCCCCGGCGCGAGGGCTACATCCACATGATTGGATTTGCGCTTCTCATCTTGCTGCTGATAACATTGAGCGTGCGCGATGTCGCACGGGTGTGTACGTGGTGTTCCAAACTCCTAAACTTCTAACCCGCAGACCAGAGACATGATGACGCCTCGGCAGCACACCCGCAGGGTCCGCGTCGGCAAAGTGGAGATTGGTGGCGGCGCGCCTGTCTCCGTGCAGTCGATGACGATTACCGACACGCGCGACGTCGAAACCACGCTGGTGCAGATCTACCAACTGGCCGGCGAGGGGTGCGAGATCGTCCGGCTGGCCGTGCCTGATCAGGAGGCCGCGCGCTCACTCGCCGCGATCAAGCCGCGCAGCCCCATCCCCATCGTCGCCGACATCCACTTCGACTACCGGCTGGCCCTGACTGCGCTGGAAGCCGGGGTGGACAAACTGCGTATCAACCCCGGCAACATTGGCGGCCGGGATCGGACGCGCATCGTCGCCAAGGCGGCCAAAGAGCGCGGGGTGCCGATCCGTGTCGGCGCCAACATCGGCTCGCTGTCCAAGGCCATCCTCCGGCGATTCGGCACACCGTGCGCCGAGGCGCTGGTGAAGAGCGCGATGGAAGACATCAAGGTCCTCCAGGATCTGGACTTTCACGACATCGTGATTTCGGTGAAAGCGTCCGATGTGCCGATGGCCGTCGAGGCCTACGCGATGATCAGCGGTCTGGTCGACTACCCGCTGCATGTTGGCATCACCGAGGCTGGCACGGCCTGGGCCGGCAGCATCAAATCCGCCACGGGCATCGGAGCCATTCTGGCCCGCGGCATCGGAGACACGATCCGGGTGTCGCTGGCCGCCGAGCCGGTGGAAGAGGTCAAGGTGGGGTTTGAAATCCTCAAAGGCCTGGGGCTGCGCACGCGCGGCGTGCAGCTGGTAGCCTGCCCGTCGTGCGGTCGGGCCGAGGTCGACATCATCACGATCGCCCAGGAAGTGGAGCGGCGGCTCGCCAAGCTCGACGCTCCTGTGAAGGTGGCGGTGATGGGGTGCGCGGTGAATGGTCCTGGCGAGGCGCGCATGGCTGATCTGGGGATCGCCTGTGGCCGAGGGATGGGATTGCTCTTCCGCGGCGGGAAGGTCATCGCCAGCCTGCCGGAGGATCGGCTGGTTGATGCGCTGATGGAACAGGTAGAGGCGATCGCGCGCGAGAAAGCTGCCGCTTCATGAACTCCTGGGAACAGATCGGCGAATCCGCGGTCCGGCTCCTCCTGGCCATGGTGCTGGGCGGCGTGATCGGCTGGCAGCGCGAGAGCGCCGACAAGCCGGCCGGATTCCGGACGCACATTCTGGTGTCTGTAGGAGCAGCCCTGTTCACCCTGGTGTCTGCCGTGGGCTTCTTTGGCACCGGAGCGGACCCGGCGCGCGTGGCCAGCAATATCGTCGTCGGGATCGGTTTCCTGGGCGCCGGCACCATCTGGCGCACGGGCGCCAGCGTGCAGGGCCTGACGACTGCCGCCAGCCTGTGGACCGTGGCCGCGATCGGAACGGCCGCCGGCATCGGATTTTACGCCGGCGCGCTCTTTACCACCGTCATCGTCGTCAGCGTACTTACCCTGTTCAAGGTCTTCGAGGTGCGCATCCCCCGCCGCGGCCTTGGCCACGTGGTTATGGTGATGGCCGATCGTCCTGGGCAGCTGGGGAAGATGGGTACGGCGCTGGGTGTCTTCGGCGTGAACATCGAGCACGTGGAGCTGTCGGGACACAGCGACGATCGGGTGATGCTGGAATTGGCGCTGCGCCTCCCGCCGCGGGTGAGCCGCGACGAGTTGCTCGTTGCGCTCGGCGAGGTCGAGGGCGTGGCTGAAGTGCGTTGGGAGGATGCCAACGCCGCGGCATGATTCCCCTGCGCGACTACAACCCTTCGTCGTCGCGGCCGGTCGTGACGATCCTCTTGATCCTGGCCTGCACCGCCGTCTTCCTCTATACGACATATGGGTTAAGCTCAGCGGCAGCGGGGGAGCGCTTTGTTCTCACGTACGGCGCGACGCCGGCCGTGCTCGCGGCCCCCGGCGGGCTGGTGACCGCAGCCCCCACGCTGGTGACGTCCTTGTTCCTGCACGGTGGCTGGCTCCATCTGCTCGGCAACATGCTCTATCTGTGGATCTTCGCCGACAACGTAGAAGACCGGATGGGCCATGGCGGCTTTCTGATCTTCTACCTGCTGGTCGGCGTCGTTTCAGTCCTGACCCACGCGTTTGTCAACCGGGCGTCGACGCTTCCGCTCATCGGCGCCAGCGGCGCCATCGCGGGCGTGCTGGGTGCCTACTTGGTCCTCTTTCCCCGTGCGCGTATTCGATCGCTGGCCTTCATTGGTTTCTTTTTCACCACGGTCGCGATTCCGGCAATCGTGTTCCTCCCGCTGTGGTTTCTTATGCAGTTTTTCTTTGGACTGGGATCCATCGGGACCGGCGGGGGTGGAGTCGCCTGGTGGGCGCACATCGGCGGCTTCCTCGCCGGCATGGTACTCGTTCTCATCTTTGCCCGCCGCCGCCCACGTTCCGGGGAATGATTCTAAGTGAGAACCTGGAGACCGCAGAGGGCAGAGCGCAGAACGCAGAAAGCAGAATCCACAGGCTTGGGCGAACAGTAGGTAGTCTGCGTTCTGCCATCTGCGTTCTGCGTTCTCCTAAGTAGGAGTGATCCCGCAATCCGCGAATTCTCACCCGGCGAGACAGGAGGCAGAGAGGTGCGGTCGATTACGGTCGAGGTACTCTCGGGCAAGCCGGTGTCCGAACATGAGGTAGAGATCGTGGAGCGGAAGGGGCAGGGCCACCCCGATTCCATCTGCGACGCTATCATGGAACGCGTCAGCATCGAACTCAGCCGGGAGTACCTGCGGCAGTTCGGCGTCATCCTCCACCATAACATCGACAAGGGCTTCCTTGTCGCCGGGAACGCAGAGATCCGCCTGGGGGGCGGCCGGGTGACAGATCCCATGCGGCTGATCTTTGGCGACCGCGCGACGTCCGGGATGGACGGGAAGCGGATTCCCATCGAAGATATCGCCATCACCACGGCCAAGCGGTGGATCCGCGAGCACTTGCGATTCGTCGACCCCGATGAGCACGTCCGGTACGACGTGCAGATCAAGCCCGGTTCACCCGAACTCGTGGATATCTTCAGCCGCGACGTCCCCGGCGCCAACGACACCTCCGCCGCCGTGGGCTACGCCCCCTTGACGGAAACGGAGCGGCTGGTCCTGCAGACCGAGCGCTACATGAACTCCCCGGCGTTCAAGCAACAGTTCCCCGAGGCCGGCGAGGACATCAAGGTGATGGGGTTGCGGCGAGGCGATGAGCTCAACCTGACTGCCGCCGTGGCGTTCGTGGACCGGTTCATCGATTCGGAGGCCACGTACTTTAAGCGCAAGGGCCAGATGCATGAGGCGATCGAGGAATTCGCGCGCACCGAGGCGAAGACGTTGCACAAGATCACGGTGGCGCTCAACACCCTGGACGTCCGGGGCCGTGGGATGGGCGGCATGTACCTTTCCGTGACCGGGACCTCCGCGGAGAGCGGCGACAGCGGGCAGATCGGTCGCGGCAACAAAGTGAACGGGGTGATTGCGTTGAACCGGCCCATGGGCACCGAAGCGGCGGCCGGGAAGAACCCCGTGTCGCACGTGGGCAAGATTTACACCATCATGACGCACCAGGTCGCGGATTGCATCTACCGGGAGGTGAGCGGCATTCGCGAAGTGTATGTGTGGATGCTCAGCCAGATCGGCGCCGCCATCGACCATCCCAAGATCGCCGCCGCGCAGATCATCCTGGCCAAGCGGGCGCGCCAGGAGGCGGCACGGCGCCGCGTGCAGGAGATTATGGAGCGCGAACTGGTCAACATCACGACCCTGACCCGCGAACTTGCCGAAGGCAAATATCCGGTTGTCTAACCGAGTCTCCCCAGTCCTCCCGGTCTTCCCAGTCTGAATGCCTCCCGCTAAGTGTGAATAGCAATGGCAGAATTGTCTAGCAGGCCTCCGCGCGCAGGTAGACTGGGGAGACCGTGGAGACCGGGTAGACTGGCGCTCGCCGCGATCGTCCTCACCTCATTGCTGGCGAGCGCCTGTGAGGTCCGGCGCGCGGCTGCGCCGGAGAGCACGCGGCAGCTGCAGATCACCGCGGTCCGTCGTATTGCGGATCGTCCCGCGCTATCGCCTGCGGTATGGTCACCAGACGGCCGGGCCCTGGCCTACAGCAGCGATCACCGGCTGCGGGTGTACACGCTGGACCGCGGGGAACAGGACATCGCGCCGGCCGAGGCGGTGACCGTGCTGTCGTGGTCGGGGCCTCTGAACCTGCTCGCGCTCATCGACCGGGGCGCCGTGTGGACGCTGTCACCTGATGGAACCGACCGCCGGTCCATATCGCTGCCCGGATCAGCGATGGAGCTGGCATGGGCCCCGGGCGGCGATAAGCTGGCCGTCGTGATTCGCCGCACCGTAGAGGGCCAGCCGCGGTCTGAGTTGTGGCTGGTAAGCCGCGACGGCGGATTCAAGCGAATGGTGACCCGTGCGACGCTGGGCCGCGCTATCCATGATCTACAGTGGTTCGCCGACAGCCTCTACCTGCTGTACGGGTTGTCAACCGCGGCAGATTCGGCGATGACCGAGGTATGGCGGGTACGCATCAGCTATCCGGACCGTCAGCGGATCCTGCTGCCCGCGCTCGCCACGATGCTGCGCCTCGCGCCGACCGGTCGCTACCTGGCAACGGTGAGTGGTGATCAGGTTGCGGTTGGCGTGGGGCAGGTGGTGCTCAGCCGCCTGGATGGCAGCGCCCGGTTCGCGGTGACGCCGGCGGCCGGACGGTATACAGGTCTGGCCTGGTCTCCGCAGGGGGACAAGGTCGTCTTTGCGCAAGTCTCTAACGAAGCTCACGCCGAGCTCTGGATGGCAAACGCCGACGGATCGGGGCACCTGCATCTGTACTCGTACCTGATGGAGTACATGGATCCTGGGATCGGCGTTTGGCACGAATACCGGTGGCTTCAAGGGACCGATTTGGCTTGCCACGCTGGAACGACGGTAACTGCAGTTGGAGAGTTGGAGAGTTGAAGAGTTGGAAAGGCAACGACACCCTGTCCTGACTCTCCAACTTTCCAACTCTCCAACTTTTCAACTCCCCTAGGGGAATATTGACATCGTGGAAGGGCATTTCTATATATGGAAATGATTGCAGAAAGAGGGTCTTGCTGATGCCGCTGTACGAATACCGTTGCACACGCTGCGATCACCTGTTTGAGGTCCACCATGAGGTTGGCGGAACGCCGGGACCATGTCCCGTCTGCGGCGGACCGGCCCGGCGGGTCTTTTCGTCGGTCGGGTTGATCTTCAAGGGATCGGGGTTCTACACCACCGACCATCGGAAGCCGTCGTCCTCCGACGGTGCGGACAAGAAGGGCGCAGAAACGAAAAGCACGGAGAAGAAGAGCCCGGAAAAGATGAGCCCCACGGGCGCCTCTCCGCCAGACGCCCCTTCGAAGGACGCCTCTCCGAAGCCCTCCTCGTAGCCCGTGGCGTGACTCCTCTCGCTGTCCTGCGGTCGGTACGCATCCTCCGGCGGCGCCCCGCACCGTACGGTGTAGGGCGGCGCGGTCTGTGGGCCGTCCTCCTGCTGGGCATGCTCGCGGTTCCCTCCGCTGCATCGCGCGCGGCGCTCCCGGCTGGCCCATACCCTCCGGCGCGGGGAGAGGCTGGCGCTCCCGCAGTCAATCTTCAGGCCGAAGTTGGATGGGCCGGATGGATTCCTCTGCGCGCGTGGCTGCCGGTCCTGGTTCATCTGCGGGTCTCGATGCCAGTTGACGGCGAGATCGTTGTCGAGGTTCCGGTACAGGGATACGACGCGCCGCTGTCCTTTCGCCGGCCGGTGCGGTTACTGCCGGGTGCTCCCCAGCGGATAGCCGTCGATGTTTTCGTGCCTGACGCACGTCGCGCCCTGACAGTGCGTCTGGTCGCATCGGGGCGAGAGGTGACGCGCCGCGAAGTACCTCTGTCCGCCTCGCGTGCGGTCGAGGCGGTGGTGCTGGCTCTGACGCACGAGCCTGCCGGCCTCGAGTTTCTCGCTGATCTCACGCGCAAGATCCGGGCCGCATACATTACTGAAGCAGATCTTCCAGTCCAATGGCAGGGCTACGCCGGAGTCCAGCTCCTGGTCGTGCGCGATCTCGACGAGCGCGCAGTATCGCCCGCGCAACAGCGCGCGCTCGAGCAATGGGTGGTGCAGGGAGGGCGGCTCCTCGTGACCGGGGGCGCGCCGCTGGCCGTGCTTCGGGCGCCCTGGCTGCTCCGGATGCTGCCTGCTGATCCGGCAGGGCTGACCGAAGTGCAGCGGCCGGATGTTCTGCCCGGTCTGCGCGGTCCGATATCGGCGACGACGCTGCAGCTACGCCGGGGCGCGGCCGGCGGCCCGATGGCCGCGCGATGGCGCTGGGGGGCCGGCAGCGTCCTGGTCTGGGCGTTTGACCCGTTCGCGCCGGAGCTGCGGTCCTGGAGCGGCAGGGCGGCCATGTGGGCAGCAGCGCTTGATGCCCGCGTGCGTCCTTGGGTCGCGACGGCCGAGATCGGCAGCGCGCTGCCATCCAGCCGGCCGCTGGCAGGGGCGATTCAGGTTTGGCTGGCGGCATTGTCAATCATCTACGTCGTGGCTGTGCGCAGAGTTCTCAGGCATGCCGGTCGCGTGCGCGGCGGCTGGCTGACCGTACCCGGGGTCGCGGTGTGCTTCATGACTGTCATGTACGGATTCGCGCTGCAGGCGCGCCGCGCCGGGACGTCGGTCGTGGAGGCCTCAATCGCCGAGGTCATCCCCGGTTCCGGCATGGCGCGGGTCCGTACGTTCGCATCCCTGATCAGTCCATACGGGGGCGCGTTTCAGCTCAAGATGGCCGATGATGTCTGGATACAGCCGGTGGAGCCACGCCCGTTGACGTTCGACGCGCCGTCCGCCATCAGCGGCAGCGCGCCCGCCTCCGGGCTGCGCGTGGACGCGGCGCAGGTGGTGTCGATGCCGTTGAACGGGCGCACTGCGGTCAGCGACGCGGGGCTGCGTGTGGAGATCGAGAACCAGGGCGGACTCAGCATCACCGATGCCCAGATCTTTCGCGGCGGCCAGGTCTACCGGCTTCCGAGAATCGGCGGGACGCTGTCCACACTGCTGGATCCTACCAGGTGGGAGCCGTTCGCACGCCAGCCGAATCCCCCGCCCGATGTGGGTGAGCGGTTCATGGAGGAGGTGCTGGCGCGCCTCCAGCGGCAGCCGTCATCGCCTGACGTCGTGGCGTGGCTCGTGGGGCGGCTCGGCGACGGGCAGCCGGCTGCGGGACGATCGATGCGGGTGGATGCCTACCGGCTGGTGTTAATGCCGCTGCGCGAATCCTCGGAGGAC